>JBHIBD010000005.1:0-54776 GCA_046758865.1 Candidatus Brocadiales bacterium | reverse complement strand
AGACAACGACCTTTATGGTCGTTGATGCAACGAAGTAAACTTCGTTGTCTACCACGACATCAACCAAGCAGAGCAAGCCATCCGAAGCTGCGCATAGGACTGGCAAGCTCTGCCGCTACAATTAAAGACATCACCGCCGCTTCAGCTCGTCTACCACCACGGCTATTAGGATGACGATGCCCTTTATGACCCACTGGAAAAAGGTGGGGACGCCTTTTAATAAGAGGCCGTTCTCCAGCACACCGATAAATAATGCCCCGTAAATGGTCCCTATCACCGTGCCCCTGCCGCCAAATAAACTGGTACCGCCCAGCACTACCGCCGCAATGGATATTAGTTCGTACATCATCCCCAGCTTGGGGTCGCCTGAACCCAGCCTGGAGGCAAGGATTAGGCCGCATATCCCCGCACACATCCCGCTTATCACATAGACCCAGAACTTGGTGGCTGCGACGTTAATGCCTGAGAGTCGGGCCGCCTCCTCGTTGCCCCCGACGGCATAGATGTATCTGCCAAACACGGTGTAGCGCGTAATCACAAATAGGGCAGCGGCAAGGACGGCCATTATAAACACGGGCGCGGGTACGGTCCCCAGGGAGGCCGTGCCTATCAGCTTAAACTCCGTCGGCAGGTGTCCGATGGGTCTTGCATCGCAGTAGATGTTGGCCATGCCCCGCGCCATGGTCATCATGGCCAGGGTGGCAATAAATGGGGGTATCCTGAAGACCGTTACCATTGTCCCGTTAAACGCCCCGATTAATCCACCAAGCCCTATGGCCACCAGGCTTGTTATAGGTATTAACCCATATGAGAACGCATCCGTGTGTTTTGAAACGTCCGCACACACAACTGCGCTGAGGGCAAGGATGGAGCCAACAGAGAGGTCAATCCCAGCCGTGAGAATCACCAGGGTCTGACCTATGGCGAGTATGATGTAGACGGAATTCTGGTTGAGGATGTTGGTCAGATTCTCCAGGGTGGGGAAGCCCCTGGCGTCTATCGCATAGTATATGGACATCACCGCCAGGGCAATGAGTATGGCATAGTCCAGCACCACAGTCTTTACCTTGGAGAGTGTCGTTGTCTTCATACCGGGTTGCCCGCCCACTCTTCCTACCGGCTCTCGGTGGTTGGACCAGTGGGAACTGGTGTGTCGCTATTTAGGTGGGTGCCACCCATTGCCATAAACAGGATTTTATCCGCAGTGGCCTCTGCCTTAGTAAGCTCACCCACCACCCGCCCTGCATGCATGACCATTATCCTGTCGCTGAGTTCGAGGATTTCCTCAAACTCTGAGGATATTACTATTACAGCGACACCTTTCTTGACAAGGTTGCTGATAAGCTGATAAATCTCCACCTTTGCCCCTACATCTATACCCCTGGTAGGCTCATCAAAGATGAAGACCCTTGCACCCCTGAGCAGCCACTTTGCCAGGACCACCTTCTGCTGATTCCCCCCGCTGAGGTTCTTGACCAACTGTCTCTCACTAGGGGTTATTACCGTCAGGCTGGTAATCATGTCTCCAACGGCGCTGAGTTCCTTTCTCTTGTTTATAAAACCGCCTCTGGAAAAATTTAGGAGATTGGGCAGGCTTATGTTGTCTCTAACGGGCAGGCCCAGGATGAGCCCCAGGTTTTTCCTGTCCTCTGGCACAAGCACCACACCAGCCCTTATGGCCTCCAATGGGGAGCGGAAACGCCTGTGCTCGCCATTGAGCAAGACCCTTCCACCGTCTACGTGGTCAAGTCCCACAACTGCCCTGGCGAGCTCCGTCTTCCCGGCCCCCACAAGGCCAGCAATGCCCAAGATTTCTCCCTCCCTCACCGAGAAGTGTATGTCATCCAAAACACCCCTCCTCGTGAGGCCCTCGACCCTGAGGACCTCTCCCTTGGGAACGGCCTCCCTCACGGAGTGATATTTCTTGAGCGTCTTGCCCAGTATCATCTCTACAAGTTCATCCCTGCTGATTTCGTCTAGCCTCTTGGTGGCCACCAGCTTACCATCCCTGAGCACGGTCACTCTGTCCGCAATCTGGAAGATTTCCTCCATCCTGTGGGAGATGAAGATGATGCCCTTGCCTTCTTCCTTTAAATGGCGGACGATGGAAAAGAGGCGTTCTGTCTCCTGAAGGCTCAGGGTTGCGGTCGGCTCGTCCATGGCGATTATCTTGGCCTTTACGGCCAGCGCCTTTGCTATCTCCACCAACTGCTGCTGTGCAACCCCCAGACTTGCCACCCTGCTCCTGGCCTTAACAAGAGACCCAAGGGTCTTGAGCAGTCTGTCCACCTCTTTATACATATTCTTATAGTCCACAAAGCCCATAGCTGACCGTGGCTCCCTGCCCAGGAAGACATTCTCGGCAACGCTCAACTCAGGCACAAGATTGAACTCCTGGTAGATGACGCTTATGCCCAGGTCGATGGCCTTGTGGGGCGATGTAATGTGGAGCCTCTTGCCGTTGAGGGAAATTTGGCCCTTGTCCATCCTGGTCGCGCCGGAGAGTATCTTTATCAGGGTTGACTTCCCTGCACCGTTTACGCCCACCAGGGCGTGGACCTCTCCCAGGGCCACCTCAAAGTCTACATCAACGAGGGCCCGGACGCCGGGGTACTGCTTATTTATCCCCTTGAGGAGGAGTCTATTTGCTTGTGGCTGCGGCATGGACAGGACTCGCTACCTTTTCTAAGCTCTCTTTGTCTACTATACCCGTGTCTATGGGTATCTCTAAGGGCACTTTCTGTCCATCGAGATGTCTCATTATGGTCTGTATAGTAGTTTTACCTATAGCGATTGGATACTGTATCACGTCTGCCTTAAGGGCACCGCCCTTTTTTATGGCCTGCTGCGCCTCTGGTGTGGCGTCAAAACCCACTATAACAATGTCCTGCCGTCCTGCAGCTTCAAGCGCTGCCAGTGCGCCCAGGGCGCAGTTATCATTTACCGCAAATATCCCCTTCACATCAGGATGAGATAGTAACATATTTTGCATCACCACCATGGCCCTGTCCCTATCCCCCTGGGCCGATGGCTGGTCAACTATCTTCATTTCGGGATGGTTTTTAACTGCGTCCTTGAAGCCCCTTACCCTCTCCTGGACCGATGCCACCTCGGGGTGGTCTATTATGGCCACCTCACCCTGACCCCCTAACATCTTGGCCAGGTACTCACCCGCCAGTGCACCGCCCTGGTGATTGTCGGAGGCTATATGACAAACCACCTTGCCCTCTTCTGAGCGTATATCGGCGGTGAAGACCGGAATACCCCTCTTGTTTGCCCTTTCTATAGCGGCACCAACGCCTATGGAATCCACCGGGCAGATTACCAGCGCATCCACCCTCTGCGTAATAAAGTTCTCTATCTGCGAGGTCTGTGTGTTAAGGTCCTTCTCGGCGGATTGGATTCTCAGCGTGACGCCGCTGGCCTTGGCCTCCTCCTTAAGCCCTTCCTCAAGCTGCTGATAGAACACGTCCCTGGTCAGAAGCGTGACACCTACATAGTATTCTTTCTTCTTTGCCCCACTAAAAAGCAAAGCTATTGAGATTAGTGCCAACACGAGTAAGGTCTTCTTCATCGTCTCTCCTTTCGCCAGCAACATCAACAGCTTATCATTTTTCTGGAGAAGTGCAAGCTCGCTATGGTGAGGTAACTAAGAAGACTTCTTGACACGGGATGGCCTTGACCTACCCCTTACATAAAAGCCCCAAAACACGAAAGTATGTTTTTGTAGTTGCCCCATTTATGGGGCGAATGCCTGATGAATCAGGCAACTACCGTGTAGGGGCATAACTCATTCCCAGTATTCCACATAATAGATTTAGATTCGTTTGACAGACATTGTTGCGGGTGATATATTCGCTAGAGGAATTGCCAAAATGTCTGCAAACATACTACGAAGCAAGCCCTTCAGGCTAATTTACCTTGTGTACGCATGGATTATTGTTGCCGGTATCTGGCTCATCGGCTACTTCTTTGCAGCCCTTACCTCTATAGGGAGCAGGCGTAAGGAGCACATATATAACACCTTCTGCAGACTGGGAGCACGGCTGACTGCAACGGGACTGGGCATACATGCGGTGGTGAAAGGGATAGAAAATATACCCAAGGGTGAGCCGGTTATATTCGTAAGCAACCACCAGAGCTTTTTCGACATATA
Source organism: Candidatus Brocadiales bacterium (assembly GCA_046758865.1). Lineage (GTDB taxonomy): Bacteria > Planctomycetota > Brocadiia > Brocadiales > Bathyanammoxibiaceae > JBHIBD01. The sequence goes on along the minus strand of JBHIBD010000005.1, from coordinate 50,620 downwards.
CGTCGCCTTTGGTTTCATTCCACAAAACTTCTGTTTTATCTCCAGGGAGGAGGTCTTCAATGTCCCCGTGGTGGGTAGTTACATGGTAACTGCGGAACACATTTCCCTGCCGCGCGATGAGGAACGAAGGTCTTACGCAACACTGATTAAGGCGGTCAAGAAGGCCAGGGGAGGAAAATCTCTCCTGGTCTTTCCTGAGGGTACGAGGAGCCCGAACGGCAGGCTTGGACCCTTTAAGCGGGGCACCTCTGTTATCGTGCTGAAGGCGGGAAGAAAGGTGGTACCGATGTGCATAATCGGTAGCCGTAACTTCCTGCCCAAGGGTGAGTGGCTCCCTCATCCGGCAAATCGTGAGATAAGGGTGAGGTTCGGTAAACCAATTGAGTTCCCCAGGGTAGATAAGATGACCAAGGAGGAATCTGTCGAGTCCGTAGACAGGCTAAGGCAGGCGGTTGCAGATTTGATGAAGGGTGTAGGAGAGGGCTAGTCATGTCTGACGAAAGGCAAGAAGGCCTCTATGGTTTCATAGAAGGACTCGTTAAGACCGGCAGGGGGGTGGCATTAAGACCGCACAGTTTTTTCAAGGACATGCCGGTAACAGGCGGTTATGTCCAGCCACTTCTCTTCTCTCTGGCCATCTTTTTCATAGTTCTCAGTTATAATCTGGTCCTTGTTGCTTCTGGGCTTCCCTATCCCACTGGACAGGAATCTGAGGGTGAGTCAATAACTGACGCACTAAAGAAGGCCCCTGTGCTCGGTGCCCTCTGGGTATTTGGTCTCCTTATAGGGTCCCTTATTCTTCACGGCTCATTCAAGTTGCTGAAGGGCGCGGGCGGCTACGAGGCCACCTTCAGGATATTTGCATACAGCTCTATAGCCAACCTCTTAACCATAATACCGTCGGTGGGGCAGTACGTTTCCACCATCTACACTCTGGTGCTTATAATGCTGGGAGGAAAGCTAGTCCATAGCCTATCAAGTACCAGGGCCATAGCAGCCCCGATACTACCGGCATTTATCATATGGGGTATATTGATGGCCATGGTCCTGGCTGGGGTCGTACCAATTGAGGAATTAACCTCCGGCCTCAAGCAGTAGCACCACCCTCTTTAACCAGTATCTCCCTAAAAATCCTGCGGGTAAGGGTGGTGTGGGCCTCATTATCTCTAAGGAGCCTCTCTGCTGGTGGAGGGGATTCATCTGGGGAGTAGCCCAATCTCTTGGCCAGCTTACTTAAGGCCTCATGTGACTCAGGCAGTTTGTCTTGGGTAATGTCATGTACTATGCGCAGACGGCTCTCCACTCTCCTGAGGAATTCGTATGCAGATACAAGGGGCCTATAATGCCTCTCCTCCATGAGATGAGAGTTATATATGTTGTGGAGTGCCTTCAAGGTGTTTGTGGCACGTATGTTAGGATAATCTCTACCGTATTTAAGTTGAAGAAGTTGCACAACAAACTCTATATCAACAATCCCACCAAACCCTCTCTTAATATCTTTTCCTGTGGTGGACTGCTCCATGCGCTCCCTCATCTCACCTATATCCTTGATCATCTCCGGCCGCCACTCTCTGGTATAGAGACAGTCTTCCACTGCCTCCATTATCTCCCTTCCAAGCCCCTCGTCACCCGCCATCCACCTGGCCTTTGTAAGGGCCTGTTTCTCCCACAGCTTCGCTTCACTGCTGTAATACTTTCTAAAATTTTCCAGAGACGTTACCAATATCCCGCCCCTGCCCTCCGGCCTAAGTCTGGTATCTATCCTGTACAGCGTCCCCCATTCGGTCATTTCTCCCAAGACCTTCATCAACCTGTGCGAGACCTCGGCAAGCTGGTTCGACACCCCAACCCTTGACCTTTCTGCCTCCCTATAAACAAAGACCACGTCAAGGTCTGAACTGTAACTCATCTCCCTGCCACCCAGTTTGCCCATGGCAAGGACACCAAAGGAAGGGGCGCCACCCTCCCACTCAACTCCATCCGAGCACATGCGAAAGGCGTTTACGAGAATGGCCTCTGCTAGCCCTGAAAGGTCTTCCATAGTGGTGCGTATATCGGCCTTACCCAGTATATCCCTGACCCCGATGCGCAGGATTTCCTGGTTCTTGTACCCGTGAAGGCAACGTAATTTATCCGGGGCGTTCACCATCAGGGAAGAGAGCTCGCTGACCATCTGCCATGTATCCTTGTGTTCACCAATAATCAGGGAATCAATGAGCTGGTCAAGCATGCCTGGATTCTTTATAAGTATATCCGACAGGAATTGACTCCACGCACACAGGTCGACAAACACCTCCAGGGCCTGTGGATTTTCTGAAAGCATCTGGAAGAAGATGGTCTTAGCGCCAAGTGAGGCCGTACAACGCTCCAAATTGTTTAGTGCCATATCAGGGTCTGGAGCCTGTCGAAGCATGGATAGGAGAGAGGATGCTATGCTGGCAAAGAAGGCCCTTGTCCTGGGAGAATCATGAAGAGGAGGGGTTTCCCTGGAAAGCAGGTCTATGTTGCGGTGGGCCTTGGACAGGTCTTTAAAATTGTATCTTGTAAGCATACTCTCCATCTGCTCGTCTGTATGCTCAGGGTCCAGAATCAGGTTCACCTCTGGCGCAGACCTCTCGTCCTCCCTGCCGAAGAGATTGTGGAACAGGTCGTTGAGTATACGGTTCGCCCTCTTTGTATGCTTACTCAGTTCTTTCTGAAATCTTGTCTGCGCCGCGGCCAATCTTGTGTCACGAAACCCCATCCTCAATGCAAGTTTCCGCTGCTCTTCGATATCAGGAGAGAACTTGTGGACCTTCAGCTCATGCATGGTCTGGAGACGATGCTCCAGCGTCCTAAGAAATACATAACTCTCCTCCAGGGATTTCCTTTCGTAGGACTCAAGACATCTTGCCTTCTCCAATAGCTCCAGGGAGTGGAGGGTGTTGTGATGCCTAACCTCTGGATGCTGCCCCCCATGGAATAGCTGCAGGAACTGTACCGTAAATTCCACATCTCTAATGCCCCCATACCCCGATTTTACCTCCAGGTGTGCCTCACCCTTTTTCTCAACCATCTCCTCCATCCTTCTCTTCAACCCCTTTATCTCGTTTATCTCAGCCAGCCTCAAGAATCTCTGATACACAAAGGGCGTGATACTCTCTATAAATGCCTTACCCAGGCTCAAATCCCCTGCCACAGGCCTGGCCTTTATCAAAGCCTGCCTCTCCCAGGTGCTGCCAGAGGTCTGGTAGTAATTGTAGTAGGCATTAAGTGACCTTACCAAGGGACCAAAGCGCCCCTCCGGCCTAAGGCGGGTATCGACCCTGAAAACGTAACCCTCGCTGGTATTCGTCCTTAGTGAATATACCACCTGCTCTGCCAGCTTGTGATAATATTCCGTGGGGACTGCTTCCTTCAGCCCCAGGCCCTCAGGGGTATACACAAAGATTATATCGATGTCAGAGCTGTAGTTTAGCTCCTCACCCCCCAGCTTACCCAGGGCAACGACTATAAAACCTATCTTCTCAGGGTCTTTTTCCTCTATCCCATACCTCTGCCTCAATTCCTCATGGGCAACCCGTAGGGCCGCCTGTAGCTCTACCTCTGCAAGGTCTGAAATTGCCCTCGTAACAGAGACAAGTGAGACACCAAGCACCAAATCAAGGTGGCCTATTCGCAGTAGCTCTCTCCGCTTAAACCTTCGTAGGGTGTTGAGCCTTCTATCAAACGACCGAAGCGTCTCCAACTCAGAAAATAATTCCTTCCTCAGCTCGTCCTTGCCCTTGAACCTCTTTTTCTCATCGAGGCCCGAGAGCCAATAAAAGTATTCCGGGTTACGAATCAGGGTATTAGAAAATGACTGACTGGAACCGAACAGGCCTACCAGTATATAAATGGACAAGGGATTTTGCCTCAGGTAGGAATACAGGTTCATCCTGCTGTAGCAGGCCTCACTAAATCTCTCCATATTGTTTAGGGCCGCATCAGGGTCCGGGCAATCCCTCAACGCGTCCATAAAGACAGGCAATATTTCCAGGAAGAGTTCGCCCTGTGGCCGGTTTCCGGCGAGGGCCCTCAGATTCCTGTGGGCAAGTCTCGTATCTTGAAATCCACAGCCTCTGAGAATGGAGGACATCCTGGACTCCTCCATCTTTTCTCCCAGCACTATGTCCCTTAATTCAAGCGAATGAGTATCCCGCATCTTCATCACAAAAAAGTTCCTTCACAATAGGAAAAAAACCAAAAGGAGATAATGAAACCTCTGAGAAACCCCGCATGCGCCTCATGCGGATCATTCTGAAGGAGTGAAATCCGCTAAGGCGAAAAGAATTTGTGTTTTAGAGATTTTCGCCAGAGGTGAATCTGCCTATGGCATGACTTCGCTTCGCTCAGAATGACTTACGCAGCAGGTAGACAACGAAGTTTACTTCGTTGAAAATCAACGACCATAAAGGTCGTTGTCTACCAGAGACCTCTGCACAAGTCAGAAAACGCAGCGTCATTCCGCATCTAGTGCGGAATGACATGTAAGTAGTAACATCTCATAAGGATACAATTTCTGGAATTAAAGGTTTGTGCCCCATGCCTTAATGGGACAGCGCAGTGGCATACACTTTTTCAGGGGCTTCTACCAGTGTTTTTTCCTCTCTCGATGGGTTTGCCTCCTGTTTCCCCTCCCTTGACGGGAGGGGAGAGCAAGTCTTCGTGGGGACAGACCTTCAGGTCTATCTGCTTATGGACAGGTCTAAAGACCCTGTCCCTACATTATTACTTCTTCAGAAGTTTCATAACATTAATATGCTGCAACGTCTGCGGCAGGACTATTTAACGTCTTCTTAGCAAATACTCAAACACACCCATGGCTGCCAGAGCACCTTGGCCAGCGGCAATAACAATCTGTTTATCCTTAACGTTTGTAACATCACCAGCAGCAAAGAGACCTGGGACCCCAGTGGAGGTGTCGCAGTCCACTATTATTTCTCCAAACTCGTTAATCGCCACAAGCCCTTTAGCAAAATCTGAGTTTGGATTCAAACCAATTTCAATAAACATGCCGTCTATTGTCAGGCTCTTTCTGCCGTTGCCCTCCCGAGGCTTTATGGTAACCCCCTTGACCATCTCCTCTCCTACTATCTGTTCAACCACGTAACCTATTATGGGCTCTATATTAGCAGATGCCTTCACGCCCTCTATCAATGGGGCCTCATTTGCCCTCCATTGCCTGCGGGAGATAAGATATACCTTGCTGGCAATCCTTGAGAGTTCAAACGCAGCAGAAAGCGCAGAATTGCCACCACCGACCACCGCTACAGTTGCATCCGCAAAGAGGGGCGCATCACAAGTAGCACAATAGCTAACCCCCTTGCCACGATATCGTTCCTCACCAGGAACACCCAACTCCCGAGGGTGTGCACCGCTTGCTATTACAGCAGATTGAGCAGAGAGCTCCTTTCCAGACTTGGTGACAGCCACAAAATTACCATCTATCCTGGAAAGCTTTGTGACCTCTTCTCCGATATGCTGCTCTATATCAAACGGGTTCATCTGCTCCTTTAGCTTTTCCACAAGCTCAGGGCCAGTTATATATTGGAAACCTGGATAGTTCTCAATCCCAAAAGTGGTGGCAACCTGCCCACCAATATCTGCACTCACTATCTGAACATCAATCCTCTTACGGGCGGCATAAATTGCCGCTGTTATCGCAGCAGGGCCGCATCCGATTATCAGCAGTTCGTGTTCCGGGTTCATAGATTAAGGTGTACACCTAACCTTTCTTTTCTTCTCCAAGTATTTTGTCAAGTCTTTCCTGGTCAAAACCTATCATCACCTCATCGCCTGCTGCTATGACAGGAACGCTTCTACCACCACTAAGTTTTATCATCTCCTGCAGGGCCTCCCTGTCTTGAGCCACGTTGTATTCCGTGCACTTAACCCCTCTCTTCTTGAAATACTCCTTGGCCTTCATGCAGTAGGGGCATGTAGGGGTAGTGTATATCTTTACATCAACCATGGATATAGTCTCCTCACAAGGGTGTCCTAAAACTAAAGTCCTTAAAATGAATATTATTATATTCGGCGTAAAACTTCAAGGCCGTTACATACCGCCCTGCAAGCACCCCTATAAAGTTATCCTTAATACCTCTACGAGCTTCTCAGTGGCCACGTCCAGGGGTGAGCGGATGAGGACATCCGCACGGGCGTCGTATTGCGTAGGTTGGAGGTTTATTATGATGAGCTTGGCCCTATTTTCTAGCGCTATTCCAGGCATATCCGCCACAGGATAAACTACTAAGGAAGAGCCCATAACAAGAAGAAGGTCGCAGTGCTTTAGGAATTCAAGGGCCCTCTGATACGACCTTTCAGGAAGCGCCTCTCCAAAGAGGACTATATTGGGCCTAATCAGCGCATGGCAGTCAGGACATTGAGGTGGAAGTTCCTCTTCTATTCTTTCTACTAGCTCCTCCAGGGTAAACTCCTTTGCGCACATATTATTGGTACACCTTCCGGTACTCAAGCCACCGTGCACCTCTACCACATTCTTTGACCCCGCTTTCTGGTGAAGTCCGTCTATATTTTGAGTAACTACACATTTTAGTTTGCCCTCTCCCTCAAGCCACGAGAGGAAACGGTGTGTCAAGGTAGGTTTCGCACCCTGAAATCTTGGAAGGAGTTTCTTGCCAAACTCGTAAAAACCCTTGGGGTCACTGGAAAAACCCGCGTCGGTAAAGAGCCACATCTTAGAGGGGTCTTTCTGCCACAGGCCCTCGTCGGGGCTACGAAAGTCGGGTACGCCCGCCGAGGTGCTGATACCCGCCCCGGTCAGCGACACTATGGCCTGCGACCCTTTTATGATAGAGGCAGTCTTCTCTATCTCTCTATCAGTACTCAACCCCAGGCCTCGCCCCAACGCCCTTTTTATAGTAATGCTTTACGGCCCTTATCTCGCTCACAAGGTCTGCCGCCTCAACCACCTGTGGATGGGCATTGCGCCCCGTTAAAATAAGCTCCACCCCCTTCGGCCTCTCCCTTATAAGTTCCACTACCTGCCTAACGTCCAGCATATTGTAATCAATGAGTAAATTTATCTCGTCAAGGATTACCAGGTCGTACCCACCGGAGAGCACGGCTTCTCTCGCCTTCTCGAAGCCCTTCTTCGCCAGCTCTATGTCCTCTGGGGTGGGGTTACCGCATACAAAGCGAGATGAGCCGAAACGCTCAATGGTAACGTTCTCCATACCCTCCAACACCTTCACCTCGCCGCTTGGCCTTCCCTTGAGAAACTGGACCACCAGTACCCTGTGCCCGTGTCCCAAGGCGCGTATGGCCTGGCCCATAGCGGCCGTGGTCTTCCCCTTCCCGTCGCCTGTATATACCTGTACTGTCCCTACCTTTTCCACGATTCTGGCATCCTATCATAGATGCTAAGGTTAAAGCAATACTGTAAGAGATAAGTGGTTTCTGGGTGGTAAGATGCCAGTCGGGCACAATAAAAAAGCCCCAGGCAGGTATGCCTGGGGCTTTTTTATTCATTCAGCTTGGTCTACAAACGGCGACCTTCTTACTGCTGCTTCTTCCTCCTCATGATGACACCAGCACCAAATACCACGCCGGCAAGGCCGACCATGATAAGACCCAGTGAAGGCATGCTCTTGAACCTACCCTTCTCCTTGAGGAGACGGTCGGTGTCCTTGGCCCTCATTAGGTGGCGTGCCTCACTCTCAATATACGCCAGTTTCTCGAAGACCTTAGAAGAACCATACCACCAGGAGATGTCCTGCTGCACGTGGGCGGTTCCTTTGTATACAAACGCCTTATCACCGAACCACATGTCGGTGTACCACCTCTCTATCTTGGAGGGGTTGTACTTTCCGGGATAGAACACACCATAGACACCCAGGATAGGCCCCAGCACGGGGAGCTTACCGCCTGTCTGTTTAACGGCGTTGTAGACCGGTTCGCCAAGCAACCCTGGGCCGAGGGCGTCCGCAAGCACATCGCCCAGCGGGAATATGGCCCTGTCCTCTGGACCTGGGTCAAGGGCGCCAGCGGCAATCACGTCTTCAATGACCTTTTGCGCCCTGTCCTGCAAGGTCCAAACCTGGAACATAACGTCATCCAGGTTTTCCAGATATAGCCTCGCCCAACGAGGGCTATGGCAGTTAGAGCATACCTCTATCCACTTCTCCCTCTTTTTCTTGCTCTCTGGGCCATATATGTCCAGCTTGTAGTCCAGGGGTGGGAGCTTTATCCCATAGGGATAGTCCTTAAGTGACGACTTGAACTCCATACCTTTGGGTGGCACAGTGCCCATACGCCAGATACCCTTGGATACGACGTTATGGGTGTATTTCCCGTCAACAGAATACATGTGGCAGAACTGGCAGGTGGGGCTACGATAATCCTTGCCAGGAACCACCTCTGAGAGGGGCTTGTTAAAGTCCCAGTCATGTCCTTCCATGTGATAGATGTAGCCCATCTTGGACTCGCCGTAGGACTCAGCATCAGGGTGGTCGTAGCCCATGTGACAGCTCATACAGGCCTCAGGTCTCCTCCCCTCGGATGCGCGGAAGGCGTGCCTGGTGTGGCAAATATCACACTTATCCGAGGTGGCGTGACAGTAGTCGCAGCCAAACTGCATCTGGCCGATACCCATCCTGTACAGCTCTGGATACCAGGGGACTATGACGTTGGCCCCCGTAGTATCCGTATGGTTTGGCCTGCCAAATCCCTTTTCGGTTAGAAACTCGTTAAACTGCTGAACGTGACAATCACCACAGGTGCGGGAGGTAGGCATCTTGAGTTCTTTATGGTCCTTCCCATGACACCAACTACAGTCCACCTCCTTCAGCTCTTCATTCAATCGCTTCTCTATATCTCTGGTCTTAGTGGCAAAGTAGTCGTTCTTCTTGGGATTGGCATGGGTGGATTTCCTCCAGTCATTGACAATACCAGGGCTTACCTCCTCGTGACACTTAACACACTCATTTGCCTTATACTTCTCCAAGAGCTGGTCGTAATATGTGCCATCGGGCCTTACGTAGTGCCTTCTGGGAAACCAATACATGTGCATGGCCGGAGGCTTATAAAGATCCATCCACGGCCCGCTGCCCTTCTCGAGACCGACAGGCTCCTCATACCACTTTTTCTCCAACTCGGTCGGATATAGCTCCCCAGGCTCCTCTCCGGCCTGTGAGGGCTGTGTAGGTGCTGCATAAGAGGCAGACCCGGCGGCCTTGGTCTCCTCCCCTGACGCTCCCTCCGATGCCATTAGGCCTCCGCCTGGTAGCCCAAGGAGTAGGGATAAAACTAATAATGCTCCAAAAGGTCTTATAAATTTCATAAATACCTCTCCTTTTAAACTTCCATCAATCTGCATGTTACTTCCTCAGCCAAGCCTCGGAAGGTGCAATATTTTCCGACTCTATTAAGAGCTTAGAATATTCGGTAAACCACCAATCTTCAGACATATCCCGGTCTTTGAAGTACTTTGGTCTCATCTCGTGTCGCCGACTTATGTGACAATCAAAGCACACATTGTAGGGGCTGTTAACACGGGCAATCTTCTGCCCTTCCTGTGCCTTGCCAATGTCCATAAAGTAGCTATAGAGCTCTCCTGGGCCATGACATGCCTCACAGGTCACACTAGTCTCTTCATACCCTCCGGTCTTTGGGTTATACCCTGTGGTGTGACACTTGTAACACTGCTTCCTGTACTTCTCATCACCTTCAACGAAATCAGGTGCTTTTCTCACCCTCTCGAAACTCGTAAACTTTGTTCGCTTCCAGCGCTCTACGTGGGGAGAAGTAAGTCCTGCATGGCAGCGCAAACACTTCTTGCTACCTGTGAATATTGCGTGTTCGCCCGTTACGGTCAGATGTCTGAAGTTCCCCCAAACAGGGGTGAGATTGGGGTCAGTTTCCTCTGGCGAGAGCTCGGTAAATTCAAGCCACAATGCAAAGACCTCATCCGAGCTTACCAATCTCTGCTGCATCTGTCGCCTGTAGGGGAGCATGCCGTGGTGAGCTGTCTCCTCTGTCAGTGCCCTTCCCTCTCCCTTATGACACACCGTACATCCGTAAACGTCAAACGGGAAATCCTTTACTATACGGTGTGACTTACTGAGCTTCCTCTCGTCTATATGACAGGTCATACACCTATCTACCTTGTCACCGTTTCGCTGCTGTGCCCAGGTAGCGGTGCCTTTAAGCAATATCTGCTTTATTTCGTACTTTGGGTTACTAAATTTAACAATTTTCTCCTCTAATTCCGTCCTCTCCTTCTCATCAGTAGTGTTTTCAAGCTGCTTCTTGACCAGCTCCAGTTGCTGGTTATAGTAGACCCTCTGGTACTCCATCCATGCAGGGCTAATCTCCTCCTTTAGCCAGAGGTATGAAGACCAAAGAAAAAGGATACTGAACAATAGAAATAATTTTCGCTTCATTTAACCCTCTGCTCTCACGCTAGATATTAATCCAAGGTGTTGCAAGAATGTACTTTATACTAAAGCCCAGCCTCAGACCCATCTTTAGGATAGTCCCTATCATAAGCAATAGAAGAAGCATGGTGATGCTGTACCTTACGAGGCCCAGCTGCTGGTAGAAATTTTTCCACTTACGAGCAGGCCAGACCATCCCAACGCCAAAATACACCAAAAGTATTAACGACCCGAAAATCCAGTGGGGACTCCACAGGGGCGCTGGCGTAGGGAAGTCCAGGGTCCACTCCTCCCACGGCCAGAACCAGGCCCAGAAGGGGCCCCTGCAATAAACACCAATAAGAATCAAGACGTACCAGAGCACAAACCCAAAAACAAATATAGTTACCGCAAATTTCCTCTCAGAGAATGTATAGTAGCCGCTACCTTTGGGATTAATGTCTATGTACGGTATAATCATCAGACCGACAATTATAAGCGTAGGCAGAACCACCCCAGCATACCAGGGGTCAAAATAAACCAACTCCTCCTGGAGGCCCAGGAAGTACCAGGGGGCCTTTGCGGGGTTCTCAGGCTCTCCGGGATTGGCCAGTTCTCTCAACGGCGCGTCTACGTAATAACTGTAAAAAAAGATAATCACCAGGAAAAGCAAGGCGCACAGGAATTCCTTGGCCACTAGATTTGGCCAGGTATGCACCTTCTCCGGCGCAGGCTTCTTTTTCGGCTCTGCTTCCTTGACAACAGCCTCTGCACTGGACATTTTTTTTCTCCCCTTCCTCCGTTCCTACAGCTGTCCTGAGAATCCGTCCTTCCTCACACGCCAAAAATGCAGTATCATTAACCCCCCTGCCAAACTAGGAAGGGCTATACAATGCCACACATAGGCACGAAGAAGCGCAGGCGCCTGGATGGATGTCCCCCCCAAAAGCCCAAAACGTATATCATTATCTATGGTAAAGCCAAATAAATCAGCAAATGGCCCTTGGTAGCCAACAAATGGCGTAGCCCCTGCCATATTTGTCCCAACCGTTATAGCCCAATACCCCAACTGGTCCCAGGGCAGTAGATAGCCGGTAAAACTCAAGAGCAATGTAAGTACCAGAAGAACTACCCCAACTACCCAATTAAACTGCCTCGGGGCTTTATAAGAGCTCGTCAGGAACACCCTTAACATGTGGAAGCATACCGTTATCACCATGGCGTGACCCGCCCAACGGTGGGTGTTCCTCAAAAGCCTGCCAAAGGGCGCAGCATTATTGCTCAGGTCAATCATGTCGGCATAGGCACGGTTCACGTCCGGTGTATAGTAAAACATTAACAGTATGCCCGTCAGGGTTTCGAACAAAAAGATAAAGAAGGTCAAACCACCTAGACAGAAGGTATAGCTTATCTTTATGCTACCTTTTCTTATCGTAGGCGGATGGATGTGCATCCACACATTGCCTACTACCTGGAGCACACGGTTTCTAGAGGTGTCCTCGTATCCGTGGCGGAATATGGACTTCCAAATCTCATTGTCTGTAATAAACTCAATAATCTTCTTGAGGTCGGGGACCATACCCTACTCCTTCTAAATCGTTAGCACGGTATCGCGCTCCACTATCTCACTTGTGTCCACCATCAGCTTGCCATCATCAGCAACGTGCATATCAAAGTGGAACAAGGGTCTAGGCGCTGGACCAGCAAAGTTCACCCCATCCTTGTAATATTTACTCCCGTGACACGGACACTCGAATATCCCCTTCTCCTCTGTCCAGTGCACCGCACACCCCAGGTGTTGGCATACCATAGAAATGGCGCTAAAATTGCTACCCTCACGTACAATAAACACCCTCCTGGCCTTCAGGGTTATAACACTATGGTCAGGGAAATCGGCCGGGTACCCCACCGGGAATTTCTTTGAGGGCTCAAACAGCACTTTGGGAAAGAAAAACCCCGTAAAACTCAGAAGTTTGGCCGTAAAGGCCAGCATCGTGCCCAGAAATAAGGTCCACCCGGCATATGTAAAGAAACTCCTACGGGATGTCCATGTGCTTCCTGTGGCCCCTTTCTGCTTTACTTCTGCCATATCATATTCTCCAGTTTGTGCCCCTTATAAAATACTGTCCTAAGGGATTTGGCCCCCTAAACCAACCAGACCATAATAAATGTCGCAATTGCCATACCATTTCTACTGCACGTTGGGGAAAGGCAGCTGGCATCCTTATTCACTTTCTAGCGCATCTATCATGGTGCAAACAAAACACTTAAAAACATGGGCAAAACTGGACAAATGGTCACCTGGCAGGCGCTAGTTAGAGCGTGTTACCTATAATGCACAAAAGTAGTGGCATAACACACAAGTTTATCTTTACCAAACGGTTACGGCTGTACACCTGAGTACACATCCTTGTGTACCCAAGTGTGCGCCCAGCACCGGGCAAATATTCTTGCAATCGCCTGTATATTGGGCTATCTTGGCCTTAGTAACCCAGATATCCACATTATGTTAGGCACAAAAAGTGACTAAAGAAAAGACCCCAAAAGTGGCAGGGCACCGCTTTTCCCCCAGGCCAAATCAGGCCCATCTTATTAACTGGCGACACTGGGACAATGATGCCTTCAAGGCGGCCCAGAAGGAGGATAAGCCTGTCTTACTTAGCATCAGCGCAGTGTGGTGCCACTGGTGCCACGTCTTTGATGAAACCACATTGTCAGACCCAGAAGTAATCAAGCTCCTCAACCGAGATTTTATACCGGTAAGGGTGGATGCCGATAAGCACCCGCATATACAGAGCCGTTACCTGGCGGGGGGCTGGCCCACCAGCGCCTTCCTCACACCTACAGGTAACACAATCGTCAGTGGCACCTATATGCATCCCAAAGATTTTAAAGAACTCGCCGAGAAGGTGAGTAAGTACTATGCTACCCGTAAGGGAGAACTCTACGCCAAGATTGCCCGATCCAAGGTGGAGAAAAGCCTGGACAGAGAGAGGCAACCGAAACCAGAAGGTAAACTAACAGAAGAGATACCCATCCAGGTAGTAGGCTCTATAAAAGGTATGTTTGACCCTGTTCACGGGGGTTTTGGCGGCGAGCCCAAATTCCCTCAGCCAGAGGTCATTGAGCTACTGCTTACTGAATACTATATGAGGGATGATGAAGAGCTCTTAGATATAGCGGTAAAAAGCCTGGACAGTATGATGAAAAGTGAGCTCTGGGACAAGGTTGAAGAAGGCTTCTTCCGCTACTCTACCAGGTCGGATTGGTCCCAACCCCATTACGAGAAGATGCTGGAGGGTAACGCCGGACTCCTTAAAGACTACCTGCTCGGCTACCAGGTTACAGGTAAGGAAGACTACAGAAAAACCGCAGAAGGCATCATCTCATATATCGATTCTCACCTCTCTTCCCCAGAAGGAGGTTTCTACGGGAGCCAGGACGCAGACGAAGAGTACTATAAGCTAGATGCCAAGGCCAGAACAAAAGAGAGCCCACCTAAGGTTGACATACACCTTTACACCAACTGGAACAGTCTGGTTATATCTCAATACATCCGTGCCTACCAAGCCCTCGGCCAAAAGGCATCTTTAGATAGGGCCTTGAATGCCCTAAATTTCTTGACAAACAAGGCCTATCAAGCCGGCGCGGGAGTGTACCACTACATTGCAAACGGCGAAGTGATGGTAAGGGGACTGCTGGTTGACCAGGTCTGTATGGCAGATGCCCTAGTCTCTGCCTACGAGACCACTACGGACAGGAAATACCTCGAGACGGCAGTAGATATCGTGAACTGCGCAATAAATAAATTGGAGGATAAGCGCAAGGGAGGCTTCTTTGACATCCCCGAAGACATTGCCCTTGTAGGAAACCTAACCTTTAGGGAAAGGCCCCTTATAGAAAACTCCCAGGCCGTACGGGTGTTGGGCAAGCTCTCCTACCTCACAGGGAGAGAGGACTTTCGTAAACTCTCAAGCCTGGCCCTAAAGGCCTTCCTTAACATATACCCAGATTACTCTATACAGGCAGCTACCTATGCCCTGGCAGTCAGAGAGCATATTAATCACCCCACCCAGATTACCATCATAGGCCCCAAAAAGGACCCGCGAACTGTGGCCCTACATAAGAAAGGCCTGGAAATATTCTTGCCGTGGAAGGTCATTCAGGTACTGGACCCCGAAAAAGACCCTCTAGAGATAGGTCCTGTTACATACCAGCCTGCAGAAGAACCCGTGGCCTATGTGTGCCGAGAAGGGGTCTGTTCGGCACCCCTACGCAGCACCAAGGAACTGAATGACTTCATAAAAGAAAAATAGGACAGCCATAACGCAGTTTCTACACAAGCCTACGAGGCTACCGGTTATTCATACAAAAATTCACCCCACCCATAATCCTCCAAAATATGTAGTCGCTGCCCATGGATTTAGTAATTGACAATGATAACCATATAGACTTAAAATGAGGTTTTTGCCACCATGAATCCAAGTCAAACACTACAACAAGAAGATAAATTATCCGTCCTGAGAAAGTACGAGAAATATGTAACAAAGGACGGTAAGGCAATCCTCTTTAACACCAAGTCATGCAAAGGTGAAGAGGTAAATTGCCCCTTCCTCCTAAAGGCACCCAGACCTCTGGCCAAAAAGATTAAGGGAAAGCTGGACGAATTATCCTTCAATCAGAGACTCTACGAAAAGATTCCCGGTAGGATACTTCCCCACATGGCCTTCAAGATGGCCGTGGCCGGCTGCCCCAACAGTTGCTCCATGCCGCAGATAAAGGACTTTGGCGTCATTGCACAGGAGAGCGTTGCTGTGGACCCAAGCTGTGAGTGCACACTGTGCAGGAAATGCCTCAAGGCATGCAGGGAGGGGGCAATAACCCTGAAGGAAGACAAGACCGTAATCATAGACCAAGAAAAGTGTGTAAGATGTGGTCTCTGCCCAAGGGTCTGCCCCACGGGCTCAATAAAGGTCGACAAAAGGGGATATTCCATCGTTCTTGGCGGCAAGGTGGGCAGACACCCCCGTCTTGCCCTGCAACTTGTGGAACTTGCTACGGAAGAACAAGTAATAAAGGCCCTTGAAATCTGTGCAGAAAGGATTCTCTCAGAAAAGGGACGTAACCTTTACGAGTTCCTGGTAAAAGAGCCTTTCTTGAAAGAGCTCAGGGAAGCGCTCAGCGAAGGGGTCTAAACATACGCCCACCACACCTGCTGCCTCAAAATGAAAAACGACCCAATGAAGCTAGATAACATAGACAAAAAGATACTGCAGGAAATACAGTCCCACTTCCCCCTCACCCCCAGACCATTCCTCACCCTGGCAGAAGAACTCTCCCTGGAAGAGTCTGAGGTGCTCAGACGGATAAGGGCCATGGTAGAGAGCAAGGTAATCCGCAGACTAGGGCCAATCATAGACACACATGCCATGGGCAACACCGGCGGCCTCATGGCCATGAACGTCCCCGAGGACCGAATAGAAGAGGTATCGCAGCTGATAAATGAATACACCGAAGTATCACACAATTACCTCCGAAAGGGCAAAAACAAAGATATACCCTACAACGTCTGGTTCACCATGTCTGCACCTAACAAAGAGGAGCTGGAAAAAAACCTAAAAGAAATCGAGGGCAAGACCGGACTGGTGGTGAGAAACCTGCCAACCACAAAGAAGTTCAAAATCGGGGTAAGGTTCAACATACACCAGGGGGACTGATAAATCTTTAAACTGTAGGGTGCGTCTCGACGCACCTTACTGCGGACAGACCTAAAGGTCTGTCCCTACGCGGGAATCATTTACGTAGGGACAGGTTTTTAAACCTGTCCGTTCCCTCCCCCTCGACGGGGGAGGGCTAGTCACGCCAGAGGCGGATGCGCCTCCGGTGCAGGTGGGGGTGAACATCACCCTCCCCTGACCCCTCCCATCAAGGGAGGGGGAAAAGGAAGCAATTCCCGTCAAGGGAAGGGTAACAAAAAAGCGGTTTTTTTAAAGGTCTCTAACTGTTTAAGGTGGATTATGGCCGACGGAACAGACATAAAATTAATTAAGCATATCCAGGACGGCATCCCACTGACCGAAAGACCCTACCGGGATATCGCAAAAACCCTGGGGCTTTCCGAGGATGAGGTTGTTAACCGGCTGGGAAGGCTTATAGAAGAAAAGAAGATACGGCGCTTTGCTGCTTCTGTAGCGCACCGCAAGATAGGCATAACCTCAAACGCCATGACCGTCTGGAAGGTCCCACCAGAGCGTGTTGATGAGGTGGGAAAAATAATGGCCGGCTTCCAAGAGGTCACCCACTGCTATGAGAGGCCGACGTTCCCCGACTGGCCGTATAACGTGTTTACCATGATTCACGGCTACACAGACGAGGAGTGCGAGCGGGTAATACAGGCAATCAAAGAGAAGACGGGTCTAGAAGACTACGTAATCCTGTACAGCGAAAAGGAATTCAAAAAGACGGGGACAAGGATTTAAAAACCCCCGGTAGAGAAGGCTCCGCCCACCACAGACATCGCCCCTCGCATTGCGCCAAGATGCACCCTACTACTTTCTCCGTGATTCTAATTCTATATAGCAAAATGGAGCTTAAGAAGACGGAAACAAGAATATAAACCTCACTACCGTTTACTTGGCAAGCTTTTCTGCGTATCTGATTACAATCTCTTCCTGCTCAACGGTCTCGATAGAGCCCGGGCGCTTCCGGCGCACCTCATTAATGGCATCTGCGGCGTTGTAGCCCCTGTGCACAAGGTAGCAGGCAAGCATGGTACCCGTCCTACCTACACCCGCCCCGCAGTGCACCACTATCTTCTTGCCCACCTCCTTCATCCTGGTGGCAAATTCTACGAACTCGTTAATCTGCTCCATGGAAGGTGCGGTCAGGTCCTCGATGGGCACGTGCTTATACTCAAAACCAAATTCCTCAATGAGGGCATTATGGAGGGGCTGCTCTGTGAGGGAGACTATTGCGTCTATATCCTGCTCTTTGAGGTATTCAAAAACACCTACCGTAGAGGCAGGCCATGCCATGCCTGCTATCTCGTTGGGCACGAGCCAGCTAAAATTCCTGGGCATACCTCCAACCTCACAAGATCACTTATGGCTACACCCCCAGGGCCTTAAGGATGCCCCACTGCAGCCTATCTACCTCACCCTCGGTATATCTGCCCTGCCTCCACCCAAAGTGGAATCCGTCGCTCTTGTGTCTTGGGATTATATGAAAATGTACATGGGGAACAGTCTGTCCGGCACAAGGCTTATTAGTTTGGAAGATATTCAGACCATCTGCGTTAGTAAACTCGGCAACGGCTTTGGCGAGGGCCGGTACCATTTCCATCACCTTCGCCAGCTCTTTTCCGGGGATATCCATTATAGTCTCGTAGTGTTTTTTCGGCATGACCAGGATGTGACCGTGGTTTACTGGGTTTATATCCAGGAAAGATACTGCCTTCTTGTCTTCCAGAAGCTTAGCGGCTGGAAGCGCTCCACTGGCAATCTTACAGAATACACAGTCCTTCATCCCTTTTCTTCTCTCTGCGCTGTTATTTTCTTCTTTCCTTTGGCCTTATTGCCTGCACCCGAAGGCTGGCCAGATGAGCCCTGAGCCTCTTTCTCCCCGGCCTTTGTTTCTTCTGTCTTTGTGGCCTGGGCCCTTCTTTGTTTGGGTTCGGGTTTCTTCGACTCTACCTTTTCAGGTGCCTCGGGTTTCGGGCTGACTTCTGCCTCCACAGCCTTCTCTTCAACAAGTTCAAAGAGCACCCTGTCTGCATTGTCGCCCAAACGGTTTCCCACCAGGCGGAGTTTCCTCTCTACGCCCTCCATCTTATATTCCAGTTCAGGGATCTTGCCTACTTTGCCACCTGTAAGCACACCTAACCTGCTCCCTGAGAGGCGGAGTATTCTGGTATAACCCCCATTTCTGCTCAAATATTTCTGGGCTATACCACCCTCTTGGCGCCACTTGCCCTCACCCACCAGCTTCTGCACCAGCTCCTTATTCTGGAGCCTTGATAAGATCATGCGGTAATAATGGACATAGGCGGGTTTGTCTGTCTCTTTTTTGGAGACGGCCTTTCTTGCAAGGGTAATGAGCCTCTCTACAAATGGCCTTACCTCCTTCGCCTTGGGCATGGTAGTGATTATCCTACCGTAGGTGAATAGGCTGGCAGCCAAATTACGCCGCAAGGCGAGTCTGTGGCTCGGGGTCCTGCTCAGGTGTCTTCCTCTAACTCTGTGTCTCATGCACGCTTACCTTCTCTTTCTTCTGCATACCAAAACTTAACCCTAGCTGCGCCAATTTTTTCTTGACCTCTTTTAGTGTTGTCTTTCCGAAATTTCTTATCGACAACACCTCGTCCTCTGTAAGGGACACAAGTTCCCCTATGGTCCTTATGTTTGCTGCCTCAAGGCAGTTAGATGCGCGCACAGAGAGGTCGAGGTCTACGACAAGTTTATCCAGCTTTGCCTGAAGCTCGTCTGTCACCTCGGCCTTCAGCTCGGCAGTCTCCAGACTGGGCCTTACGTCTAAACGTGGCAGCTCACGCCCCACGTCAAAATACTGCACAAAGGGGTTAAGGTGCTTTCTAAGGACCTTGGCGGCCTCCACCATTGCCATCTCTGGCGTGACAATGCCGTTGGTCCATATTTCCATAATTAGTCTATCGTAATTAGTTCTCCTGCCCACCCTGGTATCCTCTGTATAGTACTTTACCTTTCTCACGGGAGAAAACACAGAATCCAGGGCAATTAGGCCTATCTCCGGTTCCTCTGGCTCGTTTTCTTCAGCCGTTACGTAGCCACGTCCCTTTTTCACCTCCATCTCCACCTCAAAATCCACGTTCTCCGAAAGGGTCGCTATATGAAGGTCAGGATTAACTATCTCGACGTCACCTTCTGTAACAATATCTTTGGCCTTTACTTCACCCTTCTTATGGACGTCTATCCTAATCTTTCTTGGTTGGTCGTCCTGAAGCTTTACTATAATGGATTTGATATTGAGCATAATGTCCGTTACATCTTCCACCACCCCAGGAATATAAGTGAACTCATGCCTGACCCCCTTGAACCTCACGGAAGTAACGGCACTGCCTTGCAGGGACGACAGCAACACCCTACGGAGGCTGTTACCAATAGTAATCCCATACCCCCTCTCAAAAGGTTCTGCGGTGAACTTCCCATAGGTGTTAGTCAATGTCTGCTGGTCTACCGTGATGCGAGTCGGTAGTTCAAAACCCCTCCACCGAATTCGCATATACACCTCCCCTCTAAAAGCTTATTTTGGCCTTAGGGTAAGCTTTTTTTAACCCTTTTTGCACACCCTTATTTTGAACAGAGCTCGACTACCAACTGCTCTTGTATAGAAATGGAAACTTCTTCTCTTACAGGCAGTCTCAGCACCTTGGCTTGCGGAGTGTCCTTATCCAACTCCAACCACTGTGAATTATAGCGAGAAACATAGCTCTGAAGATTAGTCTTCGTCATGTCTAAGCTGCGCTGCCTAGCAACTGCTTTAATGACATCACCTACCTGTACAAGGTAGGAAGGGATGTCGAGCCTTTTACCATTTACCATAATATGGCCGTGGCCTATTATCTGCTTTGCTTCCTTCCTGGATGCTGCAAAACTGAGGAGGTAGAGCACATTGTCTAGCCTCCTCTCCAGTAGTAGAAGTAGGTTCTCACCTGTGTTACCCTTTTGCCGTTCAGCCATTTCGAAGTACCTTCTAAAGGGTCTCTCCAGTACGCCGTAGAATCTTTTGAGCTTCTGCTTCTCCCTGAACTGCAGTCCATATTTGGACATTTTACCACTCCGCCAGAAGTGTTGTCCGGGAACGGTCTTCCTCTTTGTAACAGGGCACTTCACGGTAAAGCAACGGTTCCCCTTAAGGTACAACTTTATCCCTTCCCGTCTGCATAACCTACAGGATGGCCCAGTATATTTGCCCATATTTTCCTACACCCTCCTCTTCTTTCTTGGGCGACAGCCGTTGTGTGGCAATGGCGTAACATCCTCTATGGACTTTACACTAAGCCCTGCTACCTGAAGCGCTGTAATGGCAGATTCCCGGCCTGAACCAGGCCCTTTGACCTTTATGTCAAGCTCCGACACCCCCTGCTTTAAGGCCTTTTCGGCCACGTTCTCGGCGGCCCTCTGTGCAGCAAAGGGGGTACTCTTCCTGGAACCCTTAAATCCCACTGTACCAGCTGAGGCCCAGCACATAGTCTCTCCGTTCAGGTCTGTTATATTAATGTAGGTGTTATTAAAGGTAGCCTTTATATGAGCTACCGCTCTATTAACGTTGCGCCGTATCTTCTTCCTACCTGCCTTGGCCATTAACCATCCTTTCCATGAAAAAGCTCAGGAAGAAAATCCTCTAAAATAGAACGAACGCCTAGCTGACGACATAGTTTCCTATAACCATCCATCCCCCTCTTCTTCCTAGACCTTAGCCTTCTAGCCGTAATAACGAGGTTCTTTGGCGTTACCGTTGGTGGAACTATTTCGTGGATTTCGACGGCATAACCAGCCCCCTTCAAGACCTGTGCCCTTAGGGCCTCGGTCAGGAGGTCTGCAAAACGGTAGAGCAGGGGGCCAAAGTCTGTAAGCCCCTTTAACGGCTGTGTGGGCCTTATCTGGCCCCTGAGCTGATTTTGGCAGCAGGGTACCACCATAATGTATCTAGCACCTAACTGTATGCCCTTGGCTATGGCCTCGTCTGTAGCGGTGTCGCATGCATGGAGCGCAAGGACTATATCTATTTTCTTATCCCCCGGGGCACAGAACTCCAGCGTCCGCCCCTCCGTGAAACTCATGTTATCATAGTCAAGTGACATAGCGATTCTACGGCATTTCTCTACAAGGGCCCTTGAGACATCGACCCCATCAAAGGTACGTTCCACACCATACAATTCCTTCAGTATGCGGTTCAGGGCAAAGGTGAGATAGGATTTACCACATGAACACTCGAGGTACGCCAGGTCTTGGCAAAACGTGTCCCTGGTCATACGCAGGATATGTGAGGAAAAACCCACTGTTTCCTGAAATTTCTTCATCTCACTTCGGTTTATGTCCCCGCCGGGGCCTTCCCACCTGAGGGCCCTGAGAAAATCCCTAGAGGACGTTAACACACTGGAGAGTGTCTCAACACTATAGTCTGTATTTTGTAAGGAAAGATTCATCCCTTAACCCTTTTCAGGCCCTTTTCTTCCTGCTACAGTCCTCCTTTTACCCTTTCTTGTACGGGCATTGGTGCTAGTCCTCTGGCCCCTCACGGGCAGGCCCAACCTGTGTCGCAAGCCACGGTAGCAGCCTATACCCCTCAGCAAGGTTATATTCTGGCTGTCATGACGCCTGAGAGCACCCTCGATAACATGGTTCTTTTCTATATAGGCGCCCAGGATGCTCAGTTGGTCCTCATGCAGGTCCTTCGCACGAAGATTTTCGTCTATATTCAGGGCCTTTAGTATCTTCCTAGATAGGGTTCTTCCAATACCGTACATATAGGTAAGTGAAATAACGATGGGTTTATCAGCAGGTATATCTACTCCCGCAATCCTTGGCATCAATACTCCTCTCTTTTGTTAACCCTGACGTTGCTTGTGTCTTGGGTTGGTACAGATAACGCGGACTACATTCTTCCGCCTGATTATCTTGCAATTCTCACAGATACGTTTTACCGAAGACCTTACCTTCATAGCTGGCTAAATTCCTACTATACCAGGCGTTATGCCTGTCTGTAGATTATTCTCCCTCTATCCAGGTCGTATGGTGACATCTCTATGGTCACTTTATCTCCTGGCAGAATTCGTATGAAATGCATCCTCATCTTGCCAGAGACATGTGCCAGAACCTGATGGCCGTTTGGCAACTCTACCTTGAACATAGCGTTTGGAAGGGCCTCCTTTACAACCGCCTCTACCCTTATAGGCTCCTCTTTACCCATACACGCCTCTTTATTCCCCGGTAAGGATCTCGCAGCCCGCATCAGTAACCACAATAGTGTGTTCAAAGTGTGCAGAGAGCTTGCGGTCTTTTGTCACAACTGTCCACCTGTTATCCAGCACCTCCGTCTCGGCACTACCCTCACATATCATGGGTTCGATGGCCAGGGTGGTGCCCGCAAGGAGTATCACGTCACTGGCTAGCAAGGAATCACTCACATAATTAGGTACCTGGGGGTCTTCGTGCATATCCCTTCCGATTCCATGCCCCGTATAGTCCCTTATTACAGAATACCCATTCTCCTCCACATAACGTTGTATACTGCCTGCAAGGGCGGAGAGCTTTATACCAGACCTTATCGTTTTAATTGCCTGGTTTAGGGCCTCTTCACACACGACTAAGAGGCTATCTGCCTCAGGGGAAATATGCCCAATAGGGATGGTCACAGCAGCATCGGCCACATATTTCTTGTACTCCACTCCGATATCTATACTTAAAATATCTCCTTCACAAAGTCTCCTTGGACCCGGTATTCCGTGTACCACCTCCTCATTGATAGAGGCACATATACTCTTTGGATAGCCCCTGTAGCCCTTAAACATTGCCCTGCCACGATGCAGTCGAACATATTTGTCTAGCTCTTCGTCCAAAAGTTCCGTAGTAACTCCTGCTTTGGCTAACTCTTTTGCAAGGTGCAAGGCCCCTGCAACTATCCTTCCAGCTGCCCTTATTCTCTCTATTTGCCTGGCGCTTTTACACTCTATCATATACTTCTCTCGGATAGCGAATTCAAGGTCTCACATATCTCTTCGTGTATATCGTCTACACCCTGATCGGCATTAATGGTCTTGAGAACATCCCTTCTTTCATAATAATCGATGAGGCCGGCAGTTTGTTCACGGTATACCTTGAGTCTTTTCTTCACGGTCTTAACATTATCATCGGCTCTCTGTCCGAGCGGTTTTCCACATTTGTCGCAGATACCAGCCTTATTTGGTGGCAGATACAGCTCGTGATAATTCGCTCCACAGGAGGAACACAGCCATCTCCCCGTAAGGCGTTTCACCGCAGTCTCTTCGGATACAGCAAAATATAATACCACATCAAGTCTATTCCCCAGATGCTTCAGGGTCTGGTCCAGTGCCTTCGCCTGTACAAGGTTCCTGGGAAACCCGTCCAAAAGAAAGTTCGAGGCGTGGTCGCCTTTCGTCATACACTCGGCAACAATATCTACCACCAACTCGTCGGGCACAAGAAGGCCCTTTTCCATGTACTCCTTTGCCTTCATGCCAATAGCGGTACCCGCCTGAACGGCCCCTCTGAGCAGGTCACCCGTTGATATGTGCTCCATGTGCCTCTCTTCGCTTATCGTCTCTGCCTGGGTCCCCTTACCGGCACCTGGAGGACCCAGAAAGACTACATTCATCCTCTCCTGCCCCTTATTCTCGCCGAACCGCCAAGGAGTCCACTATAATGCCTCATAAGCAAATGGGCCTCTATCTTCTGGAGCATGTCCAGCGCAACGCCCACCACTATCAGGAGCCCTGTACCACCATAAAATCCAGCAATAGAACGACTTATCTCAAAGCCCCTCGATGTTATCATTGGGAGCAGTGCAATTATTGCCAGGAATGTCGCACCTGCCAGGGTTATTCTGCTCATGACGTTTTCGAGGTACTCGGACGTCCGCCCGCCGGGCCTGATGCCTGGGATAAAACTCCCATAGTCCTTCATATTCTCGGACATTTCCTTTGGGTTAAACTGTATTGCCGTCCAAAAGTAACAAAAGAAGGCTATGAGAAAACAATAGAGACTCACATAAACGATTCCTCCCTGAAGTGCCTCGGTCATCCGTGAGGTCAGCCAGTAGCCAAAACTGCCCGGTTCAAACCTTACCTGCAGCCCCTGGATAATTGCAGTAGGAAATATAAGCAGGGACTGTGCAAAGATAATGGGCATAACTCCCGCCTGGTTCACCCTAAGTGGCAGGAAGTGCTTCTGCCCACCATACACCTTCCGCCCACGGGTATGTTTTGCCTGCTGGACGGGGATGCGCCTTTGACCCTGCGTAATGTATACTACACCGGCCACTATCGCCACGAAGGAACCAATCAATAACAGCAGTTTAAAGATGCCTATCTGGTGTTCGGCCGGAGCAACCGAGAAGGTGAAATTCGAGATAACCTGGGAAAACGCCCAAGGTAGGCGGTCTACAATACCTACCATTATTACTATAGAAATGCCGCTCCCTATCCCGTGTTCGTCTATCTGCTCTCCTATCCACATCAGAAACATGGTCCCCGTGGTAAGTAGCAGCGCGGCCATGAGTTGAAAGCCCAGGCCCTGGAGATACACAGGTACCACCGGTACGTTGCTTATCTCTATAGTGTATAGGGTACGAGTAAGGATAAAGGCCTGAAACATACAGAGGCCTACAGTAGCCATCCTCGTATATTGGTTTATTTTCTTTCTTCCCGCCTCCCCTTCCTTGTGCAGACGCTCGAGGGCGGGAACAACGCCGACTAGTAGCTGAAAGATTATGGACGCACTTATGTAGGGCATAACCCCCAGGCCAAAGACGGCCCCTGATGCAAGGGCACCACCAGCGAAGAGGTCTACTAAACCAAGGAGTTGACCTACACCCGTGCCCGTAAACTGGGTAAAATACGACTTCAGGACATCTGTATCAATCCCCGGAATAGGAATAAAGACTCCTACCCTGCACAGGGCAATAAGGCCCAAGGTAATCATAATCTTGTGTCGGAGCTCTGGTATCTTGTATATATTCTGTAATTTTTCTATCACTCTATTATCTTTGCCTCTCCACCTGCGGCAGTTATCTTCTCAACAGCATTTTTACTAAACCTATGGGCAAAGACCTTGACAGGCCTCTTGAGCTCACCGTTTCCCAAGACCTTTACCCCGGCCCCGAACTCCCTTCTCACAAGCCCAGAGTCTTGGAGGGTTTTAAGGTCAATAACGTCTCTTCCCTCCAGGGAATTAATCTGCCCCACGTTTACGATGCTAAAACTCCTTTTAAAGATATTTGTAAAGCCCCTCTTCGGTATGCGACGCACCATAGGCATCTGCCCGCCTTCAAAGTAAAGCCCCGTCTCAGTCCCTGAACGAGCCCCAGCACCCTTTGCGCCCCTACCGCATGTCTTTCCGTGGCCGGACCCCGGACCGCACCCCAGGCGCTTTTTCCGCCGCCTCGGTGCACCATATGTCTTAACATCCTTGAGATTCATTCCAGGTCAACCCCCCTGAGCCGGGCTACATACCGTGGATCCCTTAAAGACTTTAGACCTTCCATAGTGGCCTTCACAATGTTTAAAGGATTCCTTGAACCGTAACATTTCGTGAGGATATTTCTTATCCCTGCCAGCTCTACAACCGCCCGCACGGCTGCACCTGCCTTTATCCCCGTACCCGGGGCAGCAGGCTTTAAAAATACACGGGCAGCACCATATCGGCCCCAGACCTCATATGGGATGGTATCGCCCTTTAATGCAACGCGCGCTAATCCCCTTTTGGCGTCCTTTGTGGCCTTGGACACTGCGCTGGGTACCTCCCTTGCCTTACCAAAGCCAAAACCCACATTCCCCTGCCTGTCTCCAACCACTACCAAGGCACTAAAGCTTAGACTTTTACCACCCTTGGTCACTGCAGTGCAGCGGTTGATGGTAACTACTGTATCCTCTAGGACTCCTACCTCCTTCTGTGGCTCTGCCAAGTCTTCACCTCTCTAGAATTTCAGGTCTGCTTTTCTAGCCGCATCAGCCAAGGTCTTTACCCTTCCGTGAAACTTATAGCAATTCCTATCAAAGACTACCTTGCTGATGCCTATTTTCTTTGCCTCACTCGCAATCTTTTGCCCCACCAGTTCTGCCGCCTTTTTGTTCCCACCACTGGGAAGCTTCTGCTTAATATCAGGCGAGAGGGTGGAGGCAGATGCCAGGGTCTTACCCTCACCATCATCTATTAACTGACAGTATATATTCTTAAGACTTCTGTACACAGAGAGCCGCGGTCGGTCTTTGGTCCCAGACACATTTAGCCGCACCCGGAGATGTCTTCTGTGCCTTTTCTTCCATTTTTCCTTCTGTGGGTCCACGCTGGCTAAGAACCTCCTCTACTGTTGCCCACCAAAGGCCTTACCGGCCTTCCTGCGCACAGTCTCACCCTTATACTTTATGCCCTTACCCTTATAGGGCTCCACAGGCCTCAAACTCCGTACCGAGGCGGCAAACTGACCCACTAACTGTTTGTCCACACCGGTTATCGTAAGCCTTGCTGGATTCGTGGGTTGTGTGACCTGCACCGTTATCCCTTCGGGAATCTTAAGTTGGATCGGCGTACTATAACCCAATGCCAGCACCAAATCCTTCCCCTGCAGCTTCACGTTGTAACCCAGTCCTACTATCTCCATCTCCTTCGAGAAGCCCTTTGTCACGCCTTCTACGGCGTTGGCCACTAAGGTCCTTGAAAGGCCCTGAAAGGCCTTTTGTCTCGGAGCCTCAGAAGAGACCTTCAGATGGATGAGCCGGGTCTTGGAATCGTACTCCGCCGCCACTGCGGGGGGAATAGTCTGTGACAACTGCCCCTTAGGGCCCTTTAGCCTCACGGTCTGTTGGTCTGATATGCTAACGTCCACCCCTTGGGGGACAGCTACAGGTAATATTCCCATGCGAGACATAACACCTACTCTCCTACCAGACCGTGCATATGACTTCTCCACCCACCTTGGCCTTACGACACTCCTTGTCACTCATAATACCGCTGGAGGTGGATACAACGGCAATACCTATCCCTCCCATTACCTTTCCTAAATCGTCTACTTTCTTGTACAGCCTTCGTCCTGGTTGACTCTCCCGTTTCAACTGATGTATAACCCTTTCTTTCTGATGGCCGTATTTGAGGTAGACTCTGATAACACCCTGCCAGGCGTCCTCTATCTCCTTATAGTCCTTTATAAATCCCTCGTTTTTAAGGACCCTCGCAATCTCAAGCTTTGTATTCGAGCGGGGTATGTCCACGCTCTCTTTTGCCCTCATGTTTGCGTTTCTAATGCGGGTCAACATATCTGCAATCGGGTCCGTCATGGTCACCGGTGCTTCTCCTACCAGCTTGCCTTTCTGACTCCCGGTATCTCCCCCTTGGAGGCCAGGTTCCTGAAGCAAATCCTGCATATCTGGAACTTGCGGTAATATGCCCTTTGCCTACCGCAAAGTTTGCAACGGTTATACTTGCGGGTTTTATACTTTGGTTCTCTTTTTACTTTCTCTAGTAGAGCCTTTCGAGTCATGTTCTAATCCCTGAACGGTGTGCCTAGTAGACGAAGTAATTCCTTGCACCTATCTTTTTTCTTGCTACTTATGACTATAGTTATATCCATGCCCTGAACGAACTCTACTTCATCTGGGTTTATTTCTGGAAAGACCAACTGCTCATGTATACCTAGGGTATAATTTCCCCTCTGGTCGAAGCCCTTGGAGGACAGTCCCCTGAAATCCTTTATTCTGGGGAGGGTTATGTTAACAAGTCTATCAAGAAACTCGTACATCCTCACGCCTCTTAAGGTGACCTTGCATCCAACAGGGCTTCCCTTCCTAAGCTTAAATCCTGCTATAGACTTTCTGGCCCTGGTAATTACGGGCCTCTGTCCTGTAATCAGACCCAGTTGTTTCTGGGCGTCTTCGAGATACTTCTTGTTTTCCAGGGCCTTGCCAACTCCCATGTTTACCACTATCTTGATAATCCTGGGTACTGCCAGGGCATTCTTATAGCCAAACTTCTCCGTCATCTCAGGAACAACCTTATCCTTGTAGAGTGCTAGTAACCTGGCCACCCCTTATCCCTCGGTCGCTGCGGTTATTGCATGTCCACACTTGTAACACACCCTTACCTTTGACTTCCCCTCTCCCTGCTTGACGCGAGTCCTTACGCCCCTGTTGTACTTTACACAATTTTTATTAGTACACACTACCAGCACGTTAGACACGGCTATAGGGGCCTCTTTCTGCACCCTTCCGCCCTTCGGGTTCTTCTGACTGGGACGAACGTGCTTGAAGACGTAATTAACCCCTTCTACCAATACCCTCCCATTCCTGGGAAGGATCATCAGGACCTTTCCGGTCTTGCCTGCTTCGTCCCCCGCTATTATTTCTACCAAATCATCCTTTACGACATGCATCCTCTATCTCTTTTCTATACGACCTCTGGGGCCAGGGACAATATCTTCATAAAATTCTTTTGCCTCAACTCCCTTGCAACCGCACCAAAGATTCTGGTGCCCCTGGGATTACCATCGTTGTCAATAATCACGACAGCATTCTTATCAAACCGTAAATAGGAACCATCTTCCCTACCGATGTTCTGCTTCGTCCGCACTACCACGCCCTTTACTACCTCTCCCTTCTTTACCTCCCCACCGGGCATGGCCTTCTTCACAGAGGCCACTATAATATCACCGATTCTGGCATACTTCCTGGTGGAGCCGCCCAGCACCTTTATGCACATAACCTTCTTGGCGCCTGTGTTATCAGCAACATCTAACTTTGTATATTCCATTATCATCCTAGGCCGTCTCCCCCAACACCCGCACCAGCCGCCAACATTTGGTCTTGCTAAGGGGTCTTGTCTCCATAATCTCTACCTTGTCACCCACCTTTGCCTTGTTCTCCTCATCATGGGTTTTATAAACAGTAATACTCTTAACATACTTACCATAACGAGGGTGTTTTGTTGACTTTTCCACTCTTACAACAATGGTTTTATTCATCTTGTTGCTACTGACTATACCTATTACTCGCTTCCCGCGGCCCTTTTTTTCCATCGTTACTTGGTTTCCGTGGAATATAGTTCCTTGTTGATTCCCAGCTCCAACTCCTTGAGCACCGTCTTTATCCTTGCTATGTCTCTTCTAGTCTTGATGTACTGTGCAGAGTTCTTCAATTCTCCTGTCTGCCACTGGATCCTTAGGTTTAACAACTCCCTCTCACAGCCCTTTAATTCCTCTATAATCTCTTCGCGTGATTTGGCCCTAATCTCTGCAGGTTTCATCACTAGACCCTCCTACCCACCATTCTGACCTTCACCGGGAGCTTATGGGCCACACGGTTAAAGGCCTGTCTTGCCATAGGCTCGGGAACACCTGCAATCTCGTAAAGTATGGTACCGGGTTTTACTACAGCGACCCAGAATTCAGGCTCTCCCTTGCCCTTTCCCATACGGGTCTCTATAGGCTTTGAACTAACAGATTTCTGTGGAAAAACCCTAATGGTCAGCTTCCCCTCTCTAGCCAGAAAATGGGTTACGGCAACCCTGCCAGCCTCTAGCTGCTGGGCAGTGATCCACCCGGGCTCCGTGCACTGGAGTCCATACTCCCCAAAGGCTACAGTGTGCCCTCTCGTGGCATTACCCTTGATGCGCCTACGCTGGGTTTTCCTAAACTTTACCCTCTTTGGCATCAATCGCATAGCGACGTTTCTCCCCTGGGGCAAAGACCCCTTTATATATCCAAATCTTTACACCTATGGTCCCATAGGTAGTAACGGCCTCATGAAACCCATAATCAATATTCGCCCTTAAGGTGTGGAGTGGAATTTTTCCTGTGCTAATGGACTCCGTTCTGGCTATTTCTGTCCCCGCCAGCCTTCCTGCTACCTGCACCCTAAACCCCTCTGCTCCCGCAGACCTGGTCACGTCCATCGCCTTCCTCATGACCCTGCGGAAGGCAGCCCGCCTCTCCAATTGTTCAGCCACTGACTCTGCAACAAGTTGGGCATCCAACTCTGGCTTATTCACTTCCTTTATCTTTACTGTTATCTGACGCCCGGTTAGACTCTCCAGTTCATCCGTCAGCTTGTCTATGCCCGCACCCTTACGCCCAATAATGAGCCCGGGACGGGCCGTGTGAAGGGTAACCCTTGCCTCTTCTCTAGTCCTCTCTATTTGTACAACAGGTATGGCGGCAAAGTGATAGCTCTTCTTGATGTGTTTGCGGATCTTTTGGTCTTCGACCAGAAGCGAACCAAATTCCTTCTTATTGGCGTACCAGTTGGAACGCCAGTCCTCGGTTATGCCTATCCTCAGTCCTCTTGGATGGACCTTTTGGCCCATAATGCCTCCTCTCTCTACGGTTTGCCTTCGTCTGAAAGAACCACCGTAATATGACTGGTTCGTTTCTTCAGCGGTGCCCACATGCCTCTAGGTCTAGCCCAGTGCCACTTGCGTATGGGTCCACCATCCACCCTTGCCTCGCTCACCAGAAGGGTATCTAGATCCACTTCCATACTCTCCTCCGCATTAGCCAGTGCTGACCTCAGTGTCTTATCTATCATGTATGCAGCCCTCTTGCGGGTGAAGCGGAGAATCTCCAGGGCATCATTCACTGGTCTGCCCTTAATAAGGTCTGCTACTAGTCTTGCCTTCCGTGGAGATATCTTTGCGTATTTATAAACGGCCTTTACCCTCATTGTTAACCGCCCGGAATTTTTATCCCTTTCTTCTTCACACCACCATGGCCCCTGAAGAGGCGGGTGGGGGCAAACTCACCAAGCCTATGTCCAACCATGTCCTCTGTAACAAAAAGTTTATGAAATATCTTGCCATTGTGGATAAGAAAGGTATGACCCACAAATTCGGGAATAATGGTACACGCCCTGGCCCATGTCTTTATAGGTTCCTTCTGGCTAGACCCCTTCTGTTTTGTCACCTTCTTTAAGAGCTTTTCGTCTACATATGGTCCTTTTTTTATCGAGCGGCTCATTTACACCAACACCTCATTTTTGCCTTCTGCGGACTATATACTTATTGCTTATGGCCTTTTTCTTTCTAGTCTTGCCCCCCTTGGCCAGTACGCCGGTAGGGGAGCAAGGTGGTCGGCCACCGTGTGCCCTTCCCTCGCCTCCGCCCATTGGATGGGCCACGGGGTTCATGGCGACACCTCGGACACGGGGCCTTATACCCATGTGTCGTCTCCTGCCAGCCTTACCAAATGTCACGTTAACATGGTCGGGATTTCCTATCTGTCCCAGGGTCGCCCTACAGTTCTCATGTGCCTTGCGTATCTCACCAGATGGTAAGGTCAAATGGGCGTACCCACCTTCTTTGGCTAGGAGTCGAGTCATGCTACCTGCGGACCTTGATAGCCGCCCACCACGACCTATCTCAAGCTCAACGTTGTGTATGTCCATTCCTAAGGGAATATTCTTGAGTGGCATGGCGTTTCCTACCTTTGGCTCGACCTTTTCTCCAGAGACAACAACATCCCCCACCTTCAGCCCTTCTGGTGCCAGGATGTACCTCTTCTCACCATCCCTGTAGTTGAGGAGCGCTATCCTGGCAGACCTATTGGGGTCGTATTCGATGGAGGCCACCTTTGCGGGGATGTTGTCCTTGTCTCTCTTAAAGTCGATCTTTCTGTACTTCCTCTTTGCCCCACCGCCCATATGCCTGGCAGTCATCTTACCCCGATTATTCCTGCCACCTGTCTTAGGAAGCGGCTCCAACAGGGTTTTCTCGGGCTCTTGAGAGGTTATCTCAGAAAAATCTACGACGCTGCCAAAGCGTCTACCCGGAGATGTAGGTTTGTACTTTCTCATATTCCCTCGCTAATATCCCAAGTCTATCGTGTCCCCTTCCTCCAGGGTTACCACGGCCTTCTTCCAGGCATGAATCTTCACCGGTCCAAATCTTGTCCTCTTGGGCTTGCTTCGCTTCTGCAAGGTCTTTACGCCTCGAACCCTTACGTTAAAAAGCGTCTCCACCGCCTGCTTTATTTGTATCTTATTTGCCCTCTTATCCACCTCAAAGTGGTAGGAATTGTTCTTGTCTCTGTCAGTAACACTTTTTTCCGTCTGTAAAGGTCTCTTTATAATTCTATGTATATCCAATGCCTCTTACCCAATATTCCCAAGCTCAGAGCGAGTTATAAGAAGCCTGTTGCTCTTCAATATCTCATAGGCATTCAACTGAGAGGCCTTCATGACCTTCAGGCCCGGGATGTTTCTAGCAGACTTCCATATTACGTGGCCACTGTCCTCTGCTACTACCAGGCAGCTCCCCTCTATACCAAGGGTTCTTAGCAAACCCGCCATCTTCTTCGTACTGGGCTTACTAAACTCCAACTTGTCAATCACCTTTACTTCTCCGTCCAGCAACTTTCCTAACAGGGCGGAACGAAGTGCCTGCTTTCTGGCCTTCTTGGGGATATGGTACGAGTAGTCCCTAGGTTTGGGACCAAAGACAACACCACCCTTTCGGAAGAGAGGGGAACGTAGTGTGCCCGCCCGGGCCCTACCCGTGTGTTTTTGTGCCCAGGGCTTTCTACCTGTACCGCTCACCTCTGCCTTGGTCTTGGTGGAGGCGGTGCCAGCCCTCTTGTTTGCCTCATACATAATTACAGCCTCCTTGAGGAGGCCCTTACGTACCTCACCGCCAAATCTGGCCTCTTCCAGTTCCAGCTTCTCCACCTCCTTACCCTTAGAATCATATACTACCAGCTCTATCACGTCTCTTACCCTTCCTTAACGCTCTTCCTTATAATCACATACCCTCCATCGGCCCCTGGCACGGCACCCTTTACCAGGAGCAAATTTCGCCCTTTATCCACCCTTACTACCTCTAGATTTTGGATAGTTGTCCTCTCTTGGCCCATATGCCCTGCCATCTTCTTGCCCTTCCATACCCTAGATGGAAAGGCGCTAGCGCCAATGGACCCTAGCGTCCTGTGTCTGGTATGACCGTGGGTCATGGGGGCCCCTCCAAAGCCCCACCTCTTCATGGGCCCCTGGAACCCTTTGCCCTTGCTGACACCAATCACATCCACCTTTTTCGTGCCCTCGAATATATCTACCTTCAAGGACTTCCCGGTCTCAAGGGCTGGCTCTCCACTGTAAGCCACCTCACGGATAAACCTTTTCGGCCCTGTACCTGCCCCCTTTGAGTGGCCAATCCGTGGCTTTGTAGCCCTTTTTTCCTTCATGCTATCAAAACCCAGTTGAAGGGCGGAGTAGCCGTCTCTCTCGGGGGTCTTTATCTGGAGGATGTCACATGGTCCTGCCTCAAGGACAGTCACGTGAACCCTGGTACCGTCTTCTCGGAATACCTGAGTCATCCCCAATTTCTTTCCAAGCAAACTGTCAACCATTACGAAAACTTCCTTAATAAGGATATGAGCCCTCTGCAAGACTTTAGATTTCCATCTCCTACATTCAAATATAGGGGCGGGATTTGCGCCAGAGGCGCATCTCCGCCAAAGGCGGACTGCCTATGGCATGACGCTTCAGGCGCGTAATATCGCACCCGTGTCTGTGAAGGTCTTGTCGCCCGAGGCGACCCTACGGGCTGCCTCAAGACCCGCCTCAGGCGGGATAAATCAAGCCCCTACAAAGGATTTCGTAAAAGTAGTATCGTAAAGGGAATTTCTACCAATCCAAAAACAATGGTGCGCCGAAGGCGAATGTGCCCATGGCGCCCCATCTTAAATGCTTTTGTAGAGGTCTCAATATATAATCTAGACCTTTATCCTTATCTCTATCCCAGCAGGCATATTGAGCCTATTCAACGCATCCACTGTCTTGGCCGTGGGCTCCACTATATCTATAAGACGTTTGTGGGTCCTTATCTCGAACTGCTCTCTGGATTTCTTGTCAACATGGGGAGACCTGAGTACAGTATATCTTTCAATACGGGTGGGTAGGGGTACAGGCCCTGAGACCTTGGCGCCTGTTAGTTTCGCTGTCTCTACTATCTCGGCCGCGGCTTGGTCCAACACCTTCTGGTCGTAGGCCTCCATCCGTATGCGTATCTTCTGGTCTATTATCATATTTCACCTAGGGGAAAAAAGTAACATGATACTACTTTCTTTTCTTATGTCAACACTTAAGCGATGGTTGCGCAGACTTCCTTGGGCACAGCTCTGTAATCAAAAGGCTCCATGATGTAACTGCCACGGCCGCTGGTCAGTGACCTGAGAGTGGTGGCGTATCCAAACATCTCGGCCAGTGGTGCTAAACCCTTGATTATCCTTACGCCACTCCTAACATCCAGCTCCTGTATGTCTGCCCTGCGTCCACTAAGGTCGCCAAGTACATCGCCCAAGTAGGGTTCTGGTACTGCCACCTCTATCCTCATTATCGGCTCAAGCAGCACTGAACCCGCCTGTTGCACACACTGTGTAAGGGCGTGAGAAGCAGCAGTATAAAAGGCAAGGTCTGAGGAATCTACAGGATGGTGAGAACCATCTATCAGGGTAGCTTTTATATTAATTAGAGGATAGCCCCCAGAGACGCCCCCTTGGACAGAATCCATAATGGCAGACCGAACTGCCCTTATGTACTGCTTGGGGATAGCGCCCCCAATAATCTTGTCTTCAAAGATTACCGGATGGGCATCTTTGCACGGCTCAAAAAGTATGACAACATGACCATACTGACCACGGCCACCTGTCTGTTGTATAAATTTTTCCTCTATCTCTACAGACCTGGCTATCGTTTCTTTATAAGCGACCCGGGGTGTACCTATGTTGGCATCCACACTGAACTCGCTGAGCATGCGGTTCTTTAAGACCTCCAGGTGCAGCTCTCCCATACCGGACATTATAAGCTGCCCGGTCTCACTATTCATCTGTGCGAGAAATGTGGGGTCTTCCTTTTTCAACCTCTCCAGGGCATAGACAAGCTTCTCTTTCCCTGCCTGGGTCTTCGGCTCTATGGCCATGGAGATGACCGTTTCGGGGAACTGCATTGGCTCGAGAAGTATTGGTTGCCGACGCTCACATAGGGTGTCACCGGTCACCGTATCCTTTAAGCCCACTGCGGCCACTATATCGCCCGCTGCAGCCTCATCCACCTGCTCACGTTCCTTGGCGTGCATCTTGTAAAGACGGCTCACCAACTCCACCTTATGTTTCCTGGGGTTATACACCCTCTGGCCCGAACGTAGTCTCCCAGAGTAAATACGAAGGTAGGTTATGTCTCCATGCTTATCTGCGAATAACTTAAAGGCAAGGGCGGCGAGGGGTTCTTCTGCCGACGGTTTTCTAGTCACTATGCCTTCTTCTTTGTGGTGGGTTCCTGTCACTGGAGGAATATCACGGGGGGAGGGAAGGTAATTGCAGATGGCATCAAGAAGCATCTGCACCCCCTTATTCTTAAGTGCAGAACCACAGAGCACCGGGGTAAATTTTGAGGTTACGGTGCCCTGACGGATGGCCTTCTTTATATCCGCCTCTGTTATGGGCTCTTCCCTCAGATATTTTTCCAAGAACCAGTCCACTTCCTCTGCGATACACTCTATCATCTCCCCCCTCAGCCTGGTCGCTTCAGGAAGATATTCTTTTGGTATATCAACCATCTCATAATTTTTAAGAAGTTCTTTCTTTGACTCAGTATCTTTATAAAGCCATGCCTTCATTCCAACAAGGTCTATACAACCTCTGAAGTCCTGTTCCTTCCCAATGGGCATCTGTATCGGTATGGTCTTGGCGCCGAGTTTTTCCTTTATATCTGCAATCACTCGAAAGAAGTCAGCACCAACCCTATCGAGCTTGTTTATGAAACAGAGTCTGGGTACATTGTATTTGTCTGCCTGTCGCCATACCGTCTCTGACTGTGCCTGTACACCGGCTACGCCGCAGAACACGCATATAGCCCCGTCCAGCACCCTGAGAGATCTCTCTACCTCTGCCGTAAAGTCCACGTGGCCAGGCGTATCTATAACGTTTACCTGACAGTCGTCCCAGAAACATGTAGTGGCGGCCGCCGTAATGGTTATGCCACGCTTCTGCTCCTCCTCCATCCAGTCCATGGTGGCCGTACCCTCGTCCACCTCTCCCATCTTGTATGCCCTGCCTGTATAAAAGAGAATCCTCTCGGTCAGGGTGGTTTTACCCGCATCTATGTGGGCGGCTATGCCGATGTTGCGTAGTTTACCAATGTCTATCTTCTTCT
Organism: Candidatus Brocadiales bacterium; assembly: GCA_046758865.1. Taxonomy (GTDB): domain Bacteria; phylum Planctomycetota; class Brocadiia; order Brocadiales; family Bathyanammoxibiaceae; genus JBHIBD01. The sequence goes on along the minus strand of JBHIBD010000005.1, from coordinate 14,323 downwards.
TCATAAGCGCTCTCTACCACGTAAAGTGGGCGAAGGCCTTATTGGCCTCTGCCATCTTGTGTGTGTTCTCCCTCTTGGTGTATGCTGCTCCCTGTTTTCTATACCCGTCCAGCAGTTCGTCTGCCAGTCTTCTGTACATGGGGCGACCCTTTTTAGCTTGTGCAGCCTGGAGGATCCACCTAATGGCCAAAGAGATCTGTCTCCTTCTGGGGACCTCTACGGGCACCTGGTATGTCGCCCCACCTATACGTCTGGAACGAACCTCTACAAGGGGCTTCACGTTGTTTATAGCTGTCTCGAGAATTTCTATAGAATCCTTATCCTGAACCTTCTTTTCGATGTAGCCCATAGCGGCATAAAATATCCTTTCAGCCGTACTCTTCTTTCCCTTCCGCATTATACAGTTTATGACCTTAGAGGCCAACTTGCTGTTGTATCTCACATCCGGCTTAAGAAAGACCTCTGTACTCCTGTACTCAAGTCCCATGAAGAACCTCCTTACTTAGGGCTCTTTGCACCATACTTGGAACGCCCCCGCTTCCTTTCACTCACACCGGCAGTATCCTGGGTGCCGCGAACTATGTGGTACTTTATCCCCGGCAGGTCTCTAACCTTTCCACCCCTTACAAGGACAATGGAGTGTTCCTGTAGATTGTGCCCTTCCCCTGGGATATAGGCGGTGATCTCCCTGCCGTTGGAGAGTCTCACCCTTGCCACCTTTCTGAGGGCGGAGTTTGGCTTCTTGGGTGTACGGGTCATGACCTGGAGACAAACGCCCTTTTTATGGGGACAACTCTCTAGGTCTGGGCTTTTACTCCTCTTCTCTACCTTCTTTCTCCCCTTCCGAACCAGCTGGTTTATTGTAGGTGTCATATGAAGATATGTCCTCTCTACTTACTCACGCACCCTTTAATTCCTTTTCTTCCTCGTGTTCTACCTTCCTCACATCAAGGGCGGTAAGTTCCTTAAACCCCGTGCCTGCCGGCACCAGATGTCCGAGGATTACGTTTTCCTTCAAGCCCAGCAGCGGGTCTCTCTGTCCTCTAAGGGCCGCGAGTGTCAACACCTTAGTAGTTTCCTGGAAGCTGGCTGCTGATATAAAGCTATCCGACTGCAACGAGGCCTTGGTGATACCCATGAGCATCGGTTTCGCCGTAACTGGTTTACCCTTGGCCTCCTTGATGCGCCTGTTTTCTTCCCTAAACCTAAACTTTTCTATCACCTGTCCGGGCAGCAGGTTGGTGTCACCTGGGTCATCTACCGTTACCTTGCGAAGCATCTGGGCAATGATTATCTCTATATGCTTGTCATTTATTGGCACGTTCTGGGATCTGTAGACATTCTGAACCTCTTTTAGCATATACTGCTGCAGCTCCTCTTCGCCACAGATGCGTAGGATGTCCTGAAGTACCAACGGTCCTTCAACGAGGGGGTCCCCAGCCTTCACACGGTCGCCTCTATGGACCTTCAGATGCTTGCCCCTTGGTACAAGATGTTCCCTTTGAAGCCCCGAGACCTCGTCTTTGACAATGATAGTCCTCTTGCCACGCCTCTTTTCACCCAGTTCCACCACACCGTCAATCTCGCTGATAACGGCCGGGTCCTTCGGCTTCCTGGCCTCGAATATCTCGGTGACCCTGGGCAGACCTCCTGTAATATCTTCTGTGCGCGTAATCTCTCTCGGTGTCTTGGCCAATAGGTCTCCAGTAACAACTGAATCACCCTCCTCCACCTCAATGTATGCCTTCTCCGGAATTGGATAGGCACTAAGAATCTTTCCGTTTTCGTCTTCGATGATAATCTGCGGATGGAGGTCTCCCTTGTGCTCTATGATGACCTTTCTCTTAACACCTGTGGCAACTTCTATCCCTGAGCGTACTGTCTTGTCTTCAACAATGTCCTCGAAGCGAATCTTCCCTGTAAACTCGGCCAGGATGGGTGTCATGTGGGGGTCCCACCTTGCCAGGATTTGCTGGGGAGAGACCTTCTGCTTTTCCTTCACCATGACTGCCGCACCTAGAGGAATTACATATCGGTCGATTTGCCTGCCCTTGTCGTCCACAAGCAAGAGTTCCCCATTGGCCACCAGAGAAGCTAACTGGCCCCGAGGATTTTTCACTACTTTTAGGTTAGGACCAAATTGAACGTGACCAGTTCGCTTGGCCATTACCTCGGACTCCCCAACAGAGCGGGCAGCCGTGCCACCTATGTGGAACGTCCTCATGGTAAGCTGGGTACCTGGCTCCCCTATAGACTGGGCAGCAATTATACCCGCGGCCATACCATCCTCCACCTGTTTGCCCCTAGAGAGGTCCATACCGTAACACTTGGCACACACACCCAGAGGCATCTCGCACATTAGTGGCGAACGGATACGTATCTTCTCGTAACCTAGAGCCTCTATACGTTTTGCCTTATCTTCGTCGATAAGCCCATTTTCTTTTACAATCACCTCATCCTTTACCAAATCGACTATGTTGTTCCTAGCAACTCTTCCTGCTATTACCCTGCTGAGGGGCACCTCTACCTTCTCTCCGCGATAAACAGCACTCTTGGTAATGCCTCCCAGGGTCCCACAGTCCTCACCGGTTATGACAACGTTTTGAGCAACATCGGCCAGTTTCCTGGTAAGGTAGCCGCTATCTGCCGTCTTAAGTGCAGTGTCTGCAAGACCTTTCCTGGCGCCATGTGTGGAGCTGAAGTATTCTAGTACTCCGAGGCCTTCTCTGAAGTTGGACTTTATAGGTGTCTCGATGATACGGCCAGATGGCTTCGCCATAAGACCTCTCATGCCAGCCAATTGGCGAATCTGTTGTGTGCTTCCCCTTGCACCTGAGGCCGTCATGAGAAACACCGGGTTAAGATATCGCTTGCCATCTCGAATATCGCTTTCCAATTCCCACAACATCTCCTCGGCCACAGTATTGCCCGCATCGGTCCAGCAATCTATCACCTGATTGTACCGCTCACCCTCTGTGATAGAACCCTTACGATAAAACCTCTGGATCTTTTCCACTTCCGCCTCGGTCTTAGCTATTATCTCCTGCTTCTTTTTGGGCATCTTCAAATCACTCGCGGCCAGAGATAACCCTGCCTTTGTACACTCTTTAAATCCAAGGTTTTTGATGGCGTCTAAGAGCTCGATTGTCTGCTCCCTGCCAAGTAGCCTGTAGCAGTCCTGTATAATCCCGTTTAAACCCCTCTGGTTGAGATTAAAATTATAAAAAGGAAGTGTATCAGGCAATATGCTGTTGAAGATTACTCGGCCCACGGTGGTCTCAAGCAACCCATTTTTAGGTTCCTTGGCGCCAGCCATACCTATAACCTTTTTCTCTTTCGGCTGCCTTAACATTATTTGGGTGTGCACCTTGACCTTATTCTCGGCATGTGCCAGCAGAACCTCATCCATGGACGAAAATGTCATCTTCCGCCCGTTTCCCTCTTGTTCCCATTCCTCTACCCAATAGGTAAGATAGAAACAACCGAGGACTATATCCTGCGAGGGCGTTATGATGGGGTCTCCAGAGGCCGGGGAGAATATATTGTTGGTGGACAGCATCAGCGTTATGGCCTCTATCTGGGCCTCGTAGGATAGCGGCAGATGGACTGCCATCTGGTCACCATCGAAGTCGGCATTAAACCCCTTACAAACCAAGGGGTGAAGTTTTATGGCATTACCCTCTACCAGAACTGGCTCAAAGGCCTGGATGCCGATCCTGTGAAGTGTTGGTGCTCGGTTTAGGAGTACTGGGTGGCGGCGCACCACTTCCTCGAGGATATCCCAGACGATTTCCTCCCTCTTACTAAGTATCCTCTTGGCACTCTTTATCGTATCGGCCTGTCCCATCTCTTTCAGGCGCCGAATTATGAAGGGCTGAAACAGCTCGAGAGCTATCTTCTTGGGAAGTCCTACCTGGTGCAGTCTCAGCTCCGGACCCACCACTATCACGGAACGGGCCGAGTAATCAACCCGCTTGCCCAAGAGGTTTTCCCTGAAGCGGCCCTGCTTGCCCTTAATCATATCAGTCAAGGATTTTAGCGGTCTATTATTGCTGCCCAAGACGGGACGCTTGGACCTCTCGTTATCGAACAGGGCGTCCACGGCCTGCTGGAGCATCCTTTTTTCATTGCGGATTATTACCTCTGGTGCATTAAGGTCCAGCAGCTTTTTCAGACGATTGTTGCGGTTTATAACCCTGCGATAGAGGTCGTTCAGGTCTGATGTGGCAAAATTGCCGCTCTCCAATAGCACTAAAGGTCTTAGGTCCGGGGGTATCACTGGGACAACTGTCAGCACCATCCATTCAGGCTTGTTACCTGAATCCCTCACGGCCTCCACTAACTCCAGGCGCCTGACTATCTCCCTCTGGCGCTGACGAGAGGCAGTCTTGGCTAGTTCTCCGCGAAGCTCCTTGGAGAGCTTGGATAGGTCTAATTTTTGAAGGAGGACCTTGATGGCCTCCGCACCCATTCCGGCCTTAAAACTGTGTTCACCGTACTTCTCTTGACAATCCCTGTACTCCTCTTCGCTGAGTAGCTGGCACTCACTAAGTGGGGTGTTGCCAGGGTCGATTACTACATAGTCCTGAAAGTAAACGACCCTCTCGAGGCTGGTTGTCTTCATTCCCAGTATCGTGCCCAGTCTCGAGGGCATAGCTTTGAAGAACCATATATGGATTACAGGGGCAGCCAGGGTGATATGGCCCATCCTTTTCCTTCTTTCCCGTGAGTGCGTTATTTTTACCCCACAGCGGTCACAGACGATGCCCTTGTGCTTTATCCCCCTGTACTTACCACAGAAACACTCCCAGTTACGCTCTGGCCCGAAGATACGTTCGCAAAAAAGTCCATCCTTTTCGGGCCTGTACGTACGGTAGTTAACTGTCTCTGGTTTCTTCACCTCTCCATAAGACCAACTCCTTATGTCTTCAGGAGAGGCTAGAAGTATATCTACAGCGTTGTATTCGTTAATCTTTTCAAATAAAGCTTCCATCCTGTACCTCTCTTTTGTGTTTTATAACCCCTTCTTTTCCAAATGCAGATTGAGGCAGAGCCCTTGTACCTCCTTTGAAAGCACCTCAAATGAGGCTGGGGTACCGGCCTCCAGGCAGTTCTCCCCCTTTACCATAGACTCGTATATCTTCGTCCTACCCTCTACGTCATCACTCTTAACAGTAAGAAGTTCCTGCAGATTGTAGGCCGCACCATATGCCTCCAGGGCCCAGACCTCCATCTCACCAAACCTCTGACCACCGAAGCGGGCCTTTCCTCCTAGGGGCTGCTGTGTTATCAGGGAGTATGGACCCGTGGCACGGGCGTGGACCTTGTCGTCGACCAGGTGATGGAGTTTCATCATGTACATATATCCAACACTTACCTTCTGCCCAAAGGGCTCGCCCGTACGGCCGTCGTACAGAGTAACCTTTCCGTCCACGGGCAGACCGGCCTCCTTCAAGGAATCCTTAATCTCGTCTTCCTTGGCACCCTCAAAGACAGGTGTAATGGCCTGGAAACCCAAACACCTGGCAGCCCAGCCCAGATGGGTCTCTAATATCTGCCCCACGTTCATCCTGGATGGGACACCTAGAGGATTTAGGAGTATCTCCACCGGCGTGCCATCTTCAAGGAAAGGCATATCCTCCTCGAGTAATATCTTGGCAATAACACCCTTGTTACCATGCCTTCCTGCTATCTTGTCGCCTACAGACAACTTTCTCTCGGTAGCCAGGGATACCTTGGCAACCTCTAACACTCCACTAGGAAGTTCATCGCCTCTCTTCAACTGGTTTACCTTCCTATCCCTCTCGTCCTTAAGGGATTCTATTTTCTCAAGAAAGGGTAGGCAAACGGACACAGCTGTGTCTCTCACCTTCTTGCTGGAGAAACGGATGTTCTCAACATTAAAGGCCTCTTCAAGCTCCAAGACCTTCTTCGAGGGCATGCCTGTGCGCACAACAAATTCCTGCAACGTCTGACTGTCTATCAGGGGTTCCTTTACCTCTTTCTGGAGGGCCTGAATCATGGCAATAAATTGCCTGGAAATCTCCCTGCCGTATTTAGCCTCTATGTCGCTAATCTGCTGGTTGATTTTCTTTCTCTCATCCTCCGAGAGATAGGCCCTTCGAGAGAATCTCTGAGTGCTTATCACCGTACCATCTACACCAGAGGGTACCTCTAATGACTCGTTTCTCACGTCTTCACCAGCACGCCCAAAGATTGCATAAAGGAGTTTTTCCTCAGGAGATAGTTCGCTCCGACTCTTTGGGGCTATCTTGCCCACTAATACGTCGTTAGGCCCAACTTTGGTCCCCTCTAAGACTATTCCATGCTCGTCCAAGTTCTTCAGGGCCCTCTCCGAGACGTTTGGTATATCCCTTGTAAACTCCTCTCGCCCTAACTTTGTCTCTCTGATTTCAGCCTCAAACTCCTCCCTGTGTATGGAGGTAAATAAGTCCTCCTTTAAAAGTTTCTCACTCACAACTATGGCATCCTCAAAGTTATAGCCGTCCCAGGCCAGGAAAGCCACCAGCACGTCGCGCCCCAGACTTAACTCGCCATTGCTAGTAGCTGCGCCGTCGGCTATCACCTGCCCCTTCTTTACCGTCTGGCCTTCTCTGACTATGGGTCTCTGATTGAGACAGGTACCTTCGTTGGACCCTACAAACTTCCTAAGATGATATTCATCGCGGTCGTCGATAACTATACTCGAGGCATCCACTTTTGTAACAGTGCCGGACTTCTGGGCACATACCACCATGTTAGAGTTCCGTGCCACCACTTTCTCCATCCCTGTAGCCACAGTAGGCGGCTCGGTTCTTAGCAGTGGTACCGCCTGGCGCTGCATGTTAGAACCCATAAGCGCCCGGTTTGCGTCACTGTGTTCAAGGAAGGGGATCAAACTGGCTGATACGCCTACCAACTGCTTGGGTGATACGTCTATATAATTCACCTTTAAGGGTTCTGTCACACAGAAGTCCCCATTGTATCTTGAGAGCACCTCTTTAGCCAACTCACCCCGTTTTCCATTTGAGCCGATTAGGACATCCATAGGTGCCAGGTACTTACCCTCTTCCTCGTCAGCCCTGAGATATTCTACATCGCCTGTTATTCTGCCGTTTTTAACCCTCTGATACGGTGTAACCACGAATCCGTAATCATCCACAGTGGCATATATACTTAGAGATGCAATAAGACCGATATTGGTGCCCTCGGGGGTTTCGATAGGGCATATCCTGCCGTAGTGGGATAGATGTACATCCCTTACCTCGAACCCGGCCCTCTTACGGTTAAGCCCGCCTGGACCCAGGGCGCTCAGCCGCCTCTCGTGAGTAAGTTGTGCTAGCGGGTTGGTCTGGTCCAAAACCTGAGACAGCTCACCACGACTGAAGAAATAGTCTATGGTGGACATAATAGTCTTGGAGTTAATTAATACCCTGGGGGTAAGATGCTCATGCTCCTTACCGCTCATTCTCTCCTGAACTGTCCTCCGCAGTCTGAGAAAACCCCTACGGAGCTCCTCTCCCACTAGTTCATCGATGGTCCGCAGACGGCGGTTGCCCAGATGGTCAATGTCATCTACAGCTGCACCCTCGCCCTTGCGCAGCTTCATGATGTATCTGATGGAGTTGACTATATCCTCCTTCTGCAGGGTCATCTCTTTTTCGTTGATATCTTGAGCAAATTTTCGGTTCAGTCGGAACCTGCCCACCGAGCCGAGCCTGTACCTTTTCGGGTCAAAGAATTTGTCGTAAAAGAGCTGTTTTGCCTTGTCAAGCTGCTGTGGATTGCCTGGTCTGAATCTGGCATACAGCTTGAGCAAAGCCTCCTCGTGCGAACCAGCCTTATCGTCTTCTAGCGAATTGAGTATCAGCGGGTCCTCCACATTCTTTACTATTTCCACCTCTTTTTGACCCAACTTGAGCAGGGTGTCAATAGTGGGCTCAGTTATAAGGGCACCTGCCTTCAGCACAACCTCGCCTGTCTTGGGATCGAACACCGTCTGGGCAGAGTAACTTTGCTTTAGTCTGGAGGCGCTAGTGAGCTTAACCGTCTCTGTCTCATAAAAGAGTCGGATTATGTCTTCATTTCTGGAGAATTCCTCTCCCATCGCTCTCAAGAAGCAGGTGGCAGGGAATCGGCCGCTCTGGTCTATGCGTACATTAAGCACATCCTTCTTGCCAACCTCTATCTCTACCCAGCTTCCTCTCTCAGGTATTATTCTGCAGGAGTGCCGCCTCTTTTCGGCCTGTACCTCCTCCAGAAAGTCTACACCCGGTGAGCGATGGAGTTGTGTCACTATGACCCTATCGGTGCCGTTTATAATGAACTCCCCACCCCCAATCATAACCGGCATCTCGCCCACATAAACCTCCTCCTCTACGCTCTCTCCTCTTTCCTCAAAGGTGAGACGGAGCCGTAGCCTGAATGGCCGTCCATATGTAAGACGGAGTTGCTGACACTCCTCCGGGCTATATCTGGGTTTGCCTAATTCGTACTTGACATACTCAAGTGTCACCTTATCGTCGTAGCTCTTGATGGGGAATATCTCCCTGAGTATGGACTCCAGCCCCTTGTTCTGCCTTCTTGAGGCGGGGACATCGGCCTGCAAGAACTTCATGTATGCCTTGGTCTGGATCTGGGTGAGGCTAGGAACCTCTACTACCTCTTTGACCTTTCCATAATCACGAACTTCCATCATAACCTATCCTCCAGAAACTTCTTTATTACAAGACCGAGTCTTATCTTATCTCGACGGTGGCTCCGGCATCTTCAAGCTCTTTCTTCATCTTATCGGCGTCTTCTTTAGAAACGCCCTCCCTGATAGGCTTCGGTGCCTCATCTACCAAGGTCTTTGCCTCCTTTAGGCCCAAGGTTGTGTGTACCCTGACCACCTTTATGACCTGAATCTTGTTTGGCCCTGCGGCCTTAAGAATCACATCAAAGGAGGTCTTTTCCTCTGCAGGAGCGGCGGCCTCAGCAGCGCCTCCCACCGGAGCACCAGCCACTGCAACAGGCGCAGCGGCCATAGCTGTTACACCAAATTTCTCCTCAAAGGCCTTCACCAGCTCAGAAGCCTCCATTAGCGTAAGGCCCTCTACCAACCCCAATATCTCGTTAATCTTTTCAGAATAGGTAGTCGGGGCTTCTTCTGCGGTGGCTGTGCCCTCTGTTTTAACGGTCTTGGCAGACATTTCTCTTTAACCTCCCATCTTAATTAGGACTTTCTTTTCCCTTCTTTTCCTTTGTGGCGTTAAACACACCATACAGTTTCTGTAACGGTGCTGATACCGCCATAGCCAACCTCGCCATAGGCGATTTGATAAGCGTCGCAATCTGTGCGTAAAGCGCCTGCCTGGATGGAAGCCTGGAAAGCCGCTCCACCTCGGGTGCAGAGACCAGACGTCCCTCCACAAAACCGCCTTTTATACTCAAGGCCGGAACCTTCTTACTCCACTCCATAAGTGTCTTGGCCATCACCACCGGGTCATCACCCCCGCTAACTATGGCCGAGGGACCACTAAAGAGTTCGGCTAGGCCCCCATCACCCACCTCCTTAAAGGCCAATCTCGCAAGCGAATTCTTTACCACCTCGAGGTGTATCCTCTTTGCACTAAGGTCTCTCCTGATCTCATTGGCCTCCAGCGCATCTACGCCTTGACAATTCACAACCAAGCAATTATGCACCACTTGATATCTTGAGGCCAATTCTTTTACAATCAGTGTATTTACCGTATTTATCACGCTATCTCTCTACCACCACGTTAATGCCAGGGCTCATCGTTGAGGAGATTGTCACCTTCTGCACGTAGGTGCCCTTAGCAGAGGCTGGCTTAGACGCCACTATGTGACTTACAAACGACTCTATATTTGCCACAAGGTCTTCTGTACTAAACGAGAGTTTTCCAGCCAGGGCGTGGACGTTGCCACCTGCATCATTCCTATACTCTATCTTCCCGGCCTTGAATTCCTTTACGGCCTCCCCTATACTATCGGTAACTGTCCCAGACTTAGGCGACGGCATCTTTCCCTGGGGACCTAACAGCCGTCCAAGCTTGCCTATCTGCCGCATCATTTCTGGGGCTGCTATGGCCACATCAAAGTCCATCCATCCCCCCTCTATCTTCTTTATCAGTTCCTCCGCACCAGCCTCCACGGCACCAGCTTTTTTGGCCTCTTCGGCCTTCTCGCCCCTGGCAAACACCACCACCCTGAGCTCTTTCCCTATCCCCTTTGGCAGTGAGATAGAACCCCTCAACATCTGGTCTGAACGCTTCGGGTCTATACCCAACTTCATCACTACTTCAACGCTCTCATCGAACTTGGTCTTTGGAAAGCTTTTCAAAAGTTCGATACCCTCCTTGAGCAGGTATTTGTTCCTGGTATCGTATAACTTCTTACACTCGATGTACCTCTTACTTCCTCCGGTCATCTTTCTAGCCAGCAACCTCCAAACCCATACTCCTGGCGGTGCCCTCAACTATCTTCACCGCCCGCTCCAGGCTCGCAGTATTAAGGTCCTTAAGCTTTGCCTTCGCTATCTCCATTACCTGGTCCCTGGTAACGCTGCCGACCTTGTCTCTATTGGGGGTCCCTGAACCCTTTGCTATCCCAGCCGCCTGCTTAAGTAGTACCGCGGCTGGTGGAGATTTCAGCACAAAGTCAAAGCTCTTATCCTTATATACAGCAATCTCGACAGGGGTAATGACGCCTTGATTGTCTTTGGTCTTTTCGTTGAATTTTGAGACAAAAAGGCCGATGTTAACACCGTGTTGCCCCAGAGCAGGCCCCACAGGGGGCGCAGGTGTGGCCTGTCCACCTGGGATCTGCAACTTTATCTTCGCAAGAACTTCTTTTGCCATCTCAAGCGGTCTCCACCTGCCAGTACTCAAGCTCCACCGGGGTCGCCCTACCAAAGATGGTAAGTATGATCCTCACTCTGCCGCTGGCCTCAAGGATTTCTTCTACCGTACCATCAAAGTTCTCAAAAGGTCCTTCTTTTATTCTTACCCTGTCTCCCTCCTTAAACTGTATCCTGGCCCTGGGTTTTTCCTCCTTGCGCTCTACCTCGGTGAGCATCTTTTCCACCTCGTAGCCGGCCATGGGCACGGGCTTCCTGTTGCCCCCGACAAAGTCTCCTGTGCCCGGTGTCTCCCTTATAAGAAACCACACGTCGGAAGGGATATTACCCTGCTCATCCACCTCTATCTCAGCCATAATGTAGCCTGGATATATCTTTCTCTCGGCAATCCTTTTCTTTCCACCCTTAATCTCAGACACCTTCTCCGTAGGTACCAGTACCTTCGCGACCTTATCCTCAAGACCCCTAGCCCTTACGGATTCTTCCAGGGTATTTTTCACCTTCTCTTCCCTATTACTTTGAACCCTTAACACAAACCACTTCTTTGTCATAAAAGCATACCTTTAAGAACAGCCTTCTTCTACCCTGCAAAAACTCTACGTGAAGATTTGTACGGAAGGGGAAAGATTCGAGGCTTCAGAGCAGCAGTAACCTTGACGCCAGCTACTACTCGAAAAATATCCTCTTCACAGAAAGCCTATAAACTTCATTATCCTCGTTATTACCCAGTCCACCCCAAAGATGTACACGCCCAAGATAACAAGCAAAATTATTACTACTCCCGTAGAACCAACAAGCTCCGGCCTGGTGGGCCAAGCTACCTTCTGAAGCTCACCCTGTGTATCAATAAGGAACTCCACCGTCTTCCTGCTGTTCGTGTCCAGCCTTCTCAGCCCTGTCTCACACCCAGTAGTGAATATGGCAATAAGGGCAACACAAACAAGAAAAAATACGGCCGCAGACACAAAACCCCAGGTCAGCTTTATCCCCACTAGGGGCACCTCTGCCCCCGGGTACAACCTAGGAAGCTCTATAAATGTCCCATAAATGGCATAAGAGGCGAAAAGTGCTAAGGCACCAAGCGCAGCGGCCAGAAAGACCCTGGCATGAATCCCTTGAGTCTTTTTGTACACCTCCATAGCCATAATTTTATTATTAAATGGCAGGTCCGGAGGGATTCGAACCCCCAACACCCGGATTTGGAGTCCGGTGCTCTACCAATTAGAGCTACGGACCTATACATTTATTTTTTGTGCTCCCTGTGCGCTGTATGCCTGCGGCAAAACCGGCAATACTTCTTAATCTCTAGGCGATTGGCTGCTCTGGCCTTCTTTGTGGTGCGGTAGTTCCTGTTAGAACATTCCAAACACACAAGGGTTATGCTATCGCGCATCGCAAAGAGCCTACTTCAACACCTTCGTAACCACACCAGCACCTACAGTCCTGCCACCCTCACGGATTGCAAATCTGAGGTTCTCCTCCATCGCTATTGGGGTAATGAGCTCTATCGTTAGTCGCACGTTGTCCCCCGGCATGACCATGTCTGTGCCCTTCGGCAGTGTGGCAACTCCTGTGACATCGGTGGTCCTGAAGTAAAACTGGGGTCTGTAACCCGTGAAGAACGGGGTATGCCTACCGCCTTCCTCTTTACTGAGGACGTATACCTCCCCTTCAAAGTTGGTGTGGGGAGTTATGCTACCGGGTTTGGCCAACACCTGCCCCCTCTCGAGGTCCTCCTTGTCTATGCCTCTCAAGAGGATGCCAACATTATCCCCAGCCTGTCCCTCCTCCAGAGTCTTGTTGAACATCTCCACGCCAGTAACTACTGTCTTTTTAGTCTCATCAGACAGCCCCACTATCTCTACCTCATCACCCACCTTGACTATGCCACGCTCTATCCTGCCGGTGCCCACCGTACCACGGCCCTTTATGCTAAAGACGTCTTCTATAGACATAATGAACGGCTTATCGACGGCCCTGACAGGCTCTGGGATATAGCTGTCCACGGCATCCATAAGCTTAAAAATGGGTCCACACTTGGGGCACTCCTCTTTTGCGCAACCACAGCTGCTGGCCTCCAGGGCAGAACCCCTTATAATTGGAACATCGTCCCCTGGGAACTTATACTTGTTCAGAAGTTCCCTCACCTCCATCTCTACCAGGTCCTGCAGCTCCTTGTCCTCTAGGGCATCTACCTTGTTCATAAATACTACCATGGCTGGCACACCGACCTGCCTGGCCAGCAGTATATGCTCGCGCGTTTGGGGCATGGGGCCATCAGGGGCACTCACCACCAAGATAGCGCCGTCCATCTGGGCCGCCCCTGTTATCATATTCTTTACATAGTCCGCATGCCCAGGACAGTCGACGTGAGCATAGTGCCTTTTGTCCGTTTCATACTCTACGTGGGCTATAGCAATAGTGATACCTCTTTCCTTCTCCTCAGGGGCCCTGTCAATGGAATCAAAGGGCCTCTCCTTGGCCATGCCACGTTTGGCCAGGATGTGGGTTATTACAGAGGTCAGGGTAGTTTTACCATGGTCTATGTGACCTATGGTGCCAACATTAATATGGGGCTTCGTTCTCTTAAATACTTCTTTTGCCATAGCTTACACTCTCCTTAATCTAGAACCCACAGCGTCATTACAGGAAAGTATGGAGCTGCTGATGGGATTTGAACCCATGACCTCGTCCTTACCAAGGACGTGCTCTACCCCTGAGCCACAGCAGCAAGTTCCAAACGTTTTAATATACCAGTTTTCTCAAAAATGTCAAGCATAGCGGGCGATGGGAATCGAACCCACATAACTAGCTTGGAAGGCTAGGGCTCTACCATTGAGCTACGCCCGCACATGGTGGGGAGAGGAGGATTCGAACCTCCGAAGGACTACGCCAACAGATTTACAGTCTGTCCCCTTTGGCCACTCGGGAATCTCCCCTCTCACGCTAATAATTATTACGCTGGCGCAGGCCTTTTCAACCCTTTAAAAGGCCCCCATGACCCGAGGCATGACATGTGAACTTTTAGGTCTACCACACAAAATGGAGCTAGCGGCGGGACTTGAACCCACAACCTGCTGATTACAAATCAGCTGCTCTGCCGTTGAGCTACGCTAGCATCTCAAAAGTCCTTATTATAGGAATTTTTACACCATTTGCAACAAGAAGGAAAAAAAATTTCGAGAGCGTTCCAAGACATGGTAACCAGGTAGATACAGTGAAGCGTAGTCTAGATGGTAACTCAAGACCTTGCAGTAAAACAATGCGTGTTTATGCCGCCTGAAGGTAATATTGTACATTTTGCTCGACGGCACGTCAACACTAGAGCGGAAGTGGAAATGTAGAATGTAGAATATAGATGAATTAATGTGAGGTCATTGTGTGACCATTACCTACCCGGCTATATTTGTCTTTTCTAGCTGTATGTTTTTTTCTTCCAGTTCTTTATTGATTCGGCTTAGGGTT
>JBHIBD010000004.1:0-57783 GCA_046758865.1 Candidatus Brocadiales bacterium | reverse complement strand
GGGAAGTGACTGACCGCATTTGCGGTGAAAACGGCCTTTCCTTCCTCATCGGTCAATAAGCTCTCTGGTGTTATCAATACGCGGCTTGGCGTGTCACTCCTAGCGCGGACAAGTACGTTAGGAACTGGATTCCGGGCACCATCTAGTACGGTGACCCAGATGGTATGAACCTCTCCGCTGCCAGCGGTAATTGAAAAAGGACTCACCTCTACGAAGGCGGGGCCACTGACACCTTTAGGGATTTCATACTGGACGCAAGAGGGCAGGGAGGTAGCCCAAAAAAGAATAATCGTTAGTTGGATAGAACATCCTAAACGCGCTTTCATCGTGTTTGTAACGTTTGAGACCTCTGAAAAAGGCCCTGGGTGTCTTTCTTGAGTTGTCCGATACGGAGATCGGACGCTACAGGGTCTATGTCATTCCCGCTAAAGCGGGAATCCATAGATTCCGCATCAAGTGCGGAATGACATATACCACGAAACCGATGTAAATACCAGACAGAGCCGTCATTGCGAGGAGAGAAAGCGACGAAGCAATCTCATGTGTGTTTAAGAGATTGCTTCGCTTCGCTCGCAATGACACCAGGGTATGACAACCTTTTTCCAGAGCCCTCATTATGCTATTTTGCACCTGAAGTGAACTAAATTACCTCTCCCTCAGCAGTGGTACAAAGAGCACTGGGAGTGTTATTTCCTTCCGTATTTCGCCGTCTTCTTTTTTTGTTACAATGACCAAACTCTGGTGCCCATAGGGTCTGCCCACTGGAATGACCATCCGCCCCCCTGGCCTTAATTGTTTGATAAGGGGTTCGGGGATATGGGCGGCAGCGGCGGTGACAATAATAGCGTTGAATGGGGCCTCGTCGGGAAGCCCGTTATAACCGTCGCCAATGTGTACGTCTATATTTGCGTAGCCCATCGACTTGAGTCTCTCTTTGGCAAGTAGTCCTAACCGCTCCTTTATTTCTATTGTGAAGACCTTTTTTACAATCTCGGCGAGGACGGCTGCCTGATAGCCCGAGCCTGTGCCCACCTCTAACACGGTATCGTCTTCGTCCAGTTCAAGGAGTTCTGTCATGAAGGCAACTATATAGGGCTGGGAGATGGTCTGTCCGGAGCCTATGGGCAGGGGCCTATCTTCGTAACTGTGTATCCTCTGGCGTTCGGGGACAAATAGATGCCTCGGTACAGACAGCATGGCCTCAATCACTCGTGCGTCTTTAACACCCCTGGCCTTGATTTGTTTCTCCACCATCCTGGCCCGTTCCTGCGTGTAAATCTCGTCATCATAACCTCTTAGGTCTTCCTTGAGTCCGCAGGCCGTTTCTGTTTCTAGGCAGGCGAGTAGGCACAGGAGTGCTATAAGGGGAGGTAGTGCCTTGAATTCATTTTGCATAGAGGTGTTTTTACGGAACTAGATGTATAGCATTTTCACGCAAGACTATAGAAGCATCTTCCATGCCATCAAGGTTTTACTTTTAGCGGAAGCTGCTCCATTTCGAGTGTCTTCCCAACGATGGCGGCACCTCTAACACCTTTTTCGTCAAGTCTTTTTAGGAAGGAGTCTGCCTTATCCCCAGGGAGGGCCACCAAAAGCCCGCCCGAGGTCTGGGCATCAAAGAGTACCTCAAGGAGGTCTTCCGAGACGCCACCCTCTACTTTGATGTTGCCTGAGAGGTATCCCTTGTTAAGTACCGATGCACCCGGCATCAGCCCCATCTTTGCATGTCGCAGGGAGCCTGGCAGGAAGGGTATCTTCCGGGCTGAGAATGACAGTGTTACCTTGCTCATCAGGGCCATCTCATAGGCATGGCCCAGAAAGCCAAACCCGGTGATGTCGGTGCAGGCACTCACACCCAGCTCAATCATCACCTCGGAGGCGGCCCTGTTAAGGGTCTTCATCACGGCAATCATCGCGGCCACCTCTTTTTCTCGGGCCTCACCGGCCTTTAGGGCCGAGATAATAAGTCCGCCCCCTAGAGGTTTTGTCAGTATGATTGCATCGTCCGGCCTTATTTCCGAGTTCTTAATCACCCTCTTAGGATGAACAAGGCCAGTGACAGAAAGGCCGTACTTTATCTCTGAATCCTGTAGGGTGTGACCTCCAACGATTACAGCACCCGCCTCATGAACCTTATCTGCCCCGCCTTTTAGTATCTGTGTGATGGTATGAGTGTCAACCTCCCTTGTGGGGAAGGTGAGAATGTTCATCGCCGTGAGAGGCATCCCTCCCATGGCATATACATCACTGAGGGCATTAGCGGCGGCTATCTGGCCATAGTCGTAGGGGTCATCCACTATGGGCGTGAAGAAATCAAGGGTCTGCACCAGTGCTAGTTGGTCGTTAACCTGGAATACCCCGGCGTCGTCAAAGGTCTTTGGTCCTACAAGGAGGTTGCCATCGGGAAATTCCGGTAAACCAGCCAGCACACCTGCCATGCATTCCATGGGTACCTTGCCTGCTCAGCCCCCGCAGGTGGCGTAATCCGTCAGGCGTTTTTTTTCTGCCATAAGGATTTTCTCCTATAGATGTTGTCCGAAATCAACCACTTCTGGTCCGACCAGTCGATCAAAGTCCTTGTACTTCATCTCTAGGGTCTCAACGTGGCTGCCTGCCTGGAAGACTATCTCCTCGTCCTCTGCAAGGGATTTGTCTACGTATACCCCTGTGTTGTACAGATTTCCGAAGGGTGGCATGGCCCCCACATCACAGTCTGGAAACAGGTTCTTGAATTCCCCCTCTGTTGCGAGTCTAGCCTCCGGGTCGTGTAGCAGCGCCCGTACCTTCTCGACGTTTACCTTACGGTCGGCTGATAGCACTGCCATGACATACTTATCTTTGGTCTTTATTATTACCACTTTTACGAGGTTCTTGCCCGGGACATGTAGGCTTGCAGCCACCTCCTGAGCAGTATATACCTCCTGATGTGTAGCCACCTTATACGGCACCTTGTTCTCGTCCAGGTATTCCTTCAATTTTCGTGCGATGGTCATGTTTCCACCCCTTTCCTGATTTAATCAAACCGTATAGCTTTTACATCAAGCTCTATAGCCTCGTCTCTCCAATAAGAGATTCTAGGTACGAAGGCAACAGATATTGGTCCAGAATGTTGTTCTATTCGTGGAAGCATATCCCCCATACCGTAGGCTATGGCCCTGAAGGAGACGTCCTCCTGGCACAGGTAGAGGCTGAGGTGTCGCCCTGATTGGCCTCCCACCCTGTACGGTTGGCCAGCGACCTGCAGCCCACCCGCAACAAAAAGTGGTTCTGGATTGCCCTCTCCGTGTGGTACAAGGTGTTTCAGTTCTTGCACCTGTGGGATGGAGATATCCTTTAGTGGCAGCTCACCGTCTGTGTGAAGCGTGGGCTGAAGGTCTTCTTTCCTCAGACCAGCAGAGGCAAACTGATTTATCAAGTGTCTAAAGTCATCTACGTCTTCTTTCTTTATTTTGAGGCCGGCGGCTTGGGAATGTCCACCGAATGATATAAGTTTACTCCTGGATGCCTCCAGCGCTGCTGGTAGGTGAAATCCCGGCACTGAACGGGCTGAGCCATGTCCCTCGCTACCGTGTATGGCTATTATAATCGTTGGTCTGTGAAATTCCTCTACCAGCCGGGAAGCAACGATTCCAACTACCCCTGGGTGCCACGACTCACTGGCCAGGACAAAAACCCAGGTTGAATCAAGGTCTACCTCTTTTTCGATCTTCTCTTTGGTAGAATCTAGTATCTCAGCCTGAATCTTTTGTCTCTTACGGTTATAATCTTCGAGATGCTTGGCAAGTCTTTTCGCCTTATCCGGGTGCTGTGTGGTTAATAGTTCTAGACTAAAAGCTGCAGTCCAGAGTCTTCCTGCTGCGTTTAGTCTAGGGCCCAGTCTAAATTCTATATCCCTGTGACTAAGGGTGGGGCGGGCCAGGTCTGAGACCTCTTTAAGTGCTCGGATTCCCGGGTGCGTAGATTTGTTCAGGGATTCCAGACCGTACTTGGCTAGGATGCGGTTTTCACCCATCAGGGGGACTGAGTCCGCTATGGTGCCAAGGGCCGCTAACCCCATGGCGTCCTCCAGTAAAAATGCCCTGAACTGTGGTGTTACCCTTTTCTGCGTTGAAAATACCTTTGCCAGGGCCCAGCACAACTTAAACGCAAGTCCTGCCCCTGAAAACTCCCGAAATGTATAGCCAGAGTCAGGTAGTTTCGGGTTTATTATGGCTAGGGCCTCGGGAAGGTGGCTTCCTGGTTCGTGGTGGTCAGTAATTATAAGGTCTATGCCCTTAGCCTTGAGTATATCGGCTTCCCTTATGGATGTAATACCACAGTCTACAGTAACTATTACTTTTACACCATCCATCGCCAGTCTCTCTATAGCCTCTTGGTTCAGCCCGTAACCTTCATCTATCCTCTGAGGTATGTACCAGGTTATGTTCGCCTTGACGAGATTAAAAAACTGCAGAAGGAGTGCAGTGCTTGTTACGCCATCTACATCGTAATCGCCGTATATGGCTATTCTCTCACCAGTTTTTACTGCCTTTGCCAGCCGTCTGGCGGCCTTTTCCATTTCTGGGTGTTCGATGGGGTTTGAGAGGTATGTCATCTTTGGTTGGAGAAAGGCGTGGGCAGAGTCAGGGTCGTTTATCCCTCGGTTGATCAACAGTCGTGCCAGGAGTGGTGAGATATGTAGGCTGGAGGCAAGACGGCCCTGAAGCTCTTTGTCGAGAAGCTGATGTGTCCATCTTTTTTCCATTTTACCTTTCTTTATAGAAGAGCAAAAGGGCTTTACGATGTCATACCCACAGGAAGGTTAAGCGCCTCTCTAATCTGCTCTAGCAGCATCTCCTGTGCGATTGGCTCTGGGTTGTATGGGTCAAGGACTATTATGGGTGTCTTGCAGCCCATAGATCTTAGCCGTGCCTTTGTGGATGCAAGGAGCTCTTCTTGATGGCCAGGTCGTTTGTTTATGACAAACAGATTAATCTTCTCAAACACTTCCATCGCTGAGTGCTTTATCTTCCCTAAATCAGGGGAGACAACCATGATTGCTATGTCTGCGTCTTCGATGGTTAGGAACCTGTTTCCCTCAATCAGTACCCAGGCCTTGTCATCGAAAAGCCTCAGGGCCTTGTTTATACCCTCTTTGGCGCATTCCGTAGGTGTCTGAAGCCACACCGCCCTTGGGGCACCTGCCTCAATATACTTGGCAGTATCCTTGCCCGGCGCTGCAAGAATCACAGGGTCTGTGATTATCCTGAATGGGGAGTTCCCCACGGATGAACAGCCGTCGCAGGAGTTATCTTTGTCCCTGGGGCATGCTCCATCATGACGGACAGTAATCTTTAGTGCGCAGATATTACCGAAGGCCTTTATAATAAAGGCCCCAACGGTGGTCTTGCCGGTTTCACTGCTAGTGCCTGCTACAGAAATAATCTTCATTATGACCTCTTTGAGGCGCTGGATACCTCGGTGGCCCTTGCTGGCTCAGGTGCCTTTCGGGTCTTTTCCAGGGCTTCGCCCTTGATTAGGGCGTCGTACTCATGCCTAAAGTGCCTGATTGTTGACAGGACAGGGTTGGGGCCGGTCTGTCCCAGGCCACAGAGGGATGTCTCTTTTATCCGGGTGGCTAGTTCAGAGAGTAATTCTACATCTCCATCTCTTCCTTCACCGTGGACTATGCGGGTAAGGATTTCCAGCATCCTTCTGGTGCCTATTCTACAGGGGACACATTTTCCACAGGACTCGTCCTGCACGAAGCTTATAAAATATCGGGCCATCTCCGCCATAGATGCCTTCTCGTCCATGACAACGAGGCCCCCAGAGCCCATGATGGCGCCCACCTCTTGAAGGGACTCATAATCAATGGGTGTGTCCAGATACTCCATGGGTACGCAACCGCCTGAAGGGCCGCCAATCTGTGCGGCCTTAAAATTCCTTTTGCGGGCGATGCCACCCCCTATGTCAAAGACTATCTCCCTTAGTGTGGTGCCCATGGGGACCTCTATCAGTCCGGTGTTCCTGACGTTGCCTGCCAGGGCGAATATCTTTGTACCTTTACTGCCCTTAGTCCCAATGCTGCTGAACCACTTTGCCCCCTTCTCAATTATTGTGGGTATATTGGCCAGCGTCTCCACATTGTTTATACAGGTGGGCCTTCCCCACAGCCCGGAGATTGCCGGGTAAGGTGGGCGTGTGCGAGGCATCCCCCTTTTGCCCTCTATAGAGGCTATAAGTGCTGTTTCTTCTCCACAGACAAAGGCCCCAGCCCCCTGCTTTATCTTCAAACCAATGCTTAGGTTAGAGCCCAGTATATTTTCCCCCAGTAGGCCCAGGTCCCTGGCCTGTTGGATGGCTGTCTCCACGTGGTTGACAGCAAGCGGGTACTCGGCGCGTACGTAGAAGAAGCCCTCCTGCGCACCCATGGCGTAGGCTGCTATCAGCATGCCTTCGATTACAAGGTGAGGGTTACCCTCCAGGACGGACCTGTCCATAAAGGCCCCAGGGTCTCCCTCATCTCCGTTGCATATCACATACTTTCTATCTCCAGGTGCATTTCTGACGAATCCCCATTTTTTCCCCGTGCTAAATCCGGCACCGCCTCTACCCCTGAGACCCGAATTTGTTATCTCTTTAATTACATTCTCTGGAGTCATCTTTGTCAGCACCTTTTCCAGAGAAGCGTACCCGCCGACGGCGATGTAGTCGGTAATCTCCATAGGGTCTATAATGCCGTTATGCTTCAACACTATGCGGAACTGCTTCTTGTAGAAAGGTATGTCTTGTTGGTAAGGAATCTTTTTGTTTGTATTTGGGTCAGTGTAGAGGAGTTTCTGTATTACATCACCATTCAGTATCGTCTCTTCGAGTATATTGGAGGCATCTTGCTCCTTTACCTTTTGGTAGAAGATTTTCCTGGGCAAGATATTAACTAGTGGTCCCCGCTCACAGAGGCCTTGACACCCTGTTTTTTTTAGCCTTACCTTGTCCTGGAGCTGGCGTTTTTCTACCAAATCTTCGAAGGTCTCGGAAAGGGCCTCACCCCCAAATGTCTCGCAGCCCGTTCCACCGCAGACCACTACAGTGGGTCTTTTATCGGTATCTTGTTCTCTCTTAAGTTTTTTCCTCAGTGCCTGTAGTGCCTCTATGGAGGTCAGTCTATCCACGGGTTACACCTCTTTATAACGCTCTAGAATCTCCTCCACCTTTTCAGGCGCTACCTGTCCATAGAACTTGTCGCCCAGGGCCACCTTTTGCCCAAAAGGTACGTCACAACACGTCCCAGATTTTATGCTGCTTCCCACTACCACTATTGGGCCTAAGGCACAGGTGCCAAGACAGGCTACTGATTGCAAGGTGAATTTCAGGTCTTTGGTGGTCTCGCCTTCCTTTATGCCAAGGTTGCGCTCCAGCTCCTCCATCACCCCGTCGGCGCCCCTCACGTGGCAGGCCGTCCCGTTGCAAACCCTAATGGTGTACTTTCCCTTGGGTATGAAGGAGAATTGGGAGTAGAAGGTGGCTACTCCAAAGACTCTGGTTAAGGAGATAGTGGTCTCTCTGGATATGAGTTCCAGGGCTGCCCTGGGGAGGAACCCGTAGGCATCTTGTGTTTTCTGTAGGAGGGCTATGAGGTCTCCAGATGTGAGCTTATGGTTTAAATTGGTGATTTCCTGCTCAAGTATCTTCAGGTCTATAGGCGGTTCTTTAGTTAGTATTTCTTTCTTCATCGGTGTCTACTCATCTCTATAGAAGATTTTTTTTGACGTATTTTACTGCATTTTTGAATATCAACGTCCCGTGGGGTTCTTCCCCCCCGTCTTCTCTCTGCCAGCGGGGGTGTTGCATGGGTTCAATGTATCGCTCTGGGTGTGGCATCATCCCGAGGATACGCCCCGTAGGGTCGCATACCCCTGCTATACCATCCACGGAGCCGTTAGGATTATAAGGGTATCCTGCACACTCCCCTTTTTCATTTACATACTTGAAGATTATTTGGGAAGAATTCCCCAACCTATCCAGTACTCCCTTGTCTCTGGTCATAAATTTACCTTCTGCATGTGCAACTGGCAGATAAAGCAGCTCCCCCTCCTTTACATATACGGATTTTCCGGAACAGGCCCTGAGGTGTACCCATCGGGCCTCAAACCTGTTTGAATCGTTGAATGTAAGGGTTGCCTCCTGGGTACCGCTATCCAGGGCGGGCAGGAGGCGGCTTTTCACAAGGGCCTGAAAGCCGTTGCAAATACCCATAATAAGCTTTCCTTCCTGGAGGAATTCTCTTATGTTCTCTTCCAGGTGGAATCGCAGTAGATTGGCCAATATCTTCCCTGCGGCTATGTCATCGCCGTAGGTGAATCCGCCCGGCAGAACGAAGATATGGTAGCTGCGAAGTAGGTCCCTTTTCTCCAGGAGCCTGTTTATGTGGATGCGATTGGCCTCTGCCCCCACCTTTTTAAGGGCGTATTCCGTTTCCCAATCACAATTAGTTCCAGCCGTGCGAAGCACTAGGGCCTTTACCTTAGGCATACAACGTAAGACCTTTACTGACGGCCCTTTTAGGGCACTACATAAAACCAAAGTATACCACGTCCCTTGGGTCTTGTAAACGAATTTCTGGTTACGGATTGTGGGGCATATAGGCCCGGACAATCCGCCTGAGACAGATTTATGGCCCTCCGAGCCTCAGGAAATCCAAAGGTGTTGCCTGTGCCTGTAGCTAATACATTCTTGGCAATTGTTCGCGGGTTGGATGGGGCTAGAACAGGCCCACTATCTTGCCCGTGTTCAGGTCTATGTCCACATTTTCGCCGGCTGGTTTGGATGGAAGTCCCGGCATGGTCCTCATGTCGCCAAGCAGTGGGTAGAGGAATCCTGCACCTATAGAGGCCCTTATGTCGCGGACCGGTACGCGAAAACCCTTGGGTCTCCCCTGTAGTGCAGGGTTATGGGATAGGGATAGGTGGGTCTTTGCCATGCAGATAGGCAGATGGGTATACTTCGGTCCCCACTTGTTGTATTGCTTTATCTTCTTCTTGGCTACCGGCATGATGTCTATGCCGTCGGCACCATATATATGGGTTGCAATGGTCTCTATTTTCTCCTCTATGCTGGCCTCCAGGGGATAAAGGAAGGTAAATCTGGAGGATTTTTGTGCCGCTGAAACTACGGCATCTGCCAGCTCCTCTGCACCTGCGCCGCCCCTTGACCAGTGGTTGGACTCAACGGCATCCTCGGCCCCGTACTCCGTTGCGATGGCCTTTACGGCCTCTATCTCTGCCCTTGTATCGGTGTGGAAGGCGTTTATTGCTACTACCGATGGTATACCGAATAGCTTTATGTTTTCAATCATCTTGATTAGATTTTCACACCCCTTCTCAACCGCAGGTACGTTTTCCTGAAGTAGTTCGTCAGGTAGAGGCTTTCCCGCCACTATCTTTCCCACACCACCGTGCATCTTGAGGGCCCGGATGGTGGCCACGATAACGACGGCGTTTGGCGTGAGGCCCGAATAGCGGCACTTTATGTTCATAAACTTCTCTGCACCGAGGTCGGCGCCGAATCCGCTCTCCGTTACCACAAAGTCAGTGCACTTTAATGCCACCTGGTCGGCTACGATAGAGCTATTACCGTGGGCGATGTTGCCGAAGGGGCCGCTGTGCACGAATGCAGGTGTATTTTCCAGGGTCTGGAGTAGGTTGGGTTTCAGTGCATCCTTCATCAAGACGGTCATAGCACCTGCACACTTCAGGTCTTCTGCTGAGATGGGCTTACCGTCGCGGTCGCTGCCGATGACTATTCTACCCAGTCTTTCCCTCAGGTCTTTGAGACTGGTGGCCAGGGCCAGTATGGCCATTACTTCAGATGCAACGCAGATGTCAAAACCCGTTTCTCTAGGTACCCCGTGTTGCTTGCCGCCGAGGCCGATTACTATGTTCCTGAGGGCGCGGTCACTTATGTCAACCACCCTGGGCCATGTTATGCTAAATGGGTCTATGCCCATCTTATTGCCGTGGAGGAGGTGGTTGTCTATGAAGGCACTTAGAAGGTTGTGCGTAACGGAGACGGCGTGGTTATCACCCGTGAGGTGGAGGTTAAAATCCTCCATGGGTACTATCTGAGAGTAACCACCGCCGGCGGCACCACCCTTTATACCGAAGACAGGCCCCAGCGAAGGCTGTCTTATAGCTATTACGGTCCTTTTGCCTATCCTATTCATGGCCATGCCCAGGCCAACAGTGGTGGTGGTCTTACCTTCTCCCAGTGGTGTAGGAGTTATGGCGGTTACTACGATGTATTTGCCATTGGCCTGGTTTTTTAACCTTTCCAGGATACTTAGGTTGATTTTGGCCTTGTATTTTCCGTAGCGCTCGACCTCGTCACGCTGTATTCCTAGAGAATCGGCTACATCTTCAATAGGCTTAAGCGTTGCTGCCTGTGCTATCTCGATGTCACTTGGAACCTTCTTAGCTGTTGTTACCTGTGCCATTTTACCTCCACTGTTTGAATCACTGTTGCCTTGGAAACATACACATCCGTTTAACCAGGCCTGGATGGGGGAATCGCATTGGGCGGATACCTCAACCCAGCACGCCGCACAAAAACCTTCCTCAAAGGGCACTGCGGGTTGGCTACCTTACAACCTTACCGCCTTAGCGGTGCCTGCCAGGCCTCCTTGAGCCGATATATGTCTGCATAAACTATGGGTCTTCCCCGCATGCCCCTAATAATAAAGGTCGCGTCCCTCCTAACCCTGCCTAGGAGACCGAAGGGTACACCCTTCATTACGCGCTTAAATGCCTTGTAATCCCCTGGGCCTACCTCTACCACGAATCGTGAGGTAGATTCAGAAAAGAGGATAGTATCCTCTCTCATTGCACCGTCCTCTACAGGTACGTCCTCTATGTTGAGCTCCATGCCAAGGCCACCTGCAAAGCTCATCTCCGCTGCAGCCACCGCCAGACCCCCCTCCGAGCAGTCGTGACATGCCTTGACCAGCCCCTTCTTGGATGCCTTTGAAAGTGCATCCATGGTCTTCTCTGCGTGGTGTGTGTCCACGCGTGGGACAGTGTTGCCGATGTGGCCGTGTATGTGATAGTAGTGAGAACCGCCCAATTCTGGCTTGGTTGACCCCACTATGAGTATGAGGTCACCGGGTGTTTTTACATCCATAGAGACCGCTTTTCTCACGTCTTCCATCACGGAGATAGCCGAGATGAGTAGCGTGGGCGGTATGCATATGGTTTTGCTATCTACACTGAATTCGTTGTTTAAACTGTCCTTTCCTGAGATGAAAGGTGTCCCGAAATAGAGCGACATATGATAACAGGCCTGGGCCGCTCTTACAAGCCCCCCAAGTCTATCGGGCAGTTGGGTATTCCCCCAGCAAAAATTATCTAACAGTGCTGTACTGCGGAGGTCACCGCCTACGGATATTATCTGTCGCAAGGCCTCGTCTACTGCGCAGGCTGCCATGTGATAAGGGTCTATGTCCCCGTACTTGGGATTCATGCCGCAAGAGACGATTACGCCACAATTTGAACCCAGAATAGGTGTGATGATGGTGGCGTCTCCAGGCCCATCATTGTTGATGCCCTGAAGGGGTTTGAGGACACATCCCCCCTGCACCTCATGGTCGTACTGTCTGATAACAGATTCCTTACTGCAGACGTTCCATGAGGACAATATTTTTAACAGGTCCTCTGTATAGTCCTTTTTCTCGGGTAGGTCAGGCTCCGGATGACGTTTTGGGAGCCATTCAGCCTTTCGTATAGTGCGAGGAAGCCCTTTGTGTAGGAATCCCATATCCAGCTCTCCTACAATTTGGTCCTCGTACCTCAGGATAAGCTTCTTGTCGCCAGAGAATCTTCCGATGACGGTGGCCTCCACGTCCTCAGACTTAAAGAGTGTGATGAGTGTCTCGGCGTTTTGTGGTGGTACGGCAAGGACCATCCTCTCCTGTGCCTCTGAGACCCATATCTCCCAA
Organism: Candidatus Brocadiales bacterium; assembly: GCA_046758865.1. GTDB lineage: Bacteria > Planctomycetota > Brocadiia > Brocadiales > Bathyanammoxibiaceae > JBHIBD01. The sequence goes on along the minus strand of JBHIBD010000004.1, from coordinate 45,812 downwards.
TAGGAGAGCCCACGGTACTTAATGGGGACCTTATCCAGGTCCACAACTGCGCCCAGGTCTCTACCCATCTCCCCTGCTGCCGAGGAGAGGCCACCGGCGCCGCAATCGGTGATGGAATGAAAGAGTCCCCGGTCGCGTGCCTCCAGTAACAAATCGGTTATTTCCTTTTCTATAATGGGGTTGCCTATCTGAACGGCACCACTTGAGATGGTATCAGACTTCGCTGTTAGCTCTGCGGAGGAGAAAGTGGCACCGTGTATGCCATCCCTGCCTGTTCGACCACCTACCAGGACTATTAGGTCTCCCGCCCGTACCTTCTTTTTACACTTGCCCTTAGGTATGAGGCCAAGGTTGCCGCAGAATACTAGTGGGTTGCCTACATATCTTTCGTCGAAGAAGATGGCGCCATTTGCCGTGGGAATACCCATTCGGTTTCCGTAATCCCTGACCCCCTGAACGACCCCTTTAAAGACACGCCTGGGATGTAGTGCGCCCTTGGGTAATTGGCTATAAGGCATGTTTGGCGGTCCAAAACAAAAGACATCTGTGTTCATGATGGGTTTTGCGCCAAGGCCACAGCCTAATATATCCCGTATGACTCCCCCCACACCTGTGCTCGCCCCCCCATAAGGCTCTATGGCAGATGGATGGTTATGGGTCTCTACCTTAAAACATATATTGTAATCCTTGTTAAATTCTATTATACCTGCGTTGTCCTCGAATACGCTTACGCACCAGGGTCTCCGTAGCTCACCTGTGGCCTTCATTATGGTCTCTTCCAGCAGGTTGTCTATCGTCTCCCCATGATAGTCCACCAGCCCACGTAGGGTCTTATGCATACAGTGTTCCGACCAGGTCTGTGCAATGGTCTCCAGTTCCACATCGGTTGGTTCTCTGCCGACTTTCCTAAAATAGTCCTGGACGGATTTCATCTCTTCAAGGTTCAGGTATAGTTGTCTATCTTTACTAATCTTCAAGAGGGCCTCGTGAGAGGCATTAAGAAGGGGAACGGTTACTTTATTAAAGACATAATCTCGAGGTGGTCTGGCGTAAGGTATCTCTTTTGAGTCAATAAATACGTCCTCAATGGTGCTGTTTGAGAGTATCTTGGTAGCTATAGCCGTCAGCTCTTCCTGTGTTAGTTTGCCCTTGATTCTATACTTTTTAGCCCTCTTTAGGGATTTTACCTGGAGGCCCAGGTCCTTTATACCCCTGACAGCCGTGGCCTCTACGGGGTCCATAACGCCCGGTTTCCTAATGACCTCTATAATGTGCCCGGCAGCCTCTTCCTGTGGAGGGGGGTGTGGGTTGAAGGTATAGTCTTGGACTATTGTGTCGGCAAGTAGTTCCTTGCATATCGTTTCTATGTCCCCGTCAGGGAGTGCTCCCTCAAGGAGGTATACCTCTGTCGTCCTAACCTCTTCAGCCCCTTGGATGCCAAGGGTGTGAATCTCAGCAAGAATCTGCTCACCCTCGTGGTCTGGCAGGTCTGGTCTCTGAAATATCTCTATTCTGGTCAGCATAGCTAAGAATTGTTGGGGTTATTGGGGATAGCGTCCCTTAGGCGTTTGGCGCGCATGAGCCTGGAAGAAAGTTTTTCTGACTTTCTTTCGTATATTGTGGATTTTAGGGAGCGTAGCTCTTTTTGGAATAATGCCAGGGCCTCCAGGACCTCACGACGGTTCTGGAGCAATATGTCGCGCCAGAGTCCAGGGTCGCTGGATGCTATCCTGGTCATGTCGCGGAATCCTGGTCCAGAGTATGGGAACTTTTTGGCCCCCACAGTGTTTACTAGGGAGGCGGCCAGGAGTAGCGGCAGGTGACTGGTAGATGCAAGGGTTTGGTCGTGTTCGTCTGGGGATAGAAGGTGTACCTTGGCACCAAGACCCCGCCACAGGGATTTTATTGTCTGGAGTGCACGTGTGTTCCAGTTGGTAGGTGTAAGTATGCAGATACACCCCTTAAAGAGGTCATGCCTTGCGGCCCCGATGCCCCTCTGCTCAGAACCAGCAATAGGATGTCCACCGATAAAAGCGATATCCTTTCTTTTTATGGCCTTGACAAACTCTACTACACGGCGCTTGGTACTGCCAACATCGGTGAGGATGGCCCCTGGCTTCATTGCAGGGATAGCCTTGGCGGCCATCTCGGGGATAAGCCGTACAGATGTGCATAGGATTACTATATCTGCATCACGTACGCCCTTCCTCACGTCCAGAGTGGCCCGGTCAATGGCCCCCATCTTAAGGGCCTTCTTCAAGGATACCTGGCGGTGGCCTACACCTATTACGGATTTGGCAAGTCCATTCTTCTTGAGGCCGAGTCCGATGGACCCACCTATGAGACCGGGTCCGACGATGGAAACAATGCCAAGATTATTTACCTTCTTCCTTACCATAGCCACCCCATAGGGTTAAAAAATTAATTATAAAAAAAAGTCCTATGCTAATACAACATAAATAACCTCTTGTCAACACCTTTCGCATCCGTAACTTTTTCAATGAAGTGGCACGGTAGAGGGGACTGCGACCTGGCTCTGGTGGTGTAGGGGGCCAGACCCGACCCTTTTAACTGTTCTAACTACAGTTATTTGAGTATTTATCATGAGAGATGTTATTGACTGATAGTGTGAGGGTGTTATAATGGTCTTACTTATAGGGACTCCAATAATCTTCGCGCATGAGGCATACCTATCTGACCCTACCTTTTTGTTGATAGTTTGGCTGGAAGGTGACAATTAGTCTCAATAGGGGATAACCGTGTGATGGGCGAGTTGAAGCACGAGTGCGGGCTCTTTGGTGTCTATGGGACTCCGGACGCCGTGGAGAAGGTTTACTATGGGCTTTATTCCCTCCAGCATCGTGGTGAGGAGAGCGCTGGCATAGCTTCTACAGACGGCAGCAGTATGGTTTGGCACAAGGGGATGGGGCTGGTCTGTAACGTCTTCAACTCACAGGAACTTAAGCGTCTGAGGAACTACGCTGCCATAGGACACATTCGTTATTCTACCGTTGGCAAGAGCGAGCGGCAGAACGCTCAACCCTTGGTGGCCGAGTACTCGAGAGGTCAGGTGGCAGTTGCGCACAATGGCCAATTGGTTAATGCCACATCGCTTAGAATGGCCCTTGAAAGAGGGGGCGCCGTATTTCAGACCACCAGTGACAGCGAGGTGATTCTGCATCTTATGGCGAAACCCGAATACCGTGAGAACCTTTCTGGCCTGCTCAGTGACCTGAAGGGCGCTTTCTCTCTTTTAATCCTTACGCCGGGAGAGATGATTGCCGCCAGGGACCCCAATGGTTTCAGACCCTTATGCATTGGTAAGCTGAAGGATGGCTACGCCGTGACCTCAGAGAGCTGTGCCCTTGACCAGATTGGGGCAGAATGTCTTAGAGAAGTCTCTCCTGGGGAGATAATTTATATCGATAAAAATGGTTTGAGGACAGAGACCTTTGCCCCTGCAGACCCGTCCTATTGCATCTTTGAGCTAATATACTTTTCCAGGCCGGATAGCATAATATACGGGGAAAATGTCCATCTTTTTCGCAAGCGCTTGGGCACCAAGCTTGCAGAGGAGTGTCCAGCGGAGGCTGACATAGTGGTCCCTGTACCTGAGGGAGGGAATTCGGCAGCCATGGGTTATTCACAGGCATCTGGAATTCCTTTGGATCGAGGCTTCGTGCGCAACCATTATGTTGGCCGCACCTTTATCCAACCGCAGGTCGAACAACGACATCAGAAGGTGGAGATTAAACTTAACGCCATATCAGATGTGGTAAGTGGTAAGAGGGTGGCAGTGGTGGATGACTCAATTGTACGAGGTACCACCTCTAAAAGCCGATTCGGGCTATTGCGAAAGGCTGGTGCAAAGGAGATTCATGTAAGGATTAGCTGCCCACCACACCGTCATCCGTGTTATTATGGGATTGATTTTCAGATTAAGGAGGAGCTTATAGCGGCCACCCGTCCCTTAGAGGAGATAACTGAGTTCCTGGCAGTGGACAGCATGGGCTACCTTAGCATTGAGGGCCTTTTGAGCTGCACCTCCTCCCCTAAGGACTACTGTGTCGCATGTTTTGCAGGTAAATACCCTGTGCCGGCAGAGTTGATTAAGAAGGCCCCAGAGGTCTCGGAAGAGTGGGAAGAAAAGGCCGGAGAACACATCATTGTAGTATAGGTTTTGCTTCGCAACGTAAAACCTTTATCTCACCGCACAACCTCTAAAAAGGTCTGGCCATGCCCTCGATGTCTTACAAAGATGCTGGAGTAGATATACCCACCAAGGAGAAATTCACCGGGGACATACACGCGGATATGCGAAAGACCTTTAGTCCAAGGGTTATTGAGTGTCCGGGTGGCTTTAGCGGACTCTTTAGCCTGCATTACGAAGACCGCCTCTTCAAGAAGTACCGCCAACCCGTACTGGTGGCCTCAGCCGACGGTGTTGGCACAAAGCTCAAGATAGCCTTTATGATGGACAAGCATGATACGGTTGGCATAGACCTGGTGGCCATGTGCGTGAACGATATCTTGACCCTGGGTGCTGAACCCCTCTTCTTTCTCGACTATGTTGCATCCAGCAAGGTGGTCCCTTCCAGGCTGCGTGAGGTTATAAGTGGCATTGTGGCCGGATGCAAGGAGGCCGGATGCGCCCTGCTTGGGGGCGAGACCGCCGAGATGGTCGGTTTTTATCGTAATAATGAGTACGACCTCGCCGGGTTTGCAGTGGGGGTTAAGGAGAAGAAAAAACTCATACTCGGCAAGACTATAGCACCAGGAGATGTGGTGGTGGGCCTTTTCTCGAGTGGGTTGCACAGCAACGGGTTTTCACTTGTGCGGAAAGTCTTTTTCCAAGAGCAGAAGTGGCCTGTTGGGCAGAAGGTTGAAGAGCTTGGTGTTACGCTGGGGGAGGAGTTGCTGAGACCTACAAGGATATACGCCAAGGCATTGAAGAAGGTGCTGGGGCACTATAAGGTGAAAGGTGTGATAAAGGGGGTTGCCCATATTACGGGGGGAAGTTTTGCTGGTAATATACCGCGCATCCTGCCGCCCGGTACATCGGTTAGGATAGAAAAAAGGAGCTGGACACCCCACCCAATCTTTGGGCTGGTTAAGCAGCAGGGAGCCATACCAGAAGCCGAGATGTTCCGTGTATTCAATATGGGCATGGGCATGGTGCTTATCGTGAAGGACTATTATGAGGACTCAATAATACGTATGCTCCGCTCAGAGGGTCAGGATGCTGTAGTCATAGGGAAGGTCATAAAGGGTAACCGCAGGGTGGATATAGTCTAGCCCAGATAGGTTCTGATGGCATCCTCGAATTTCATGGGCTCCAGTTCAAAGTCTCTCTTCATGTCCGTTATATCCCCTACGTTGTCACTCCTTAACATGATGAGTTGTTCGCGGGTGAGCATGGGTTTCGTACAAGATTTCTCCATCATATAGGCCATGGGCCATGCGGCAGTGAGAGGCATGTGAACCTTTATCTTCCATGCGCCCATTACCTTGATAATGGTGTCTATTATCTCGTCTATAGATAATTGTTCTGGTCCGCCCAGGTCGTAGGTCTTGTTTGCCGTATGATTCTCGCTGATGGCAGCCTTTGCAAAACAGTGCGCCACGTCCCCTACATAGATGGGCTGCATCTTTACCTTGCCCGAGCCTATGACATTGAAGATGGGCAGAAACCATGTCTGCCTGATTATTTGGGCAAACATGTTCACAAACTCATCGTCTCTGCCACATATTATAGATGGTCGGAATATGACGAAGGGGATGCCGCTTGAACGGACGGCTTGCTCACCCAACCATTTGGTGGTGTGGTAGCGGCTTGGTGCATCTTGCCGAGCGCCCATGGCACTCATATGGACGAATTTCTTTACCCCGGCCCTTTTACTGGCCTCCACCACGTTTGTAGTACCCTCCGAGTGTATCCTCTCGAATGTCACCTCAGGGGGAATCTCCCTTATGATGCCTACGATATGGATAACCACCTCTACACCCTTCATTGCCCCGTCCAGTGTCTCTGGGGAGGTTATATCTCCTTCAAAAAATTCTACATCAAGTCCTTCCAGCGCGTATCGGCGCGAGGCCTTTCTTACAAGGCATCTTATCTTTTGCCCCTCTTCTTGGGACAGTCTCCTTATGATATTGCGTCCGACAAAACCTGTTCCACCTGTGACCAGTATCATGTCTTGCTCCTGGTATCTGCCGTGGCAATGGCCTCAATCTCCACGCCCACGCCCTTCGGAAGCCTTGCGGCCTCGACGGTCGAGCGTGCGGGTCTGGAGTCCTTGAAGAATTCGGCGTACACCTCGTTTACTGCTCCATAGTCCTCTATACTTGCCAGAAATATGGTGGTCTTTACCACACCCTCCAGTGATGAGCCAGCAGCTTCTAGTACACCTTTAATGTTCTCAAGGACCTGGCGGGTTTGTGTACGTATGTCGCCTTCGACGACATTTCCTGTGACAGGATTGATGGGTATCTGGCCGGAGACAAAGACAAGGGGGCCTGTGCGGATGCCCTGGGAATATGGGCCGATGGCCTGTGGTGCATTTGTGGTAGAAATGACTTCTTTATCGTGCATGAGCATTTTTTCCGGGAAATGTGTACTGAGATAATGCCTGACTAAAGACCTCTGTGGAAGTTGCCTTGATACCATGTTGTCATTGTGAGGGGCGTAGCCCTCGCAATGACAAAGACAATCAAACGTGAGAGCGTCTGCCTGAGGCGGACATCCTACCCCGTGGGCCCAATACCCTGTTTGAAACTATAGGCTCCAACCCCTGCCTTTTCTTCAATGGTCACATCTTTTTTGCCGTTTTCCTTAAGTGTCCTGTCGAGGAGTTCTACGACGTGAAGTGTCTCTATAGGCAGGTTCTTGGAGGCAGCAAGGTCTGAAAGTTGAAGCATGCAGCCGGGGCAAGATGTTACCACCTTTTCCGCACCAGACCTTTCTACGGATTTTATCTTGTGGTCACCAATCATCATGGAGAGGTCACGGTATATAAGGCTGAAGATGCCCCCTCCACCGCAGCACCTCTCAGGGGACTCCATCTCTTTAAATGTGGCGCATCGTTTGATTACGTTCCTTGGTTCTTTAATGATGCCCTGACCCCAGCGGAGGTGACAGGGGTCATGGTAGGTGACCGTGGAGTCTAAAGGAATGGTTTCGTATTGGGTAAATTTTTCGAGGAATACATTGATGTCGTAGATTTTGTCATACATGGGTCTCCAGGAGTCGCCCAACATCTTGAGGTAGTCCCTCTTTATCGTAAGGGTGCAGGTGCCGCAGCCAGACACGATGGCGTCCAAGTCCTCAGCCTCAAATACTGCCCTGTTCTTCTCTGCCAGCTTCTTGGCTGCGGTCGTGTCTCCCAGAGACTTGGCAGGAATGCCACAGCATACCTGTTGAGAAGGTACAACTACCTCAATGTCTAGCATGTTGAGTACATTTATGAGGGAGTCTGCCATATTGGGGTATACGTAGTTCGTTAGACAGCCCACGAAGAACCCTACCCGCATCTTTGGGTTGGCGAGTTTCTTTGTACGCCTGTGTTTATTTAGCACAGTTTGTCTGGCCAGGGACGGTACCCATCTCTTACCCATGAAGAATAGTGGCAGGTGCCTCAGTGTCCCCCGCCGCTCGCCGGGGATAAATCTTTGGCCGAAGGAGGCGATGCTTAGTGCAAGGTCAAACAGGCCTCGCCTGGGGAGTAGATGTCTGAGGACAAGCCGGGCTACGGGCGGTATGCCCATATTCTGTTCTATCCCTTCCAGAAGTGCGTCCATAATCGCGCTGAAGTCTACCCCGGAAGGGCAAACTGCCTGACACCGCAGGCATTTCTTGCACGAATATATATAGTCTCTTAGCTCGGGGCTGTAGTAAATCTCTCCCTGGAATATGGCCTCTGCCAGGCTTATCCTGCCCCTGGCTACGCGTGTCTCGTCCCCAGTCTCCAGAAACACTGGGCAGACCGAGCGGCACTTACCGCACTTTGAGCATTTTGCAATCTCTTTTTTTGCCTCTTCTATGTCCATGATAACGATAAAGTTAATTTTAGTTTATAGTGCAGATTTTATCAAATAAATTTGTGTATATTGTAGCGTCTGGCTTCGGCCGAACGGTCTCCGTGCCAGGCGCAGGGCACAGGTATTACCTTGATTTTGCAGCGATTATCTGATATTTTTCAAAAATTCTTCTTGAGAATTTTGTTATAAGGAAGAGGTATGGAGAAGGTACTTAATTCATCCAGTCTCCGCGATATCTATAATAAGGTAATTGATGGTAAAAGGTTAAGTCGGGAGGACGGGCTCAGGCTATATGCGTCAAATGATATCCTTCAAATTGGTCACATGGCCAATATTGTGAGGGAGCGCAGGAGTGGAGATAAAACCTTTTACGTGGTAAACCGCCACATAAACTATACCAACATCTGTAAAAACCAGTGCAGATTCTGTGCATTCTCTAAGGAGGAGGACGAGGAAGGCAGCTACGTCATGACCATGGACGATGTCCTGAATGAGGCAGACGGTGTGGTGGACCAAGGGGCTACAGAGATACACATAGTCGGCGGGCTGCATCCAAAGCTGGAGTTTGATTACTATCTTGAGATGCTCGGCAGACTCCATAAACGTTATCCCCAGGTGCATCTCCAGGCCTTTACGGCAGTAGAGATTGCCCACTTGGCTGAGAGGGCAGGCCTTTCGGTAAGGGATACCCTGGTGGCGCTGAGGGAGGCAGGCTTGGGGTCAATACCAGGGGGAGGGGCCGAGGTCTTTTCCTCGAGGGTGAGGAAGGAGCTGTGTCCTGACAAGTTAAAGGGTGAAGACTGGTTAGAAGTTATGCGTCAAGCACACCAGCTTGGTTTGAAGAGTAACGCCACCATGCTCTACGGGCACCTTGAGACGGCCGAGGAGCGGGTTGACCACCACCTTGAGCTCCGCAGGCTTCAAGACGAGACAGGTGGGTTTATGAGCTTTATCCCCCTTGCGTTCCACTCCGATAACACATTTCTGGAGGGACATCCACGCACTACAGCTGCCCTAGACCTCAAGGCCCTTGCGATTAGCAGACTGATGCTGGATAATTTTCCACATATAAAGGCCTTCTGGATTATGCTAGGTGTAAAGCTTGCTCAAATATCATTAAGCTTTGGTGTGGACGACATAGATGGCACTGTGGTGGAGGAGAGAATAACCCATTCGGCAGGAGCCGATACGCCAGAGGAGTTGTCAGTAGCGGAGATAGTAAGACTCATTGAAGAGGCAGGGCGCAGGCCGGTAGAGAGGGACACGCTTTATAGAGAGATAATCAGGCCCAGTGGCAGATTTGGCAGCGACTGGCGAATGGCAGAGGCAAGGTCAGAGGACTGTGTTGGAGTTTAGGAGAAAGGAGAATTATGGAGTCATTTCCCAGGCTTTTTAGCCCTTTCCGTATAGGTTCCATGGAGGTGAAAAACCGCATTGTACTGCCAGCGATGGAGACCCATCTCTGTGACAAGGAAGGCTTCGTAACTGATGAGGTCATATCCTACTACCGTGAAAGGGCGAAGGGTGGACTTGGATATGTGACAGTTGAAAATGTCTCCGTAGACCCCGCTGGTAGAATCAACGACGGCATGCTGTGCATCCACGATGATAAATATATCGACGGTATGAGGCGCCTTGTAGATGAGATACATAAGGTGGGCGGCAAGATAGTTGTTCAACTAAACCATGCGGGTAAGGAGGCCCTCACATTCTACACAGGTATTGAGCCAGTCGCACCCTCCGCCATCCCCAGTCCCTTGACCAGGACGATGCCCAGGGAACTGTCCCCAGAGGAGATAGGGGACATTATCGAGAGATTCAGCCAGGGAGCGGAGAGGGTTTTCCGTGCGGGGGCAGACGGCGTTGAGGTTCATATGGCCCACGGTTATCTTGTCAACCAATTCCTTTCCCCAGAGACTAACACACGGGAGGACCACTACGCTGGCGACACCAATAATAGGGCGCGATTTGCCAGGGAGATAGTGGAGGCAATAAGGGCCAAAGTGCCCAGTGATTTCGCCGTTATCTGTAGGATAAGTGCCGACGAGTATACGGACAATGGTCTGAAGCTCGAAGAGAGTAAGGTCGTTGCAAAAATACTTGAGCGTGCCGGCGCAAGTGCCCTTCACGTGTCGGCATGTAATAGCACATCAGCGCTTTACAACATTCCTTGCTATTACCTGGATGAGGGTTGCTTTGTTCATTTGGCATCAGGCATAAAGTCTGCAGTAAAGGTGCCGGTAATTACAGTGGGGCGGATTCAGAGGCCAGAGATGGCAGAAAAGGTGCTCGAGGAAGGCAAGGCAGACATGGTCAGCATGGGCAGGACCCTCATTGCAGACCCTCACTTTCCTAGGAAGGTGAAAGAGGGACGCCTCAATGATATTAGGCCCTGTGTGTCCTGTAACCGCTGCATAGAAAGTATTGTAGAGAATAGACTGGTATGTACCGTGAATCCCCATATTGGCAAGGAGTGGGAAATAGAAGGAATGCCCAAGGCCGAGCCGAAACGTGTCCTTGTAGTGGGTGGTGGCCCTGCTGGACTCTCTGCTGCGGCCACTGCCGGGGAGCGTGGCCACAGGGTCTGGCTCTGGGAAAAGGATTCAAGACTGGGCGGTAAATATCGGTACGCTTCTATGGCCCCCATGAAGGAGTGCATGGGCAAGTTCCTGGAGTATCTTATACAACAAGTGAAAAAGTATACCGAAGACGTGCAGTGTAACAAGGAGGCCGATGTTGCCACAATAAAAGAATTTGCCCCAGACGCAGTTATCTTGGCCTACGGCTCCAAGGACGAATTCCTGAATATTCCCGGCACAACAAGCAACAGCTTCCTGGATATAGAGGAGGCCTTTAACAAACCTGACGCATTGGGCCAGAACGTGGCCATAGTAGGGGGCGGCCCTGAAGGTTGTGAGCTAGGTGACTTCCTTTTGGCAAGGGGTAAAAAGGTGACTATCATTGAAATGAGGAGGATATTGGGCATCGGTTTGGTGGCGCATCCCCGTTTTCATATATCCGAGAGGCTAAAAAATGGTGGTGCAACCATCCTTACAAGCGCCAAGGTTGTAGAGATAGGGCCTAAATTTCTGGTAATAAATAGGAGGCGTGAAGGCAACAAAAAATTGGAGGGATTTGACAACATCATTATGGCAAGCCTTCACAAACCTAACAATGACCTGGTAGAACCCCTGAATGGCATAGTAAGGGAGCTGTACGTCGTTGGTGACGCCCGTGAGGGCCGTACGGCCCTGGAGGCGGTAGCAGAAGGAGCAGAGGCAGCCCTCAAACTCTAACTCTCGATATTCCGAGGCCTGGAGATGTGAAACAAGGTAGCGTGCTCAAGGTGGAAGGTCCCTGGTGTCAGGTCGAGGCGAATGGGTATAGCTACAGGTGTAGGCTCAGGAAGAAGCTCATTTCGGCAGTAGATAAGCAGACGAGCCCTGTGGTTGTGGGGGATTTGGTTCAGTTCAGTGAGACGTCTCCCGGAGAGGGGGTAATCGAGGGGATACAGGAAAGAAAAACCAAACTATCCCGTATCGCCTCGTGGGCACCGGGTAAAGAGCACGTGGTGGTGGCCAATATGGACCAGGTGCTCATAGTAGTGGCCACAAAGGACCCACCCTTAAAGGCAGGTATTATTGACCGCTATATAATTGCAGCAGAAAGTGGCGGCTTAGGTGCCGTAATCTGTGTAAACAAAATAGACCTAGTGGATGAAAAGGAGGTATCCTGGGTTAAGAATTTATACGGTGGGCTGGGACACTTGGTTTTATTTACCAGTGCGGTTCAGGGCATAGGTATAGATAAACTTATAGGTGTATTAAAGGACAAGAAGACCGTCCTGGCGGGACAGTCGGGTGTGGGCAAATCGTCTCTGATTAATCGGATTCAGCCTGGACTCGGACTCAAAATCCAGGACATAAGGAAAGCCGCAAGGAAGGGCAGACATACCACCAGTTGGGTAACCTTATTAAGGATAGATGTGGGTGGATATGTGGTGGATACACCTGGCATAAGGGGGCTCGGCCTCTGGGATATCAGGAAATATGACGTTGCGGAGTTTTTTAGAGATATTTGGGAGATAGGAAAGGGGTGTCACTTTACGAGGTGCACCCACACTCACGAGCCGCGTTGCGCGGTAAAGGTGGCCGTGGAGCAAGGCTTACTTGACGAGAGACGTTATGAGAGCTACCTGAGAATCCTCGAATCCACGAAGGAAAGCAAACCCTATTAGAGATTCTCCTACCTTAAAATTTGTGGTGGCAGAGTTTATCTGCCTCATGGGGACATAATGTTGAGCAAGCCGTGCCAAAGGCAGACCTGCGTCAAGATGTACTCTACTGAACTCAGGTGATGTCTTGGGTCTGCGGTGTCTTTTTGTTTATTGCTTCGTTGAGTTTCTTGAGCAGGCTATCGAGGTCGGTGGTATGTATGGTTGCAGCGGCGCCGATATTTACCGTCCTTGCCACTGTGTTTAGGAGCACGGGGTTCTTTAGTTGTTTAAAGCCGTGGCTTACCAGCACATCCAGGGCCTGCGGATGTTGTTTTATCAACTGATACACGTTTGTCTCGGGTGTTACCACAGTAATCCTTTCTCCCATCTCCTGTTCTTCTTGGACCTGTCTTTGGCCGACGGTCTTCCAGACATTATAGCCGAAGAGGAAGATTGCACCGTATTCCAAGAATCCACTTATACCCATTGGGAGGAATAGGGTACTCATGTTGTAGTCCGCAGCCAGGGGCTGACAGGTGACCCGTAGGATACTGCCCGTATTTAATAGAATGAATGTCCAGAATAGCGCCCTGTAGCTGTAGAGTTGTGTCCCCAGGCTCATGGGAATCATCTTGGAGGCGCAGCCCAGTATCATCATGGTAATGAACCCTACAAATATGGCATGTCGGTAGGCACCAAAGAGGGCATAGGATACCTCTGTGCCGGTATAGAATTGGTTTATATTAAAATATAGGAGTGCTGACTCTGCCATAAGGAACCAGAAGAGCGAGGCCTGTATGAACTTTCTGTACTCTTTTCTTGGTATGCCGGAATCGATTTCTCCCATGTGATGTAGTCTAAGGTTGTAGAAGAAGAGCAGAATCGCCAGAGCCTCCAGGCATCCCGCCGCAAGGAATGCGGTTTGGAACAATGGATACGTTTCCTTTAAAACGAGGCTCACAACCCTGAGGAGGATAGAGGTGTTTAGTAGTAGGAACACGTAGAGGTTTATGTCCTTTCTGGGTTCCTTTATCCCCAGGAATACAGGCAGGGTCTTGGTCAGGATTCCCAAGATTGCCATACAGGCAAAACCCATTATCTGCATATGCAGCAGGGGTTGTTCTACCAGGCGGGGGATGGTATTTAGACCGTTATAGGCCATATAGACCATGGTCCCCACGAATATTACTCCCTGTATCAGAAACCAGACGTACCCCACAAAGAAGTATGCCTCGTAGACCTCAAACTTTCTGGTGGTATTGGAACGGTACGTGTTGACCATTATGTACATAAACAGGCATATTGCCGCTACCTCTATCAAGCTTCCCCCAATGGCCATGACCCTGAACGGGATGTAGTCCCCCATAAGCAGTAGGTGCCTGGACAGGAATACCAACGTTATTCCGATTGTCATTGGGATAAGAGACATCTTGGCCATTAGGACGTTGTATAGTGATGCATTCCAGAACCTGGGCAGCGCGAAGTAGGATATACCCATTATAAAAAGACCAACCCAGCCGTAAATCTGGGTATGACCGTGGGCCTCTAGCATGGCCCTGGGCACCCCATGTAGCGCGCCGTTCATGCCAAAATAAAAGAGAATGCCTGCTCCGTATAGGCATCCCGTGGTTAATGCAAATATGACGGCTACCTTTATGAAATTTATGTGGATGTCTTCGGGTTGAAAAGGAGGAACACCTGCCGCAGGTTTACTTACCCCTTCCACGGTCTCCGTAAGTTTATCCACCAGCTTATCTGGCGGCATATGGAGGGCCATGGCAAAGAAGAATATATTTTCGTCGGGCCAGTGTTTTTCTGCTAATTCTAATACGCCGTGCTCGGCAAAAATATTCCTCGTTGCGGGGTAACGGGTGGTGACCAGCCTGAAGGTCATATTCTGGTGAATCTTTCCGTGAGGGACGCCCCTTACTGCTTCACCGGCTTCGGAAGGCCCTGTGATGACGTTGTTTAATTCCTTTAGTACTGCCTCAAGGTCGGCGTTATTTTTAAAAGCAACGGTCTCCAAGTCGTTATTTATGTTTCTGAAGGGGTGGAGTTGAAACTTGTCAAATATCTTTACGGTGGTAGGATATGCCTTCAGTATGTCCAGTACCTTGCTATCCTTTGTGACCTTCACAATAAACTTTCCTTCAGTTTAATCCTGCCATAGGGAAGGATAAAGACGTATACATTACACAAGGAAGGATTTAGAAAAATGATATCATACAAAAAGTCTGCAAGTCAATTAAATATTTTGGTGTAAGAGACTGTTCCAAGACGTGGTAGCCGGATAATTAAGTTAGTTATGTTCGGTACGGAAGCGCATTGTCAAATTCATCAAGAAACGAATATGTCTATCAGGGTGAAGGCCATGAGGGCAAGACTGATGAATCCATTTACAGTGAAGAAGGCCGCGTTGACCCTGGAAAGGTCGTCAGGCTTTACCAGTGAGTGCTCGTAGAAGAGCAATACTGCAGTGGCGCATACCCCCAGCAGGTAGATGTTGCCCAGGTCAACGTATCTTGTAAGCACCAGTAAGACCGCCACCATAAGGACGTGCAGCAGTAAGGAAAGTCTTAGGGCGTTTTTTATACCCAGTCTCTTAGGTATAGAATGTAGCCCCATCCGTATGTCATGCTCCAGGTCCTGGCAGGAGTAGATTATATCAAAGCCTGCTGTCCAGAGTAGCACCGCTGTCGCCAGCAGGCAGGGGGCGGCGTCAAAGCTGGCCCGTATGGCCACCCAGGCCCCTAACGGGGCCAGCGCCAACGCAAGGCCCAGGATAAAGTGGGAGAAGCTACTCAGTCTTTTTGTGTAGGAATATAGGCATACCACCGCTAGGGCGACTGGAGCCAAGTAGAGTGTAAGTCTGTTCAGCGCCGCAGCAAACACTACGAAACATAGCGCGCTGGCCAGGGTAAATACCAAGAGTGTGGGTCGGCCCAATTCCATTTGCATAACGGTCCACTTCTGGGTCCTAGGGTTGGTGGTATCGTAGTAAAAGTCTGCTAGTCTGTTGAAGCCCATGGCGCAGTTCCTGGCCATTACCAGGGCTCCGAGTATAAGCAGAAGCTGCCTCAGCGTAGGCATGCCGTCAGCAGCCAGAAAGGCACTCATCACTGCAAAGGGTGCGGAAAATACGGTGTGGGGGAATTTGATAAGCTCAAGAAGACTAAGGGTCCTCTCATAGAGCCCTAAGTCCCTTACTTCTTCCGAATACACCCTCCTGTTCTCTCCCAGGTCCATACCTCAAAATTCTCTGTGTATTATGCGCGATACTCTGTTTTAACAAAATTTGGGGCAAGTTTTGCCTTCATGATATTGAACTCTTGCCAGATTTCCTGGGGCAAGTGGTCACCAAATTGAATTAAGAACTTCTCTATATCCTCCAGTTCCTGCTGCCAATCTTGTGGGTTAATCTCAAATAATTCTTCAAGTCTTCCTTTGGGAATATCTAATCCCTCCAGGTCTAAATCCCTTAAATGCGGAACATATCCCAAAGGCGTTTCCTTAGCATCAACACGGTTATTTACCCTATCCACTATCCACTTTAATATGCGAATATTTTCCCCGAATCCTGGCCAGAGGAACTCCCCTTTCTCGTCCGTCCTGAACCAGTTAACTGAAAATATCTTTGGAGGAGGGGTTAACTTTCTTCCAGTATTAATCCAGTGCCTAAAATAGTCACCCATATTATAACCACAAAAGGGAAGCATGGCCATAGGGTCTCTTCTTACCACACCCACCTGATGAGCAGCGGCAGCAGTAGTCTCAGAACCTGTTCTGGCGCCCAAAAATACGCCGTGTTGCCAGTTAAAGCTCTCCACCACCAGGGGTATAAGTTGCGTCCTTCTTCCTCCCAGGATTATCGCCGAGATGGGCACACCCTTGGGGTTATCAAATTCTTGCGAGAGTGTGGGGCAGTTATATATAGATACAGTAAACCTGGAGTTGGGATGTGCGGCCTCTGTGCCCCGGGAACTATCCCAGGGTCTGCCCTGCCAATCCACCAGATTCTTTGGTGTGGGGCCATCCATCCCCTCCCACCTGGGTTCGTTGGTATCCATGTCCAGGGCCGTATTTGTAAAAAGGGTGGGATAGAATTTAGCAGCCTTTAGTGTCCTCATCATATTGGGATTACTCTTCATAGAGGTCCCTGGTGCCACCCCAAAGAAGCCTACCTCTGGATTGATGGCGTATAGCCTCCCGTCAGGACCGATATTTAACCAGGAAATATCATCACCCAGGGTCCATATCTTGTAGCCAGGCAGTGAGGACTCTAGCATGGCCAGGTTGGTCTTTCCACAGGCAGAAGGCATTGCAACGGTGACATAGGTAACATTACCTTGGGGGGCCTCAATGCCAATAATCACCATATGTTCGGCCAGCCATCCTTCTTTCAAGCCCAACCAGGAGGCCATTCTCAAGGCAAAACACTTCTTACCCAACAGGGCGTTTCCTCCGTAACCAGAACCAATGCTCCAGACTAGATTCTCATCGGGGAAATGCATAATAAATCGTTTGTGAGGGTCGAGGTCTCCCACCGAATGGAGCCCCTTTACAAAGTCCTGACGAGCCCCAATCTTCTCCACTACAAACCTTCCTACCCGAGCCATTATTCTCATACTTACAGCCACATAACTGGTATCGGTAAGCTGTATACAAGCCTTTGCATAAGGTGAGTCAGGATGTCCCATCATGTAAGGTACAACATACATTGTCCTTCCCCGCATACAGCCCTTGGATAATCTGGTAAGGCGTTCTTTCGCCTCTTCTGGCCCCATCCAATTATTATTTGGCCCTGCGGTCTCTTTATCTTGATGACAGATAAAGGTTAAGTGCTCAGTACGCGCTACATCGGTGGGATGACTGCGATGCAAATAACAATTGGGATACGTCTTTTGGTTCAGTTCATAAAACACCGCATGCCCCCCAAGCCGCTCTTCTTTCATTCCTATCTCGATGAGCTTGCGAGCTTCTTCCTCTGAACCGTTGCACCAGTAAATCTTATCCGGTTGAGTAAGTTTTGCTACCTCTTCAACCCATTTCTCAGGGTATGTGGCCACAATCTTAGTCCTTTCTCAAACAAGCGCCGCATGTTGTAGGCATAGTTTAAAAGCACTATCTTACCTACTTTTTGCCCTTTTGGCAAGATAGTTAAAGACTCGGGGTTCAAGACCCATGCATAATAGAACTTGACTTAATTAAAAAAGCTGATAAAAAGGAATAATATGGAGGAGTCAGTAAAACTGGCCTGGCCCACCTCAAGGTAAACCTGTTTTCAGGAATCTCTTGAAGGCGGGTAGACCTTACATCGTCAATATGGGTAATGATGTCCGGTTGAAAGCTAGCATTCTATTGTCTGTAGTCCTGTACCATGTTAGAGCATGACAGATTTATTAATTATTATGAGGTCCTGAATGTAAATGAAGGGGCCTGTGCCGAGGAGATAAAACATTCCTTCAGGAGGTTGGTTAAGCAATACCATCCTGACAGGAATGGAAATAAGCCCTGGGCAGAGACAAAAGTCAAGCTGGTAATTCAAGCCTATAAGATGCTTGGCGATAAGTCTCATCGCAATCATTATGATAAGATGCTCGGCCTTATGAGGAGGCATAATGGTGGGACGCCCAAGAAGTGGCAGAATACGACCAATTTCCAGGTGAGGACAATACTCCTGGACCTCTTAGACCACAAGGGACGACAGGCACTGGAGAATTGTGACCGTCTCAAGAGGGATATACAGGGCTTTCATCTCCTCTCTTATTTCTCCTTTAGGGACTACATAGACTGTACCTTTCTCCTGGCCGAAGAGTGTGAGAGACAGAGGAGGTACTCCGAGGCCCTGGAGTTTTACGAGGAGGCATATCTACGACTGGAGCAGGGAACAAAGAGGCAGTACCTTCTTGATGAGATTAAGGACCGCATTCGAAGAATCTATTGCCGCCATTTAGCCAGGCGTGTTGGTCCAAAAAGTGCAATCGCGTACTACGAAAAGGTGTTGGAGTTGAAGCTTGGTAGGGGTGAACGGGCCTACGTACACAAGAAGATGGCCGAGTGTTATTTGAAGCTGGGAGATTATTACTCTGCCGCAACGTATCTGAATATAGCCCTGTCTCTAAAGCCCAATTTAAGGGGCGTGCAGAGGATCTGTGAGAAGCTTGCTCCACACATACCTCTGAATGGCCTCTCCTCAAATCACACCACAAAGTGAAGAGAGATGACACCGTCATCCTAGAGACCTCCCTCCCCAGCCTCTCCCTCTTCAAGAGGGGAAAGGTCAGGGATATATACGAGTTTGGCGGGAAACTACTCTTTGTTGCCACCGACAGGATTTCTGTCTTCGACGTGGTACTTCCAACAGGCATTCCTTACAAAGGAAAGGTGCTGACAGCCCTGTCAGAGTTCTGGTTCAAGAAACTTTCACACATAACCCAATCTCATTTCATTACCTCCGATATTAGAGAGATAGGAGAGGTGTTGACACCTTTTGGTGATGTCCTGTCGGGACGCTCCATGCTAGTGGAGAAGGCGCGTCCGCTACCCGTTGAGTGCGTGGTTAGGGGATATCTTGCCGGCTCGGCCCTAAAGGAATATCGGGACACGGGGGGTGTCCAGGATGTTAAACTGGGTCAGGGCCTTAGGCAGTCGGAGAAGCTGCCAGAACCTATCTTCACCCCGGCCACCAAGGCCACTAGCGGTCATGACCTAAATATACCGGTTGAGCGGATGATAGAGATGCTGGGCAAGGATATTTCTCAGGAAATTATGGGTAAAAGCATTGCCATATTCGTTGAAGCCAGTATGTATGCCTTGGAAAAGGGGATAATAATCGCCGATGCAAAGTTTGAGTGGGGTTTTTTGGACGAGAAACTCATCCTAATAGACGAGGTGTTCACACCCGACTCCTCTCGTTTCTGGCCCTTGGAGGGTTACCGCCCTGGACGTCCCCAGCCCTCCTTTGATAAGCAGTACGTAAGGGATTATTTGGAGTCCACCGGCTGGGACAAGACCCCACCTGCACCACCTCTCCCCCAGGAGGTAGTAGAAAAGACCTCCGAGAAATATTTGGAGGCATATCGGCGCCTTACCGGAAAGGATTTGCCCAACGCCTTATCCTTGTAGTGACCTTATTTATCGGCTCAAATTGTCTGCCCCATAAATGGGGCAACCACATCGAGTTGATGTACTTTGTCTGTATGGTGGCTTTTGTTGTCCTCCGTGTGGATGGGAGAGTCTCTCCCTACGCGATAATACTTTTTATAGGGACAGACCTGAAGGTCTGTTCGCTGTGGTAGAGGGCCTTGACGGACAGGTCTGAAGACCCATCACTCAACGGTGTTTTTTCACACCCACTCTTTTGCAGTACCAGTAGACCTTGCAGATGCTGCATTTTGGCAGGATGGGGGTGCAGACGTTTTGTCCGTAGGTGACTAAGATGTCGTTAATAACGAGCCAGTACCTCCCGGGAAGCATCTTTCTCAGTGCAAACTCTGTTTCAACAGGTGTCTTGGTCTTTACATATCCCCAGCGGTTGGTGATTCTGTGCACGTGAGTGTCCACACAGATACCGGGCTTGCCATACCCAAGTGTTACCACTAAGTTTGCTGTCTTTCGCCCTATGCCTGAGAACTTCAGAAGGGTATCTATATCATCAGGGACCCTCCCACCGTATTCCTCAATCAAGGCCTTGCATATATCCTTTATCCTCGCGGCCTTTGTTTTATAGAAGCCAACGGGATATATGGCCCTTTGTATATCCGAGGTGTTTAGTTTTAACATGCCTTCAGGCGTGTCTGCTAGTTGGAACAGCCTCTCGCTGGCGACAGATGTAACGTTGTCCTTGGTCCGCAGACTCAATAGGCAGGAGATAAGCACCTTAAAAGGGCTTCGGCTTTTAGCTACTGTGGTTACTGTAGGCTCTTTGAATGCACTATTTACTCGTTTTATGGTAGTAATTACTTTTTGTATGTCGAGATTTGTTTTAGACACGGTGTAAGAGTAATTCTAACTGGGGCTAAACTGCTACTTCTTAATTCAGGTGAGATTTCTTCTGAGAGGAGGCTTTTCGCTATTTTTAGACCTGGGTAAAGTTGGTAGAGCGAAAGTCACTCAGAGTTTCTTCTTCCAGGTCCTTTTCCAATTCAAATTCTATTTCCCTTCTTGGCTCCAGGACCAGTTTTTTGTATCTCTCCTTTATGAGTGCCAATCGCGCTAATTTCTTTCGCCCATCTGTTCCTTTGGTTTTTATTAGCGTTAGCATTTTTACCTCAGCAATTTGATCATTACCATAAAGGCATTATGGAGAACGACCAAACATCCACCCAGCACCGCAGGTAATAGGGCAAAGATGTAAAAAATTATAACGTTCAAGCAATACCTGTCAAGACAAAGGAGAGAAAATTTTAATTTATTTTTATTCGTATTATTTGTTGACACAGGTAACACTTCAGAAGTATTTTGTGGGAAAAGGTCGTGCGAGGGGCAGCCTCCGGAGGGTGGTTATGCCGAAGGCGTATCTGCCTTTGGCGGAGATTTGCTTTTGACGAACTCGTTTCTGTCAGTTCTCGCACAACTGCGAGGCCCGTCCCTACACAGAAACTGCGTTTCGTTCGGGAAGATTAGTAGGGTGAGTTGCTGCGTACCCTACTCCTGTATACAGTTAAAATTAGGGTGCCTAGGCCATCCACCACAAAAACAGATTTTCCCGAGGTCTCGGTGTGTGTTATCATGTCTATGTATTCAACAGCCATGGTCAATATTTTCCTTGACATGGGCAGGTTATACGAGTAATATTTTTTTCGAAATTTTGTGGGGGCTTATGAAGGCTGTATAATATCCAAGCCGAGAAAGGAGGGTGTTCGAGATGAGGAGTTTGTTAAGGATGGCAGGTGCCTTGGTCCTGGGGAGCCTAGTATGCTTTTCAGTGGCATCATACTCCTTCAGCGACCAGGCGGTTGCAGGTATAAAGTGTAAGCTGGTAAATAAGGATACAGGTAAGGGTGTCCCTGCTGAGTTTAGCGCCAGGGTAAAGAACACTGCTACCCCCGTCTTTGTCTGCATTGATACTACTGGCTCTGGCTGCACTATAAACGTACCCGATTCAGGCAAAACGTATGAGGTGAGGTGCTTCCCTTGGAACCCAGAGATGGGCCTTGTGGATAGCACAATACCTGTATATGTCAGCGGTCATCACGCCCCGGTAGTGGAAAAGCGGCTGATTATAGCTACTGGAAACGGCAGCGCCAACTTCGAGTGCAAGGACTTCAAGGCGCACTACAGCCTCTACGAGGACGCAAAGTAATAGTAGATTGTTTGGTTTTTCCTCATAGTTGGCGATATTTTTAGGGAAGAAAATGTAAGAGGCGCGGAAGGTCTTCAAACCTTCCACGCCTCTTTTGTTTAGGGACTTTAGTGTGTACCTTAATTTAATGTGTGCGTACAGTATACAGACAAGAACCTCGACACCGCCAAATTAAAAAATCCGTACAGCTTTCGCTAGACCTTATTCACAGAGGGGGTTGTGATGTGAAAAATGGTCGGGGCGACTGGATTCGAACCAGCGACCTCTACCACCCCAAGGTAGCGCGCTAAGCCAGGCTGCGCCACGCCCCGACGGGAGATACCTTACTTATATCTTGATAGAATTTTTGTTGCTAGCCAAATCAAACCCTGCCCAATTTAGACAAAAACGGTACTAAATGTCAATGGAAAAGCACCTTATATTGTTTTGACTTCCGTGAATCCTTTGCATATAATATTTGGGGAAAGTGAGAATCGGGCGGTAAGGCCCGGTCTCACTCTTCTAAGATTATAGTGAGTGGTAATTTTGGTTAGAGGGACGCAGCGAAAGTATGGAAAAGAAACCCCAAAAGAAGCCGAAATCTAATAGGGCCACATTTTCTATAGGGTACCTGCTTCTCTTCCTGGTGGTGATGTATGCACTACAGGTGATGGTGACACCTAAGGCGGAAGAGATTACGTACACGCAGTTTAAAGAATATCTCAAAAACGGTGAGCTAGTAGACTGCTCTGTCGGGCAAACCTACATAAGAGGCCGCTACCGAAGGCCTTCCCAGGAGGGTGAGGGATGGGAGGAAGTGGCTTTTGTTACTGTAGCTGTTCAGGACCCGAAGCTCGTTACTGAGCTGGAGGAGCTCAATATCACCTTCAAGGGAGAGGCGGAGAACAACTTCCTCAGGAATTTCTTGATGTGGTGGCTGTTCCCCCTGGCCATGATGGGCATAATATGGTTCTTCCTGTTCAGGCGCATGGGGGGTATGGGTGCACCTTTCATGTCGTTTGGCAAGGCGAAGACAAAACTCTATACGGAAAGTGAATCGGAAAAGACAACCTTTGAGGACGTAGCAGGTTGCGAGGAGGCAAAAGAGGAACTTAAAGAGATAATTGCCTTTCTTTCCTATCCTGAGCGGTTCCAGAAGTTGGGAGGCAAGATACCCAAAGGCGTGCTGTTGATAGGAGCACCCGGTACGGGAAAGACCCTGCTGGCCAGGGCGGTAGCGGGAGAGGCAGGTGTGCCATTCTTTTCCATAAGTGGCTCTGATTTTGTGGAGATGTTTGTCGGCATGGGTGCTGCCAGGGTACGAGATATGTTCGAGCAGGCAAAGGAGAAGGCCCCGTGCATAGTCTTTATTGATGAGATAGACAGCGTGGGCAGGCAGAGGGGAACCGGCTTGGGTGGTGGACACGACGAAAGGGAACAAACCCTTAACCAACTCTTGGCAGAGATGGACGGATTCTCCTCCCAAAAGGGTGTCATTATTATGGCTGCTACAAACCGCCCAGACGTCCTGGACATGGCTTTACTGAGGCCCGGAAGATTTGACCGCCAGATAACCGTTGATAGGCCCGACCTCCTCGGGAGGGAGGCGATTCTAAGGGTTCACACAAAGAACGTAAAGCTGGGCCCACATGTGGACTTAAAGGTCGTTGCCAAACGCACCCCCGGGTTCTCAGGCGCAGACCTGGCCAATGTGGTAAACGAGGCGGCACTACTGGCAGCCCGGCGCAATAAGGAGTATGTAGAGACGGAAGAGATGGAAGACGCTATCGATAGGGTGATAGCTGGCCCTGAGCGTAAGAGTAGGGTAATGAGTGCGGAGGAGAAAAATACGGTGGCCTACCATGAGTCTGGCCATACCCTGGTAGCTGCCCTACTCCCCAACACTGACCCCGTGCACAAGGTATCCATAATACCCAGGGGTTCTGCGGCACTGGGCTATACACTCCAACTGCCCACGGAGGATAAGTATCTAACCACTAAGTCTGAGATTTTGGACATGCTGTGCGTGTTCCTAGGTGGAAGGGCGGCCGAGGCCCTGATTTTTGGAGAGATATCTACGGGTGCGCACAATGACCTTGAAAAGGTAACACGCCTGGCCAGGGACTACGTCTGTAAATTTGGTATGAGCGAAAAGCTTGGGCCGCAGACATTTGGGAGGCAGTCAGGCAACATCTTTTTGGGCCATGATTTGGTGCAGGAAAAGGAGTATAGTGAGAACACGGCTATTGCCATCGATGAGGAAGTTACCAAGATTGTAAAAGAAAGCTACGACAAGGCCTGTCGGTTGCTATCTGAAAATAGGGACAAACTTGAGCTCCTTGCCCGCAAATTGGAGGAGGAGGAGATTCTGGAGGGTGAGACGGTAGCAGACCTCCTGGGTATTGAGGAGAAAGAAAAAGAGAAAAGGGAAAGACACGAAAAGAAAAAGGCTGTCCACGGTGTCACCACATTCTCTGGGTCCGAGAACCCAAGTGGTGGACGAAAGAGCCAATGAGGCTATAAGACAGCGGGACCGTTTGAGAATAAAAAAAGCAGGCTTTAGGGGCCTGCTTTTTTATTGTCCCCATTCCATCCCTCTATGTAATGAGTGTTTGAAATGCGGGCTTTTTTTCAGTAGAACCCGACGCTAAGACGCCTAACGTGTACAAACCTCGGAAGGGGCGCTTTCCCGTATCGTTTCCAGGATAATCTTGTGTTGTGCGACCATTTGCCGTATGTTTCTCATCACCTCCTCCCCTGAGAGCTTGACTCGGGCCACTTCGCTCCTTACAGCCGCCAGTTAGCTATGGAAACCATTTTATTGGGCAAGGGCTTGAAGAACAATCTTTTTGATTGGTATGCGTCTTCAAAATGGTTGTGGGATTTCTGGGGATAGCTTTGTAAATCGGCCAAATAGTGGGCATGTGGGCAGGAATGGGTAGAGAAAGTACAAGGGATTATGTAGGTTTTGTTTGAGTTTCCAGAGCTGGGGAAGAGGGTTGCCCGGGATGTTATAAAAAGTGCTTTAAGTCTTTTAGTGGACACAGCCTGTACCAATGTCTGAACTTATATTTGAGAGGGTAGGCCTTCCCTATTGACATCCTGTTCTTTGTATGATAAAAGCCGTTTACTGTTATACTTAAACTCAAGTATTTTCAGTTAGAGTAAACATCAATTTTTCTAAGGAGGTTGTTTTATAGAAGGGTGGTCTGTTATGTTTAAAAGGCTTTCCGTTGTAGTTGCACCGGTAGTATTTTTTGCGGCCATTTCTCTTGGTTTGAGTCTAGGTTTGGAGACGGTAAGGCCCAGCAACACATTGGCCCAGGAGACCAAGTGTGCGTGCGAGAAGGGATGTAAGTGTGACCACTGCATGGGTAAGTCAGAGGAGTGCCCGTGTGCCAAGAAGGCGCAAGAGCAGCCTGCAAAGTGTGAGAAGTGCGGGCATGAGAGGTGCCCCACTAACTGCAACAGGTGCCCTGACTGTGTAATGGAAAAGATGGAGGAGCGAAGGAAAAGGTCTGGGTATTAACCCCTGTAAAACGGTCTTACCTAAGAGCGCCGTATTGTATTGTACCTTCAGTGGTAGTTGAGTCCTTTGTCTCTGGGCCTTCGTTTTGTTCCTGTCGGGCCTGGGGGGCGTACCTTGGCCAAGTAGGCCAAAAGCAAGGAGTGCAAGAAGGGATGTGACTGTGATCGCTGGAGGGGTAAGTCAAAAGAGTGCCTGTGTAGTAAAAAATAAGGTAGATAGATAGGTGACACTCTTTTTGGCGTCATGTGAGGCCGGAGGCGTTAAAGCTCCCTTCGGTCTCCTTTTGTTTTTGACTCAAAAGATTCACTCGCCATGGAAAAGTATGTCTCTCTGATTGTCTTTATCGCTTCCTATGCGGGCTTTATCTTCCTACCCAGACATCGAGCCTACTGTGCGTGTGTAGGCGCCTTGTCGCTCGTGTTCCTGGGGGTGGTAAGCCCATGGGAAGCCCTGACGTCCATTAACTGGAACGTAATGGGCATCTTTGTGGGCACGCTGGTCGTGGCAGAGCTCTTTATGCTCTCCAAGATGCCTGCGTATCTGGCTGAGCTTTTGGTGAACAGGGCGGGCAATGTATGTACGGCCATGCTCCTTGTATGCTGCCTCACAAGTGTTTTGTCTGCCTTTGTAGAGAATGTCGCAACCGTTCTAATAGTGGCGCCTATCGCACTTGCAATTGCCGATAGGCTGGCCGTTTGTCCCAGTTTATTTATTATCTCTCTGGCTATATGCTCCAACCTCCAGGGTACGGCAACACTTATTGGTGACCCACCCAGTATGATTCTGGCCGGCTGGACGGGGATGACCTTCAACGACTTCTTCTTCTATCAGGGCAGGCCAAGCATCTTCTTTGCAGTGGAGATAGGAGCCCTGGCGTCATTCGCCGTCCTCTATCTCTTGTTTAGAGGGTACCGGCAGCCGGTGGGGGTAATTGAGGTGGAGAAGGTTAGCTCCTGGATACCTACATGGATGCTAGTACTTCTTATACTTGCCCTGGCTACGGCATCATTTCTTGACCCAGGTTTTGGGTACATGGCAGGTGCAATATGCATGGCCTTTGGCGTAGTCGGAATCCTGTGGTATAAGACCTCATTTGGCGGTAATATGAGAGACTTTGTTACCGGTCTTGATTGGAACACAACCCTTTTTCTGATGGGGATATTTGTTATAGTGGGAAGCCTGAATT
This sequence comes from Candidatus Brocadiales bacterium, assembly GCA_046758865.1. Classification (GTDB taxonomy): domain Bacteria; phylum Planctomycetota; class Brocadiia; order Brocadiales; family Bathyanammoxibiaceae; genus JBHIBD01. Next base: position 19,561 of record JBHIBD010000004.1, on the reverse strand, counting down.
CGGCCGGTTGGGTCAATGACATTGCGGTAGCTATAAAGGGCATTAGTGGCGATAATCTATTTGGGGCATTTTTTCTAATAGTATCTCTATCTGTAATCTTCTCTGCTTTTATTGATAATGTTCCCTATCTTCTAGCGATGATTCCCGTGTCGCAGCAACTTGGGCAAGATATACATAATTCGCCGATGCTTTTGCTCTTTGGTCTCCTGGTGGGCTCTTGTCTGGGGGGCAATATCACCCCTGTTGGTGCCTCAGCGAATATTGTGGGCGTTGGACTCCTTAGAAAACGGAATGTCCAGGTATCCTTTATGGGCTTTACTAGGATAGGGCTGCCATTTACCATAGCCGCTGTAGTGTCATCGTCTGTATTCCTCTGGATTGTATGGAAATGATGATATAGCTCACCTGTCGTTGACATATCGGTGATAGGCAATAAAATGTTTGTGAATATGTGCGGCGATTGATATATAATGATTTATTATCACGAATGAGTAAGTCAGACGGGTTTGTATCGAAGGAAAGAAATGTGCCGACAGAAGCTGGTTAGGTGTTTTATACTGGTTTTAATGACCTGCATCCTCGAAGCTGAAGCGTGGGGAGAACCTTTCTCAGAAAAAGCGGCTGCGGGCCTCCTTAGTATAGCTGCAGAGGAAGGTAGTAACGGGTCAACCACGCAGGAACAGGAGTCAGACGAAGGATATTCAGAGACTGAGGAGTATGATGAGGAAGGCATAATGGAGGAGGAGTTTCCAGAGGATGAGTGGGAGGAAGAGGAGACGGATAGAGAAGCTGCTAAGGAGGTTGCCCTTGGGGGAATTGAAGATGAGTAATCTGTGGACCTCCATATATCCCATATAACGAGTGTTCATTTAAGATATTGCATGTGAAGAAGTTGCTATTTGATTTAGGTGTTTAACGGGATGGTAATGCTGTTAAGATGACCAAGGCCAGGATTCTTTTAATAGACTGCGAGGAGACTCACCGGAATATATATGCCAGCTTTCTAAGATACGAGGGTTACGGTGTCACCACGGCCCCTGATGGTATAGAGGGCATGGGTCTTTTGAGGAGGGGCGGTTACGACCTGATTCTCTGTTCTGCAGAAATGCCTTATATGACAGGCATTGAGGTGGCCGGGGCTGTTAAGGAGTTCTCTTCAAGGAAGGGGCAGAAGACCCCGGTTGTGCTTATTACAGGCAGGAACCGGCAGATCCACCAAGAGGAGATGGAGGATAACGGGATAGATGTGGTCATGGCTAAGCCTTTAAAACTTGACCAGCTTTTGGAGAACATTAAGGCTCTATCCTGTAGCTGAGTAACAAGTCTGTGGTGGGAGGTTCATCCAGCGTGAGCGTCAGACCCGGCAATCAAGGAATTGTAGGCCAAGTGTTTAATATAAGATACGAGAAGGCATCCCCTGAACATCTGTCTGAGATAGAGGCTCTAGAGAAGGACCACTTTCATGAGGAGGCCTTCAGTCGTAGGCAGATAGGATACCTCCTTAAATCTCCCGATTCTGTGGCCATCGTTGCTACTGCGGATGGTAGTCTCGTCGGATATATTATAGGCACACTACATAGGAGGTCTAGGACGTGCAATATATGTACATTTTGCCTGCAGGAAGATTTTAGACACAGGAACGTTGCGTCGGAGCTCCTTTCCAGGCTAGAGAAGGAGTGTGTGCCTAAGGGTGTTAATCGTCTTGCCTTAGAGGTAAAGGAGGGTAACATCTCTGCCCAAAAGTTTTACAGCAAGAGCGGATTTGTCGAATCTCAGAAGCTGCCAGGGTATTACAAAGACGGTTCTACTGCTATTAAAATGGAAAAGACCTTGACCCAGCTTATCACACCTAACTAGTCACAGATAATCCGGCCATCATATTTTCTTGACAAAATCCCTATCTGATGTTATTTTCTAACTTTTTATTTTAACGATACGACACCTTTGTTACTGCCTACAGGTGGGAACAGATGCAGACCTCTCGTAACGGCCTCATGGGCCTTTCCCCGCTACGTTTAGTTGCCTATTGTTTTGTAATAATTGTGACTGCCTATATTGGGGTTCTGGTTGCATCGAAGTTTGAGACCCTCCAGAAGATCCCGCTCCATGTAGGCATAGCCGGAATCATTTTTGCCGTTACCTATATTGCTATCCTCTCTGAGAAAATCCACCGAACTACAGCTAGCGTTTGCGGGGCAGTGGCTATTGGCATGGCGGGGCACTGGCTTGGATTTTATTCCCAGGTCGATGCTGTAGCAGCCATAGACTGGTACACGATAGGCCTTCTTTTTGCCATGATGGTCATGGTGGTCATGATTCAGAAGACGGGCTTCTTTGATTACCTCGCCATTGTTACTGCAAAAAAGACCATGGGCGATCCATGGCGCCTAACGGTGCTCCTGGGTACTGTTGCCACTGTAGGATCACTGATGATTAATAATGTTACCATTGTGGTGGTGATGGCCCCGGTGACGGTCGCCATATGTGAGATATTAGGCGTTAATCCTATTCCAATTCTACTTTCCGAGGCCTTGCTCTCAGACGTGGGCGGTGTTGCCACGCTGGTCGGTGACCCACCGAACATGATTATAGGGTCTGTTACTGGCCTGAGCTTCAATTCTTTTATCATACATCTTGGCCCGCCTGTGCTGCTAAGTTGGATTGTATGCCTGTTTGTACTCAAACTTGTATTGAGGAAGGAACTATCCCAAAAGCCCAAGAATATCGAAGGCCTCCTAAAGATGAACGAAAACGAGAGCATTACCGACAGGGCCACCCTGAAGAAGGTATTGATTGCCCTGGGGATAGTTGTATCATTATTCTTTTTCCAAGGCAAGCTAGGCCTCTTTCCGTCAAGTGTTGCCATGTTTGGTGTTGCCATCGCCCTCATATGGGTGCAGCCCGATCCTGACGATATCTTAAAGGAGGTGCACTGGAGTGTACTCTTGTTCTTTATTGCCCTTTTTGTGTGTGTGGGTGGTATAGAGAAGGCTGGCATACTGGAGATAGTCGGTAATAAGATTAGCACTTATGCCCACACAAATCCTCTGTTCACGTGTGCCTTACTCTTCTGGGTAGCCGCGATAAGCTCGGCTATTGTAGACAACATCCCATTTACCATTGCCATGATACCTATAATACAACACCTAGAGACACAGGGTGTCGGCGTAATGCCCCTCTGGTGGGCGCTGGCCATGGGGGTAGGATTCGGTGGCAATGGTACGCCTATAGGTTCCACGGCCAATGTGGTCACCATTTCTGTGAGCGAAAGGACCAAGTATCCAATTACCATGAGGACATGGCTCAAGGCAGGCACCACTACGATGGTGGCCTGCTGTATAGTGGGGCTGGCCTTTGAGCTCATTTTCTTTGGATTTTATCAATAATTATCTAACCCTCCTGGCTTAAATCCTCTATGCGGGTCTCAGGCTCGGACTACTCCAGAAATAGTGGGGAGCTTGAGGTATTCTGTTGATATCTGACCTTATTCGAGTGGTCTCGGGGTATGTATTTAACTCCTTGACAATGGCCATAGAGGGTGTTATTTTAAGGTCAATTTTGTGAGCCCTTTGCAGTAAAACCTTACATGTTGAGAGGTAGATGTACAGGCGCCTTAGGGTTACTTCGTGGGAGTGGTCTTGGGAATCTTTTCAGGCCGCAAAAAGGGTGAAAAAAAGGGAAAACCACCACCTAAAGAAGTAATGGTGGTGCAGATCTTACCAATAAAGCTTTGGTGGGAGGATAACATGCTTAATGCCTTGCTAGAGGCGCTTCAGGAGGCATCTGGAAAGATAATGACCTCCCGCCTTGTGGGTAGGTTGGGAGGGGCCTTTTTTGTAGTGATGTGTTTGGTCTCTGGTATTGCCCTTTTGATTACAGGTATGTATCTGGTAGACCCTAAAGGTTTTGACGAAAGGCTTAGCCAAGTACTTGTGGAAAGACCGGTAGAGGCGGTCTCCGAGGAGACGGCAGAGGAGGAAGAAGAGGCCGTGGGGGAGGAAGCCGAAGAAGAGATAGAATTAGAAGAAGCTGCTGAAGAGTAAACCGGAAACTAAAGATTTCCTATGAGTATGCAATAAATGATATTGGGGAGATTGGGCATACCTTACGGATAAGGGGCTGATAATGACGAAATTAATGAAACAGTACCTACTTCCTGCACTTATAGTCCTGAGCATTGCAGCAATTGCCGTTAATGTTTATTACCGCCTTATTAAAAAATCAACTGGGGGAAAGGCAACTACCGTAGAAAAACTGCTGCCACAATCAGAAAAAACGCGTTAAGACTTTTGCATAATTTAGCAAGGTTCCTGTTCCTTGCTTCGGCTCGCTGAGTTTCCTGTCCCACTATTTCCCAGTGAGAGAGTTATGAAGTCTCTTGGGTTGTTTACCTTTGTACCTATTCTAACCGCTTTATTTCTTACCTCCTGTGCTACTGAGACCAATGTCTATAGTGTGTCCAGTTATCATAACTATCGTGGAATCGACCACTATGAAAAGGGCAGGTTAAACGATTCTATCCAAGAGTTTAAAAAGGCTGTGGAAGTGGGGCCTAATTCTGCAAAGATGCACTTCAACCTGGGAATGGCCTATTATGAGAGTGGAGACCTAGATAAGGCAACTATGGAGTTTGAAAAGGCCTTGCAGATCAATCCAGGCTATGCCGAGGCCCGAAGTGCCCTGGGTAATGTTTATATGGATAGCAAAAACCTTGACAAGGCCCTTTTACAATTCAAGGAAGCTGTAGAGGCCAATGAAGACTATGCAGATGCACATAATAACCTTGGTAATGCCTACTGGACCATGGGTTGGCGCGAGCAAGCCATCTCAAAATATAAAGATGCAATAGAACTGAACCCGAACCTTGATGTTGCTTATGTCAACTTAGGTCGTGCTTATAGGGAAGAAGGTATGTTGGATGAGGCCCTCAAGGAATTGAGTAAGGCCAGAGAACTAAACCCGCACATGCCCGAGGTGCATCAGTATTTAGCAGATGTCTACTACGACAAGGGCATGTTGGAAGAGGCCGTCTCCGAATATAAAAAGAGTATAAGCCTGTACGGGCCTGATGCACCTCCGGCGAACATAGCCATGGCTAACAGTCAAATGGCCTTAGCCTATTACAAGACGGGTGAGTATGGAGAGGCGGTGTTCAGATTCAAAAAGGTGTTGGAAATAGATCCACACATAGCACGTGCGACTAGGCCAGAGACAGTAGCTTTTCATAAGACCCCATCAGTAGAGACGTTAGAGGGAATAGTCTCAAAGGAGAGAGACTTGGCGGAGAGCTATTCCTTAACGGGAGAGAAGGACAAGGCCTTGAAGCACTGGAGAAATCTGATAGTACATTACCTCAGCATGGCCGGTATGCCGGGAGCCCAAATTAAAGAAGGTGCAGTAGAGGAGGCATACTCCTCTTTCAACGAACTCTTTCAAGGCGATACTCTTGGCAGGGATATCCAGATGGTTCACTTCAGAATAGGGCGCGCATACCTAAAGAAGGGAGACCTGGAAGAGGCCCAATTAGAACTGAAAAAGGCGCTTGAGGTTAATCCTACTCTCTTGGAGGCACGGCTTGAGCTGGTTAAGGTCTTTATTAAAAAAAAGGACCTGGAAGAGGCCACCAAGGAGGGCAGAAGGGCCGAGTTACTTTACCCTGGGAACGAAAAGGTCAAAATCCTCCTAGGGAACATATATCTAAGAAGAAATATGCTAGAGGAGGCAATGGCAAAGTATAAGGAGGTGCTAGAGTTCTCACCTCAATCGGTAAGGGCCCACAACAACCGTGGTGTGGTATACGTGGGCCAGAATAGGCTGGACGAGGCAGTCGCGGAGTACCTGGCTGCTATTGAGATAAACCCAGCCTTACCCAGGTTACATGTGAACCTCGGTAAGGCATACTACAGGAAAGGCATGACAGATGCGGCCAGCCTCGAGTTCGATAGGGCACTGGATATGAACCCTAATCTGGCTGGTGCGCTTAAAGGTAAGGCCATGATTGCCGAGGATAGAGGGAGATGGGAAGAGGCCATAGGCTCTTACGAACAAGCACTGAGGCTTTTCGATGAAGACAAGTATCTGCAAAAAGCTGAAATACACGACCACCTTGCATCTATTTATTCTAAGAAGTCCGCGACGGAACAGGCTATAAGCGAGTTACTCAAGTCAGTGGAGTTGAGGCTTTCTGCAATTGGAGATTACGATGCCCAGGGCCTTGATTACTATGGTAAGGGTTCGTTTGAGGAGGCCTTTAGGTATTGGGAGAAGTCTGTGAGGCTTAAACCTGTACTGGCGAAGAGATATGAAAGGCTTGGAATGCACTATTTGCGTGCGGCAAGGTATGACGAGGCAATCCTTGTCTACGAAAACGCAGCCAGTATGTATCGTCAGAAGGAAAGCAAGGCCTTGATGCATTATAATATAGCGGATATCATGGTGGAAAAAGGTGTGTTGGAGAGCGCCATTACAGAGTATGAGAATGCCATTGACTTAAATCCCAAGTTAGCCATGGCCCACACAGGGCTGGGCTTAGTTTACGATAAACAGGGCCTGCTGGAAAGAGCTATTTCTTACCACAAGAAGGCGTTAGAGATAGACTCCAACTTGGCCGAGGCCCATAGGAATCTGGGCATATGCTATCACAAACAAGGTTACGGCAGGGAGGCGAAAAGAGAATTTGCCATATATAATAATATAACACTAAAGGAGTAGAGATCGATGAGAACGCCTTTATACGCTGTCCTGGCAGTACTTTTTTCAGGTTGTGGTACGTTCAGTGGCGGTGGTGATACGCAGGCAAGATTAGATGCCATGGAACAGCAGATGGCGGTAGTGATTGAAAGGATTGGGACCATTGAAGAGTCCAACGAGGAGATTATGGGAAAGGTGGAAGAACTTGCTAGAGATACATCCACCAGTCAAAGGTTGACACTTTTGGAGGAAAAGCAGGCGAGTGCAGAGAAAATGCAACTGGAGGTGATTTCCCACCAGGAATCGCTGAAAAGTTCCATGGCTAAGATGCGTAAATACATAGAGGCGCTCGAGCGGAGGGTAGATGAGCAGGCAAAGAAGCAACAGGCACAAATTGCGGAGAGGAGGCGTAAACATCTGGAGGAGAGGCTGAGACAACAGGTAGAGGAAGAGGCACGAATACAGGAAATACCAAGAAAGAGTATAATCAAGATAGAGAAACCTCCGGCTAAGCCAAAGATGGAACAAAAACCCACCAGCAGCACTAAAATAGAGGCCGCTCCGGCGCCACCAAAGAAAAGGAAGCCTGCACTAATACCACCTAAGAAGAAAGAAGAACCCAAAGGTGGATTTATCCTGGAAGATTTTTAAAGACCGCAAGCCTTTAGAAGTCTACAATAGACCAGCCACTTATTTTTGCATAGAGCCTCAGCCCCGGGTGTGCATTCACTGCAACGGGATTACCCACCATGCGGAGAAATTCGATATCGGAAAAGTGGTCAGCATAGGCATAGGAATTTTTCAGGTCTATCTCCATCTTCAGAGCCAGGTCCTCTAGCAGTATAGCCTTGCCGTGGCCGTAGGGGTGGATGCCCTGAAGCTCGCCTGTAAGCAGTCCGTTAACGTTTTTAAGATTTGACCCTATAACTACATCTGCCTTACAATATTCCTTGAATTGCTTTAGCAGCACGTCAAGTGTGCCCGATAATAGAACGATGGTGTAACCAGATTCTTTCTTCTTTTGCATCTCTTTAAGGGCCTTCGCAGATATGTGGGGCATTATCCTGTTCTGAAAACACCTTGTTGCCTCAGCCTCCAATACCTTTATGTCTTTCCCCTTTAGATAGAACTTGTTTTTCTTGAAGTAGATGCCGTTTAAGCTGATTAATTTTGTCAGAAAGGTGTACATAAAGCGGATGATGTCCCTGGTAGTAATAATGTCCCGCTCCCGGAGGTATTTAACGAAGATGCGTTCGGAGGACCGTCTCTTTAGGATAGTATGGTCTACGTCGAAGATGGCTGCCTTTATCATGTAGCCTAAGAGGTCCCTTTTAGGCCGCTTCCGAAAAGGTATTCTCGGCCTTCCCAGACAACAGGCAGTCCCCTGACTAAGCAGAAGGCGACAGTGGTATAGATAAGCATGAATTTTATGGATATCAAGTAACTGAGCCAGGCCTCCGAGATGTTGGCGCTTTCAAGAGTGATCATTAGGCCAATATAGGTAAAGCAAACGCCCTTGGCGGCAGCGTACAGACCCCTGCTCCAGTTTGAACTGACAAGAAACTTTGCCCACGCCTCCCTTTGCATGGTTGTCTCCCCAAAGGCAGTTTTGCCCTCGGCAAAGGCAAGACTCCTTATATTATCAACTATTACATCCCTTGTAATTACTATCAAGGGTATCCAAAATGAATACTCTCCGATGCAGGCAAAATATATCCACAGTACATTCTCTACTATTCTATCACCCAAGATGTCAAAAACGGCACCCTGTTTAGATGTCTCACCGTACCTGCGGGCAATATATCCATCAAGGGCATCCATTGCTATGATGCAGCCAATAAGGAACGTGGCAATTGCGTTAAAAGTGACCCCCCGCTGAAAAAGGGCTATAATTATAAAGACCAATAATACTCTGAGAAGAGTGATAAAGGTTGCCTTCAAGAACACTTTTCCTCCTTGAGGAGATTCTACATACTGAGGTGCGGTCTTTCAAGGAGAAAAACGCCCAAATATAATGCCCGCTAGCCCTTAGGTCATTAATTAGTTTTTCCTTGACAATATCAGAGGTGTATGCTAAGTGTTGAGATAATTACAAATATCGAGAAGCATTTCAGAGATTCAGGTAAATACTATGGTGAAGGCAAGAAGAAGGGTTTCCCGGCGTAAGGGCCTTGAAAAGTGGAGTAAGTCAGAGCTCTCCACACTCAAAAAAGAGTACCCAAGTACTGATACCAGTAAGTTGGCAAAAAAACTTGGCAGAAGCCTGGAGGCAGTGCGTTTTAAGGCCAAGAGGTATGGTCTAAAAAAGACAAAGGTATATATGGAATCCCTATATGCCAAGGCGAGAAAGGCTGCACCTAAGAAAAGAATTTCCAAAAAGAGGGGATGAAAGAAAGATTTGTAGCTGTAGCAGCAAGGGCCGTCTTTTGCACCTTCGTCTATTATATTATCCTTCCAGCCTGTAGTGTTCAGGCAGCATCCAACCCAATATACAAGGATGGCGACACCTATGTGGAATTGAGGGATGCAAAAGAGTTGAAAGGTGTGTCTCCACCGTTTAACCATCCATACATCATTCAAGAAGACAGATTAAAGAAAGTATTATCCTCGATATCCTTTAGAGAAAAGGGAGTCTTTGTTAAAAAGGGAAGTAAGAAGGTCTTTAGTAAAGCCGAGATAAGAACACTGGCCTCGCTTATTGCAGATGCCCTTTCTAAATCGACTGCGAACGAATGTCTTTACGTCTACTCCCAACGCGAGAGGGCCCTACTCCACGATCTAAAAACCATCTTTAGTGTGTTTATCACTGATGAGGGCCTGAATATAGCCTTTAGCCGCGTACAATCCAGGGTGAAGGACATACCCCGCCCTGGCGGCAGGAAGGGTTACCCATCTTCATCCAAGGACCCTACTTCTATTAAGAGCAGCGGTTTCTGGGAGCTTGCGCTGGGAGAGGGTCAGAGCTACAAAGAGGGTCACAGGAACTGGCTGGTCATAAATCTGCAGGAAAAGTCCTTCGATGTTGAGCCGCTCGTTTCAATGGCAGAGGAAGAGGTGGAGTTTGATGCCTATGGCTATAAGACTAACCCCATTATGGAAGAAAGGCTTAGGAGGATAGAGGAACAAATTGGGATGGTATCACCAGGTGGTCCAGACCCATCTGCTGGCTATGTATCGCCAAAAGAAGCTCCAGCCATCGAGGAAGGAAACTTGAGCCAGAAGCTTAGGGATCTGAAGGAACTCCTGGACAATGACCTTATTTCACCTGAAGATTATAGATACAAGAAGGCGGAACTCCTCAAGAGAGAATCGCAGACAAAGAAGTCTATTCCACAACGACTCAAGGACCTTAGGAATCTGATGGACGAAGGTTTAATTACAGAAAATGATTATGAGAAAAAGAAAAAAGAACTACTCGATAGGCTTTAGGTAAAGATTTAATAGGTGAGTACAAAAAGGTCCTGGCAGTAGACCCGAGTGACCCTGAAGTGCATTACAATTTAGGCGTTGCAGCATATGAGAGGGAAGGTCTGCAGGCGGAAGCCGATAGCGAGTCTGGCGTATATCAGGAGCTAACAGGTAAGTCCTTGTAGACTTGCATCTTATATAGAATTATTTTGATTAAAGACTATGCCTATTTATGAGTTTAATTGCACTAGTTGTACGCATAGGTTTGAGGAGTATTTCTCTAGCTCCACGCAAAAGAGGGCAGTCGGATGCCCGGAGTGTGGAGGGAAAGAGGTAGAGAAGGTCTTTTCTGTCTTTGGCATGGGCGCTAATAGCAGCAACAATGCCTCCAGCGGAGGCTCTTCTTGTGCCTCGTGCACATCCACAAGTTGTGATACTTGTGGATAACAGTTTTGTCTCACCTTACATTATCCTGTTCTAACCCCGTTGGAGTACAATGAAGAATCTTTGGGCACCTTGGCGTCAAGAGTACATCCTGGCAGAAAAAAAGGGTTGTATATTCTGTCGGGCCATTGAGGATACCGATGACGACAAAAACCTGATCGTATGCAGGGGGAAAGAGTGTTTTCTGATACTCAACAAATATCCCTATAACTACGGTCACCTGATGATAGCACCCAACGAGCACAAGTGTGACTTCGATGAGCTAAACGACCAGGAAATGCTTGAGATTATGAGACTCCTTGGACGAGCTAAGGCTGCTCTAAGAGAAGGCATAAAGCCAGAGGGATTCAATATAGGGGTCAACATAGGGAAGGCTGCGGGGGCCGGTGAGCAGCACCTTCATTTTCATATAGTGCCAAGATGGGTAGGTGACACTAATTTTATGCCCGTTGCTTCTGATACAAAGGTCATTTCGCAGCACCTGTCTGAGCTTTTAACGAAACTAAGGGGATTCTTCTGAGGTCAATCAGGTGATTTCTAGGGCAGATATAGAGAGACGTGAGGATAGGGAGTTGGCCAGCTATGCCATGAAGAGTAAAGACTCTCTTGGCAGAAGGCATTCGGAGGAGGAGCATCCCTACCGAAGCGTATACCAAAGAGATAAGGACCGTATTGTACACTCCACGGCCTTCAGGCGGCTTGAATATAAGACCCAGGTCTTCGTGAACCATGAGGGGGACTATTACCGGACCCGGCTGACGCACACCATGGAGGTAGCACAGATTTCCCGTTGTATGGCCAGGGCCTTAAACTTGAACGAGGACCTTACCGAGGCCATTGCCCTGGCCCATGACCTAGGGCACACCCCTTTCGGCCACTCAGGAGAGGAAGCGCTGTCTGAACTCATGCGGGGTCACGGAGGGTTTGAACACAATCTCCACGGACTCCGAGTGGTTGATATATTAGAAAAGCGCTATCCTAGATTTCCAGGGCTTAATCTCTCCTGGGAGTTACGGGAGTCTATAGTGAAACACGATGCCCATATGGATCCGCCTGTGGAGTTCAGGCCAGAGGAGAAGCCCCTCCTTGAGGCACAGGTGGTGGAAAAGGCCGACTCCATAGCATATGACAATCATGACCTTGATGATGGTCTGAAGGCAGGACTTATAACCGAAGACGACCTTAAGAACGTCGAGCTGTGGCGTTTTGCATCAGAAGAGGTAAACAAAAAATGGGCTAACCTGGAGAAGGAGTACAAAAGGGCACAGACCATCATATTCCTGATAAACCTCGAGGTTACAGACCTGTTGGAAAATACACAGCGGAAGCTGCAGCGCCTTGGGGGACAAAGCGTGCAGGATGTGCGTGCGTGCCCAGAGGTTCTTGTAGAATTCTCACCCGAACTCTCAGAGCAGAAAAAGAGACTGCAGGACTTCATGGACGAGCGGGTCTATATGCACTATCGGGTGGCGCGTATGTCAGATAAGGCCAGACGATTTATAGAGGAGCTTTTCAAGGCTTATGTTACTAACCCCAGGCAGCTTCCGCCGGAATTTCAGCGGTGGGTAGAGGATGCGGGTCTTTATCAGGGTGTTTGTGACTACATAGCAGGTATGACAGACCGTTATGCCCAAGACGAGTATAGGAAGCTATTTTATCCCCACGAGAGGGTGTAACCAATAAGTAACATGTTTCTTTCATGAAATGAAGCCTCTGCAAAACACACCGAATGTCATTCTGAGCCGCAGAAGGCGGCGAAGAATCTCGGAAAAACAGAAGATTCTTCGCTTCGCTCAGAATGACAACATAGTGTTAGAGGACTTTTTCAGAGTTCTTGAGGTGCATTTAGTATAATGCCGCATGTATCTATAATACTGGCTGCAGCAGGTCTCGGGGTGCGGATGGGAGGGGGTGTGAAGAAGCCCTATCTGCTCATTAAGGGGAAACCTATCTTCCAGCACTCCCTGGAAAAATTCCTGGATGTGAAGGGTGTTCGGGAGACAATCCTGGTAGTAGGTCCATCCGAACTTGAGGATGTTAGAGATAAATGTAAGGATAAATTTGCAGAATATAGCATCAGGGTTAAGATAGTGCCAGGTGGGAGGAGGAGGCAGGACAGTGTTTATGAGGCCCTGAAACACCTTGAACCCCAGACAGATATAGTGCTGGTGCATGACGCCGTTAGGCCCATAGTAAGTAGGGAGATGATAGAGGCAGTGATAAATAGGGTTGAGGCCTCGGGCGCCGCCATCCTTGCGGTACCTGTGACCGCTACAGTGAAAGAGGTGGAGGGCACAGAGAGGATAATCCGCACGGTAAACAGGGACAGTCTTTGGATAGCTCAGACACCGCAGGGTTTTAAGAAGGATATATTGCTGAGGGCCTACGATGCACTCCTTGAGGAAGATGTTGAGGTCACAGACGACGCCCAGGCGGTTGAGAGATTGGGTCATCCGGTAGAGATAGTTCCAGGGAGCCATACCAATATAAAGATTACCACCCCAGAGGACCTTGTGCTGGCAGGCGCGCTCCTGAGGTAGGACGAGGCCCCTGAAGAATCCTGTACAATTGTCATTCTGAGGGCTCGCCCAACAGCGTGGCGAGTCCGCCTTTGGCGTGAAGTGAAACGACCAAAAATGTAGCGTGCGAGCTTGCCAGTCCTATGCGCAGCTTCGGATGGCTTGCCCGCACGTTTGATTGCTCCGCTTGCAATGACATAGAGTATCAGAGCGGGTGCCGCAGGGCTCAAGCCCTGCTTAGAAGACCGTTATAAGTCCAACACCGATTAACATCACAATACTCCCCAATAACCTCTCCCCCACATTTATCTCCCGAAACAAAATCCACCCATATAGCACACCGAAGATAAGACTGGTACGTTTGACAGATATCATATAGGGGACCTCTATCAGTCGGATGGCCAGGTTGTGCGTGATAAACATTAATACATTTAACACGCCTATGGAGGCAAAGAGGACCGGACTAGAAAACACCTTCTTCAAGCCACCACCTGGTTTTAGCATCAGAAGGGGAAAAAGGGCCAGGGCCAGTAAGGTGGGATAAAATACAGCGAAGAAGATAGGGCTTGAATGCAGGATAGCAATCTTCCCGAGATTAGAGGTGATGCTGTATATAAAAGCAACCGCAATCATGAGCATGGAGCCTTCTTCCTTGAGGATTGCACGCAGGGGACCGATGATACCTTCCTTAGAGGTATGGACGTTAAGAAGGTATGCCCCGAATGCGACGAGGAATATCCCTGCTACACCAGACCTGTCTGGCCGTTCCCCCAACATCAGGAAGCTGGTACCTATGAGGAAGACGGGGGTTAGGGCGAGGAACGGGAGGGTAAGTGATAGAGGGGAGTATTTTATGGCCCTTATGTAAAGAATGAGGGCAAGGACTTCGAGTGGTATCAATGCTGCATTCACCAGAAAGAAGGTATAGTCTAGGGGTGGAAATTCAATAAACATGAGGACGCACAGAAGGAATGGGAATGCATACCCGTAGCGCGCCCAGGCCACGGTATATACATCACTGCCTTCAACGGCCTTTTTAGAGAGTGCAGCGGTAGAGGCATCGAAGAAGGCAGCAAGTTCTGAATAATAAAACCAGGTCATCTCAGCCCCTATATAATAGGTTTTGAAAGGAATAGGCGACCCTGAACCGGGCCGCCTGAAAACCAGGCTGGTCACGCCAGAGGCAGGTTTTATGTATTTGTTTAAAGCCCCTTTTTATCGCTGGGGTAGATAGGATAGAGGGTCAACGGGTTTGTCGTTTCGGAATATTTTGAAGTGAAGTTCTGGTCTTGTTACACTACCACTCTGGCCAGCCTGAGATATAATCTGACCCCGCCTCACCCAATTGCCCTTTTGTACAAAAACCTTTGAATTGTGTGCGTACCAGGTGTAGAGGCCATCACTATGCCGTATCACAATTACCTTGCCCCAACCACTGGGATTTGCAGATACCACTTCAACTACTCCGCCTTTTGCTGCCACTACACTTTGCCCGACCCGTGCCTCTATGTCTATCCCTGTATTCTTGTATCCACCAGTAATGTCACCATAGCGCTGGAGAATTCTCCCGTTAAGGGGCCAGATAAAGCCCTTACTTGACATGTTTGATACAGAGGCGGGGCTAATGCGGGGTGAAGAATCAGTGCGCGGTATTAGTAGTTTCTGTCCCACCTCGATATTTCGCACATCCTTAATCCCGTTTATTTGAATGATTGTCTGGGGTGACAGATTGTATCTTTTGGAGATGGCCCACACTGTCTCGCCACGTTGGACTTTGTGTGTGGTGTATCCAGGTATTTCACCAACAGTGGGCGCTGGTTTTTTTGAGATATATGGACGCACCCTTTCTTGCCGTTGGGCGCAACCAGCAGAAAACGTCAAGAACAACAAGACCAGCGAGCAGAATTTCAGGAAAGAGGCCTGGCGAGTTTGTTCCGACAATAATGGTGAAGCTGCTTCTGGCATGACTTGCAAGCGGGGCCCTTTAGTTGATGAAAATGGAGCGGGCGATGGGATTCGAACCCACGACGCCCAGCTTGGGAAGCTGGTATTCTACCACTGAATTACGCCCGCTTGTTTGCTTTGCACCCACCCCTCAGACAAAGATTTAAGCATAAGACGAATCAAAGTCAAGGGGCAATTTGTGTACCCTGGCAAGAATTTCTGCGGCGAAGCTCTCCGGTGACGGCCTGAACAACCTCGGCCTTACCCGCGGGCCAGATAGGCGAGACAAGGCTACCTCCGTGGGTATCTCCCACCAGTCTCTGAACCGTAACATCCGAAGATAGATTCTCTAGAAAGTCTGAGGCAATGGATACATATTCCTCCATATCCATAGTCTTTACTTTACCAAGTCTGTATTCTTTTTCTAAGGTAGTGTTTTTGGCCACATAAAGATGATGCAGTTTGATACCGTCAATGCCCAGGCTGGAGACCTTACGTGCCGTGGCCATCATGTCCGAGTGGTCTTCGCCGGGCAGGCCCAGGATGACGTGAACACAGACGTTTATGCCCCCGAAAACCTTAGTCCTGTAAACGGCGTCCTCAAACTCCTGGTAGGTGTGGCAGCGGTTTATACGTTTGAGGGTCTGGTTGTGAATGCTTTGAAGGCCATACTCTATCCAGACATGATGAACGTCGGTGTATGAATTTACAAGCTCCAGCACCTCGTCAGAGACACAGTCTGGCCTGGTGCCTATTGACAGGCCAATGACGTCTTCTTCACCCATGGCCTCGTCATACCTGGACTTTAGAGTCAGGATGTCTGCATAAGTGTTACTGAAGGCCTGAAAATAGACGATGAATTTTTCTGCGGCGTATCTAGACCTGAGAAACTTTTTGCCCCTCCTTATTTGTTCCTTAACGGATAGTATGGAAGGGTCCCCGACGTTGGGACTAAAGCTCTCGTTTGCGCAGTATGTGCAACCTCCAACCCCCTTGTGACCGTCCCTGTTGGGACAGGTGAAGCCCGCGTGGATTGGTATCTTGTGTACCTTGAACGGAAACCTTTCCCTGAGGTAGCGCCCGAAGGAGTAATATCTCTCCTCACGCTGCCAGGGTCGTCCGCCTTTGGCGTCCTTAGCCTCCGGCGACGGAACGCCTTTGGAGGAGCGCCAGGGCTTCTCTACCGTGTACACTCTTGACATGTCCGTTATTCTGTCTTCTACAATGCACCTGTGAAAAATGGCTTACAGGGGAGTCTAGCAGATTCTGCAAAAGGTGTCAATGTAGATAGGGGCAAAGCGGGCACCGAATTCAGAATTCAGAATTCAGAATTCAATATTCGGTGGCACTTCAGGATGACATTTAGGTGTTGTGTGGAGGCACTCTAAAAAAGTGAAGATGTAGCGTGCGGGTTTATCTCGCACGTGCGACACAAGGTCGCACGCTACATTTCTCCCCCATTGAGGGGGAAGGAATAGTTTTGTGTGGCGTCCGATCACCGCATCGGACGTCTTGTGCTAAAGAGAGGGAATTGAGGAGTTTTGGTTGAGGGGCCTTTTATTAGTGAAGGAAGTCAATTCCGAACAGCAGGAAGAAGCTGTCCACCCCGCGGTTTGGGCTGGCAGTGCCCGCGTTGGAGACATGTCTGATGCGTCCCATCAGGGTCAAGGCGGTTCTGTCGTTCACAAAGTACTTTATCCCCAGCCCCCCTTGGGGGCTACCGTTGAGTCTGGAACCAAGCTCGTTTACGTCAAGTGTGGTGTATAGGGCCCCGGCCCCCGCCGAGAAGAAGGGCACAAAATTCGTCCCTGTCTCGAAGTTGTATGTAAATAGCAGATTGAAACCCACCTGTGCGGCTACCTCTGGAGTCATATTCATCCCGGCAACACCTTCTAACTCAAGTTCAAGTGCCCCAGGTATCCTCCCCTCGAAGTCGGCGAGAATGATGCCCCATTTGGGCATCAGAATGAAGTCAGTGATGAATTCGTCCTCATTAGCAAACCCAAAGCCACCACTTATGCCATACTCGCGCATGCCTGCCACATAGTGTTTGTCTTTGCCGAGATGTACCTCTTTCTCTTCAATCTCCACCTGGGCAAGGGTAGAACTGCTGAGGAGAAAGGTCAGAAAGATAGGTGTGAAAAGTAGGTGAAGCAATTTTTCCATAGCAAAATTATATTGTCAAAGTGCTTTGTTTGTCAAGGTTGTTATTTTGAGGGAATGAAATGTTGTAGCGTCTGGTCTCCGCACCAGCCCTTCCGACGTCCGCCAGGGCGGACTATGGAGGGCCAGACGTCTTTTTCTTCCACGTCCGATGCGGAGATCGGACGCTATAAAAACTTTTCCTGTCATCGCAAGCCCCTTTTCTAATTGCAAGCCCCTTTTCTGTCATTGCGAGCGTTAGCGAAGCAATCTCTTGCGAAAGAGCGAGATTGCTTCGTCGCTTTTCGCTCCTCGGTATCCTTAGCCGCAGGCGACGGAATACCTCGCAATGAGGTTTCAGTAGAGAGGGCTCTGAAAAAGTCTATGAACCCCTCTTGTTTCCCCCTCCCTTGAGGGGAGGGGGTTAGGGGGAGGGTGACTATTTAATCCATCTAAGTCTTGTTGGCGTAATTGAATATGGAGTAAACCAACGATCACCCCCTCCCTGCCCTCCCCCATCAAGGGGGAGGGAGGACGAGTCTTCGTAGGGACAGACCTTCAGGTCTGTCCGAGACGGACAGGTCTAAGGACCTGTCCCTACATCTCCTATAAGTTTCCCAAAGTTGTAGCGTGCGAGTTTACTCGCACGTAATCGTGGCAGCAAGCTGCCACGCTACATTTAAAAATCCTTCATTGTTTTTGACACCTTAGGATGACATTTTAACCAATTTACCAAGATTAATAGAACAGTAACTACCAGGATTTATTTTCAGTAGAAATAAGACAGCCCGAAGAGGAAAAACTGGGAATCAATACCCAGATCGTCAGTAGTAGAAGGGTCGGAGATGTGCCGCCAGCGGTATTCAATGTTAAACGAGGTCCTCTCCTTGAAGAAGTACTTTACCCCCAGGCCTATCTGGGCTATGGCGTTGAGACGGGACTTTAGTAGCTTTTTTGCCTCATCTTTGTCGGATAGTGACCCCTGTGCATTCTCAAGGTCCCTGACGTGAGATAGCCCACCGGTGTTCATGCCCGACCGTATGGCCCCACCGCCGGCGTGCACGAAGGGCACCAACTTTGTGCCGGTCTCAAAATTGTAACCAATCATGATGGTGGCTCCCACTTCGTGGGAGTACTGGGAAGGCTCTTTAACTATACTTACAAATGGTTCTAGTTCGAATTCCAGGGCGCCCTTGGGCCTATTAAAGGTGCCCAGTATCCAGCCTATCTTGGGCAGGAGGGTGAAGGTGTATATTCGCGGTTCCTCCAGGGAAAAGCTGCCACCACCGCTTATCCCGAGCTCCCTCATACCTGGCTCAAAGCCGTCAATCATCCTGAACTCCTCTTCCTCCTGGAAGGGTGCCACAAGACGGGTATTGCCCGTGTAGAGGGCCTTTGTGTACGTGTCTTCGGCATGAGTGAGGTTACTAACAAAGAGGAAAGGGAAAAAGATGGATGATACGCAAAGAAGAAGTACGAGAAAGACGGGATTAATCATTACAAAAGTGCCACCCCAGCTATGTAGGAAAATGCCTTTCCCATTTGTCATTGCGATTCGCCAAGGCGGAGAAGCAATCTCCTGTGTGTATATGAGATTGTTCGCCAAAAAGATAGGCGAATCCACATGCTCGCAATGACGAATGAAGTAGGGTACATCTCGACGCTCTAACTGGTAGACAACGACCGTTCGGCTGAGCCGCTCACGGCCGAAGCCTTTATGGTCGTTGATGTCTTCAACGAAGTAAAACTTCGTTGTCTACCAAAGTTCTGTCCGAAACGGATAACCACGAGGTATCCATAGCCTTTGGCGAAGGATTACCGAGGGTTATCCCCACGTCTACCTTGTAGTTGCCCCATTTATGGGGCTTCGGTAGTCGTTGAGTCAACGAAATAAATTTCGCTGGCTACAAAAAAGTAAGGGCGGGGTTTACCCCGCCCCTATACATATGCCATAAAGGTATCCTTCGCCGAAGGTGTCCTTAGCCAAAGGCGAAGGAACACCAAAGGCCGTCCACCACAAACCCGACTACAACCTAGAACTCATAGGTCGTAGCGATTGCGAAGGTGAGGTTTGCGTCGTGTCCGGGGTCCACGTCGGCGTCGACATCCCACGCATCAGCCGAAGCTCGGGTCACGTGCAAAATCTTGTCGTAGCGTATCTCCGGCCTTATCCAGAGCTTCTCCCTCAGCAGCAGGTTTGTCGTAAAGGTAACCTCTGCCAGTGACGCACCACCGTCAGCACCGCTAAGTCCAGCGAAGTTGTCGTGGTCCCAGAAGTATTCACCCCTGAGGGCAAAACCGAGCCGGTCAGTGTGCTGGTATGTGATATACTGCGCCACGCCCCAGGCCTCCGATGTCTTGCGGGGGGTATGTCCACTATCCTCAACATTTTCCGCGCTACCGCTCCAGTTGGC
>JBHIBD010000003.1:0-69485 GCA_046758865.1 Candidatus Brocadiales bacterium | reverse complement strand
TGTTTCAGTTGTTCTTCCTTTTCGAACGCCAGGAGTTTCTCTACGAGTTCATCCATATGCCCAAGCATCACGTTCTCAAGGTCATAGAGTGTAAAGTTTATCCTGTGGTCTGTGACCCTGTTTTGTGGATAGTTGTAGGTCCTTATCTTTTCGCTCCTGTCCCCGGAACCTATCTGCACACGGCGGGTTTTTTCTCGCTTTGACTTCTCACGCTCCTCTATGTATTCATGGAGGCGGCTTCTTAGGATGCGCATTGCCTTTGCCCTGTTCTTGTGCTGGGATTTTTCGTCTTGACACCTAACGGTTATACCCGTGGGGATGTGGGTCATCCTGACGGCGGAGCTGGTCTTGTTTACTTTTTGCCCACCTGGACCCGACGACCTCATGGTCTCAACCCTCAGTTCCTTTGGGTCTATATTTATCTCCACCGCCTCTATCTCTGGCAGCACAGCTACAGTTGCCGCTGAGGTGTGGACCCTTCCCTGTGTTTCTGTAGTTGGTATTCTCTGTACACGGTGTGTCCCACTCTCGTGACGCAGCTTCTGGTAGACCTCCGTGCCTGTTACAGAAAAGATTATTTCCTTAAAGCCGCCCAAATCGGTGGGGTTGCTGTCAAATACCTCAACCTTCCAACCATTAATCTCAGCGTATCTTGTATACATCCTAAAAAGGTCTGCGGCAAATAGTGCGGCCTCATCGCCCCCTGTGCCTGAGCGGATCTCCATTATTACGCCCTTGTGGGCGTTGCTGTCCTGGGAGAGGAGGAGTTCTTTTATCTCCTCAATCAGCCCTTCTTCCTCCCTTTCTGCTGCCTGAAGTTCATCCTTGGCCAGAAGTTGCAGTTCTTCATCGCTTCCATCTTCAGACATAACCTTCCTGGCCTCTTCTTTGCGGTTGAGGATTTCTTCCCACAGAAGGTACTTATCCACTATCCTGGAAAGGCTTCCTCGCTCCTTCATGTAGGCACTGTATTTAGACGGATTCGACATGATGGCCGGGTCTGCCACCAGTTCCTCCAGGTGTGTGTACCTGTCGCGTATGGCCTTTAATTTCTGCAGTAATACTTTGTTCATGGTGTTTGGTTTTTACTTACAGACATGCGAGCTTGTTTCGCTACACTATTAATCCTCTTTTGTCTCTGTTTCTTGTGCGGCTGTCTCGGTGGTCTCAGCCGTCTTTTTCTGCTTATACCTGCGGCGGAACCTCTCGACCTTGCCTGTGGTGTCTACCAGCTTCTGTTTACCCGTGTAGAACGGATGGCATTTTGAGCAGATTTCAACCACTATCTTCGGCTTTGTAGAGCGGGTCTTAAATGTCTCCCCACATCCACAGGTCACAGTTGCCTCTACGTATTTAGGGTGAATTCCTTCCTTCATTTCTTGTTTCCTCGAAACCTAATAAATTGTAACAAAATATGTCATGCCAGGCAACCTGCAAATGGTGCGGATGCCACTATAGCAGGCAGGGCGCTTTGCCCCTGCCCCTACTCGTCTGACACCAATGAGCTCTTTAACCTTTCAATCATATTACGTTCGCCTCCCCAGACACCAAACATCTGGAGATGCACCAGGAGGCGACTGCCCTTGGGCCTCTTTTCCACGATATAGCTCGCCCGGCACCACCTGCCCCATGCGCGGAACAACATCCCAAAGAACAACACCGGGGCTGCTATCCACAGTAGCGGGACACCGGGGTCGTGACGATAGCTAAGAATAGTTGCGGCGCGGATGTTTTCAATCCTGACCTTTGTGCCCTTAATATCCGTGGTTTTACCCTCGATAAGCTTAAAGACCTCTGACCCGTGTTCTTTGCTCGTCTTGGTGGTCTCTTGCTCTGACTCGGGGGGTGTATATGTAAGTTTAATAAACGGCTCCAGTACACAGACACTGCCATCCTTGAGGTACAGTTTACCAGCAGTGACATACCCGGCCTCAAACTCTCCCTCTATACCTGGAAGGATGTATTTGCCCTCCTCTTTCTCTTCTATCTTCTTATTATCGGCATATAGGTCGTACTTATACTCATACGCACTCTGGTAGAATGTCAGCCCCCGGTAACGCAGGGGTATATTTACCTTGATATAAGGCTCCTGTGCAGGCTCCCCATTTTCATATATAACCAACTGGCTTGCGTATTCTATCGGGTAATATTGGCCCTCCTTAGCGACAACAGTAAGCCCTCCCAGACCCCAGGTCTCCTTGAGCCTGGGGATGATACCCCTTCTGGGGAAATCCGTTATAGATGGCCTTTGGGTATACTTTATGGAGAATTCCTTGAGACCTAGATTAAACTTCTCATCCTCGGAGATGATGAAATCTTCTCCCTGGCCGTACCACTTGTTCCATCTGGTGTCTGGGGAGACGGTGGCTATCTCCACAGGCGCATCTGGAAAGATGGTCACCTCGTTCTCAAATGAGAAGAGAAAGGTGATGGTGGCTCCTATAACAGCCAAGATTACTGAGACGTGGAAGGCAAGGGAAAGCCATATATAGTGGATAAATCCCTGTTCATGGACACCTCCAGAGTATATGCCCTTGCCGCGTGTGGTAGAGGGTTTTTTAAAGAACAGCCTCTTGCGGAAGAATGCCTCGACCTTGCTGGTGGTTTCCTTGGGCGAGTAGGGCAGCTCTAGCTCCAGGGTGTCCCTGTGGGCAGATAAGGTGGTGGCAGCCAGTTCTGCGGGCCGCCTGACTCTGATCATCCACATCGTACGCTTGTAGGTGCATAAGGAAAGATTAAGGAATAACAGCCCTGCTGTAGTCAGAAACCAAGGCCCTGAATATACGTTGAGTAGGTCAAGGCCCTCTATAATTGTACGTGTGAATCCGGTGACCTTTATCTGCTCGTAGCTCCCGCCGTAAGGGAGCACGTTGCCCACCAGGAAAAACAAGAACAAGATGGCAAAGAGCACTATGGTGGTCTTGGTAGACGTTAGAATACCGTATAGATAGTCGAGGATATTTGAGGCCATAGTGTGTCAGCACCCTTCACATAATGGTAGGGGTGAACAAGATTTTTAGAAGGGCCTAATAGGCATGCATACTATAAAGCCCAAAAAGTCTGGTCAGAAACCCTGCACCCATGAAGGTAATAAGCATGGAGGCGAAGCCCAGGAGACAAAAGACAGAGCCCCAGACCTCACGCCATTTGGGTATAGACATGGTGTGTAGATACATCCCGAAGGCCGTCCAGGTAATAAGTGATAGTATCTCGAATGGGTCCCACGACCAGTACCGTCCCCAGGCCTCATCCGCCCAGGCTGCCCCGGAGATTATGCCAAATGTAAGGAGTGGGAATCCCAAAAGGACCAGCTTGAAGGCCAGCCCGTGAAAGGTCTGTACGTCCAATGACGGCAATCCAAAATCCTCCCACGACCGCTTTGCATAACCTAGTCCCTTAATTATCACATACGAAAGCTCCACGGAGCAGCCCACCACAAAGACGGCATAGGCGCCGAATGCAATGAGCACATGCCAGAAGTACCATGGGCTCTGAAGGGCTGGTGCCAGGGGAGCGACCACGGGGTTGTATTTATTTATGGCCAGGAAGAGTGCGGCCGTTGAGAGCATTGTTACGAATATGCCTGGCAGGGTAAGCTCGGCCCACCTGCGCCTTATATATAGATATGTAATGGTGTTGCACCAGGCAAACCAGGACAGGCATTCATATTTGTTTTGGACGGGCGGCTGGCCCTGTTCAACCCAGCGTATGAGTATGAGGACGGTGTGCCCGATAACGGCCAAATACAGGAGATTTGTCGCCATCCTGCCCACCGCAAAATTTCTAAAAAAGACACTTACACCCAACTGGGATATGTGTAGCAGGCAACTCAGGGCATAAAGCGCTATGACCGCGAAAAATACCCTCAGTTCCAGGGTCAACAGGGTGCTCTCAGTGGCAAATACCTGTTCCATTCTAATTACTCCACGTATTAATATTTTTTAATATTGGGTTTGATTTACAAGGATTGACTTTGCAAAAAGATAGGCAAAAATTCTTGTCTTATTTTATCAACAAGTCCTTAGGAATGCAATGCCAAATTCTACGGGTTTAAAACACCTGTTGTAGT
This sequence comes from Candidatus Brocadiales bacterium, assembly GCA_046758865.1. GTDB lineage: Bacteria > Planctomycetota > Brocadiia > Brocadiales > Bathyanammoxibiaceae > JBHIBD01. The sequence goes on along the minus strand of JBHIBD010000003.1, from coordinate 65,416 downwards.
GGTAAAGCCATGCTTTACTCGCTTGTAGTTGCCCCATTTATGGGGCTTTATAAGCTCGATAAATCGAGCAACTACAGAAGAATGATACGGTGTGTCGGTACGCACCTAGGGGCTACATCAAGAAATGGGTATCGCAGGGCTTGTTGCCCTGTGATTAGGGCAGGTCAAGAAGACCTGCCCTCTGCTACTGTAATAGGGTAGGTCTTAAATCAGGTTGTTACTTGCTTGGGCTATTTCTTGTTCTGGCTTTTCCACGCTCACTTCGCTTTTGGCAATTTTGCCCTGCTCCTTCTTCTCATCCTTTTGTTTAATTCTTCTTTTCTTGGAAGGATCGATCTTCAAGGTACTAAGCTCTATTGCGGCTGACTCGTTTAGTAGTTTACCCATGCCAGAAAAAACATCACCTGGTGCAACCCTTACACCAGTGCTTTTCCTAAGCATGCGGCATATCAATCTAATCGTCTCCGGAGAGAAAACCGCCGTTAACAGGTTCTCTTTAGCTAAAACCTTTGTTTTTCTCCAGAGTTTGTCCAGGCTCCCTTTCTTTACGTTCTTGTAGTTTATGGTCTCAAAACGTGCCGCTAAAACAACTGGATCGTCCTTCATCAAATCCCACTGTTCTAATAGGGACGTTTCCGGGGGCTGACCAAATTCAACGTGGTACAATCTCCACTCACGACCATTAGTTAGGAGAGTCCACTCACACCCCGCATCAATAGCATACGAAGTTACCTGCTTGAGGTGTTTGAGCGCTAAGTCTACGCCGACCCTTTTAAGCTCTACCATAATGATTGACTTAGCGTCTTCCCCGGGCTCTAATTGTACATTAAAATCAACATGTTCTGTTTCTCCAGCACCTCGTACAGCTCGTTCGCGGGACAAATGTTTCAATACATCATAGCCCATTACTCTCTCAAAAAATCCGTTCCACTCTTCTGCGAGTTTCCGCCTCGTTACCATCCATCCTCATCGCGTTTTCAATTAGACGACGTGCGTCATTGATTGCCCACCTAGTATCCTTGTCTATCGTTTTACGTGACATAATGACCCCTCCAATCAGGATTTCTGCCGGATTATTCTGAATTTCCTTCTTGGGTATTGCACACGGCGCAAACGTTTTCGTTTATGATAAGGTCTCCTATGCCTACAAGGCCACGAGCCGGGTAACTTCCCCGCTCAGGCTAGTGTGGTTGTCGTCGTAGATGCTCGGAACTCGAAGGTCCTGTCTATATGAAGGTTGACAAAAACACATTTTATCAGTAGGCCTTTGGGAATGCAATGCCAAATTCTACGGGTTTAAAACACCTGTTGTAGTGGTAAAGCCATGCTTTACTCGCTTGTAGTTGCCCCATTTATGGGGCTTTATAAGCTCGATAAATCGAGCAACTACAGAAGAATGATACGGTGTGTCGGTACGCACCTAGGGGCTACATCAAGAAATGGGTATCGCAGGGCTTGTTGCCCTACCCACTATTCCAGTATAGCAAAATTAGGTCGGGGTTATTTACTATTATTAAGTATGCCTGTCCACTCATCAACTACGCTTTTTAGATACTCATAATACTTATTAGAAAGATTAAAAATGTCTTTTTGGTTATTGGGAATTGCTTGGTCTAGATGTTTATTGGGAGGATCTGCAATAAATACCGAAGTTGTTATTCTGGCCGTTGTTCTTGCTGGGATACTATCTTCTTGTGTAGTACCCTTGTTTATCAAATAGTATATTCCTCGTGAAGAAATCTGAATACTTGCATTCGGAGGTTTGTCTGGGAGATCTGTAGAAGAATTAAAAGACTCAATGTGTGTGTTACAAACGATCCCATTAATACCTTCTTTTAGAATGCTGTTTCTCAATTTTTTGAAGAATATACACAAGTCATCGCTGCTCATTTCATGGGACTTAGTCCCTGCTTCTGGTGAATCCAGATCGCCATACCAAGTTAAAAAAGTTTTCTTATATTGAGGATGATTTATAAATTCTTTTTTCAAAACGAAAGTTACATTTCTTGCGGAATTAACAAAAGCAGCAAAATTAATTTCTAATTCCTCGACGTTGCGCGAAGAAACCATCTTTTTAAGGTGGTATTCGCACTCGTGTAGATTTTTCTTGGCACGTGGAATCATATTAACATTCTCGGGTCACTTGACCTCTCACAAGGTTGCTGGCACACTCGGTCTAGAACCTTTTGATATGAGGCAGTATAAAACTTTTTTTAAGGATTATTCCAGAATGTTGTTAGAAGGAATCGCTTGAGGTAATACGTTGACGATTTTGTCTAAAAGAGGCATCTAAATGACACACTAAAGCCAGTATCTATTTTGCCCAATCAGTCAAATTTGCTAGCTCCAGGGACTAGAAGAAGTTAGAACCCTGCTTGCCTGTCCGTGTTTAGTGCAATTTGAATTGACAAAGATTTCGTAAGCTGATAACATCTGGACTAAAAGATTTTTTGGCGATAACATGATAGAAGTTGTTAAAAAAACAGGGGATATGAAAGACCGGGTGTGCCTTCTGAAGGCCCGGGGACAGACCATCGGGTTTGTGCCTACCATGGGGGCCCTCCACGAGGGGCATCTGAGCCTGATAAGGAGGGCCAGGGCGGAGAACGACTCTGTTGTATTGAGCATATTCGTAAACCCTGTCCAGTTCGACAGAAAGGACGACTTCCTGAGCTATCCAAGGCAGTTGGAGAGAGACTTGGAGGTGGCATTCAGTGAGGGAGTAGACATCGTATTTGCACCAGGTGCCGGGGAGATATACCCCGAGGGGTATTCCACCTATGTTGAGGTTGTTGGCGATCTGACCAGTGGGCTCTGTGGTGCCTCGCGCCCGGGCCATTTTAGAGGCGTGACTACGGTCGTGACCAAACTATTTAATATAGTGAGACCCGACAGGGCCTACTTCGGCCAGAAAGACTTTCAGCAGGCGGCCGTTATCAAGGGCTTGGTGAGAGATTTGGAGATGGATGTAGATGTAGTGATACTGCCGACGGTGCGTGAGGCAGACGGCCTTGCGATAAGCTCCCGCAATCAGTACCTGACAGATGAAGAGAGGCAGATGGCCCTCTCCATCCATAAAGCACTCGAAAGGGCAACAGAGCTCTTTGCCTCTGGGGAGAGGGACACGAAAATTTTTGTTCGGGAGATGCGTGACATCCTCAACAGGGCCGGTGTATTTGCGATAGATTACGTCTCTATCGTTGACCCGGGAACCCTTGAGGAGCTTGACGAGGCCCGTCCACATCATGGGGCGGTGGCAGTCATTGCAGCATGGGTGGGCAGCACCAGATTGATAGACAATATGGCCCTGGGTGTGGGGTCTGAACCACAGTCGTTTTTACACCGCAAAATCCAGACAGTATAAGAGTAATACTTTTGAAAAAGTTTGTAAGTCCTTCAATTTCCCCCTCCCTTGAGGGGAGGTGGAAAGGGGGAGGGTGACTGTCTAATCTGTTTAAGTGCGCCTGGCAAGTAAATATGAAGCAGGTTAATGATCACCCCCTCAAGGGGGAGGATAACTGCGTTTGAACTTTGTGAAGTGATACTTTTGCAGAAGCCGAGGAAGATGATACGATGTACCGAGAACTATGCAAGTCGAAGATTCAGCCCGCAATCGTGACAGATACCAATCTCCATTACCAGGGGAGTGTAACCATTGATGGTGCGCTTCTTGAGGCCAGTGACATCGTAGAGTATGAGAAGGTGCAGGTGCTAAACCTGAGCAACGGGCATAGAATAGAGACCTATGCTATAGAGGGTGAAAAGGATTCAGGCGCCGTCTGCTTGAACGGGGCTGCCGCTCGCTGGGCGCATCCCGGGGACAAGGTCATCATAATCTCTTACGGCCTTGTTGAAGATAGTAAGGCAAAAAACTGGAAACCGAAGATAGTCCTGGTTGATGAGGCTAACAGGCAGCTAAAGACCGTCTTTTCTACTGGAGGCGGTGCCTCCTAAAGGCTTGCTAAATAAAGTCCGCCTCCATCTTCTTTATAACACAACATGCAGCGTACGCTTCTTGAGATACCCATCCCATTTCTAGACATTACCGTCCCCGTATATTCTTATGGGTTTATGATGATGGTGGGCTTTCTCTTGGCCGTATTGGCGGCGCGGAGGAAGGCCAGCTATGAAGGAGTTGACCCACAGCATATAACCGATTTGGGGATATATACACTGGTGGCAGGCATACTGGGGGCTAGGACGCTCTTTGTTATACACCACTTTGGTGACTATGTAGAACATCCCCTGGACATATTTATGATATTTAAAGGTGGCCTCTCATTTTACGGGGGTTTCTTGGCCGCCATTGCAATGGCAGTGATATTCTGTAGAAAGCGGGGATTGCCGCCGCTGAAGTGCCTTGACATGGCCGCCGTCGGCCTTGCAATAGGGCTTGCATCTGGCAGGATAGGCTGCTTCCTCAACGGGTGCTGTTACGGTGACAGGGTAGGGGATGACTTTCTGTTCAGGGTTCAGTTCCCCAAGACCAAAGACGCCCTCGGTAACGTTGACGGCAGTCCCACATTCCTACACCACCTGGAAGAGGGTTGGGTGGGATTTGCCGACCCGTTGTCCTTACCCGTACACCCCACCCAACTTTACGCCGCATTTGGTGCCTTTATGTTGTTTCTCGTATTGAGCAACCTCTATGCCTACAAAAAGCGGGACGGTGAGGTAGCCCTGCTGTTTCCCATACTGTATGCGCCCATGCGCTTCTACTGGGAGATACTGAGGGATGACAGTGTCCCCGTACTCTACGGGCTTACGGTCTCACAGGTTATAGGCATCCCGGTATTCCTGCTGGCCCTGGGGCTGTTTATCTACGGGAGGCGAAAGTTAAAGTGACGCAGGTGTAGGGTGTGCGCCAGAGGCTGAAAGCCCGCCAGTTAGTTTGGAGGGCGCATCTGCCTCTGCCACGGCGTCTTGGCGCACCTTACGTGCTGCATTGCGCCGAGTGTCATTGCGAGGGACAAAGTCCCGAAGCAATCTCCTGTGCATTCAAGAGATTGCTTCGCTTCGCTCGCAATGACAAATGAAGTACAGTACCTCTTGACGCACTGTATGTTGCGTGCGTCATTGCGAGTCCGCCTGAGGCGGACGAAGCAATCTCAAGGGTTTTCTATGTAATTGCACAGTGAAAAGTAAGCAATACTGTGTCTACATAATGACTAACAAGAGAAACACGGTTCTATACACCGGAGTAACGAACAACCTAAAAAAGCGGGTAAAAAACAAACTAATGGATGGCTTCACTAAAAAGTATAACGTGGACAAGCTAGTGTATTATGAGGTTTTTGATAGCGTGGAGGATGCTATACGTAGGGAGAAACAAATCAAGAGTGGCTCAAGACAAAAGAAGGTCGCTTTGCTGAACAGGGTTAATAAAGAATGGAGGGATTTGTACGAGGAAATATGAGATTGCTTCGCTTCGCTCGCAATGACAAATGAAGTACAGTACCTCTTGACGCACTGTATGGGTTGCAGGCAGCTATAGTCTTAGTAGTTCACCTGTGGGGTAGGAGATTACCACATCCTCGAAGAGTTTCTGGATTTTGGGTAAAAATTTCTCTTCGATAAGCACATGGAAGTGCAGCTTGTTGCCGTGGGTTCTCTTGCTGAGAACGTGGCCCTTCTCGTACAGGTAGGCAGAAAGCCTTCCGTCTATAGTGCCGCAGGTAAGTCTGATTTCTATGCACCTATCTTCTAGGAACTTCACTATTCTTTTCTTCAGCTCATCCAGGCCCTCTCCCCTCAGGGCAGATACGGAAACGGCGTGGCGATGCTTTGCCTTAAAGAGGGTAAGGACAGTATCGTCTGAGAGGGCATCTATCTTATTGAGGACGAGGATAGTGGGTTTTTTGTCGGAGCCCAGTTCCTTAAGCACATCGTTTACAGACTGTACCTGCTCGATAACAGCCGGAGAGCTTACGTCAACCACGTGGAGTAAGAGGTCTGCCTGTCTCACTTCTTCCAGGGTGGCGTGGAACGACGCCACCAGGTGATGTGGGAGTTTCTTGATGAACCCCACTGTATCGCTTAACAGGGCCTTTCTTGCATTCTCCAGCCGAAGGAGCCTTGTCTTTGTATCTAGTGTGGAAAAGAGCTTGTCCTCAACCGGGATGGTTGCCTGTGTTAGGGCATTCATCAAGGTAGACTTGCCGGCATTTGTGTAGCCTACCAGGGAGACCTTAAAGCATTCCCTTCTGGCAGCCACCTCCTGGCGCCTATGGCCTTCTATTTCCTTTAGTTTCTTTCTGAGCCCGTGTATCTTTTTAGAGACAAGGCGGCGGTCTACCTCTAGCTGTTTCTCCCCGGGGCCACGCGTGCCTATCCCCCCTTCATATCTATCCAGGTGGGTCCACATCCGCTTGAGCCTGGGCAGGGTGTATTCAAGTTGGGCCAGTTCTACCTGTGTCTGGGCCTGTTTGGTCCTGGCCCTGTGGGCAAATATATCTAGGATGAGCTCGCTTCTGTCTACAACCTTGGAGTTAAGAATCTTTTCCAGGTTTCTGATCTGCGCGGGTGCCAGGTCATCGTCGCATATGACCACATCGATATTGCGGTCCCTACAGAGTGAGGCCAGTTCGAGTGCCTTGCCTTTGCCTATGTAGTAGGTGGGGTCTATCCGGTGTTTCTTCTGGATTACGCCATCAACGACGCGGGCCCCCGCCGTTGCTGCCAGTCTTGCAAGCTCTTCGAGGGATTCTCCGTCGCCGCCGTTCCCAGGAGTTATTGCGCTCAACAGGAGAGCCCTTTCAGCCCTTACCGATAGGTCTGTTTTCTTTAACTCTACCACTTATCTCCTGTGCAAATATGTGTGGGATTGTCTTTTGAAGGGGTCTCTTTCTGATTAAATTATAACACCGTAAGGTGCCCCCTTCAAGGCTGTTAGCGTTTTTCCTGCATCTCTAACAGCAACTCCTTGGGTAGGTTGAAGTTTGCGTACACCTCTTGCACGTCGTCATGGTCTTCTAAGGCGTCCATAAGCGCTACCACCTTTTTCCCAGCCACTTCGTCCAGTTCTACAAAACTTTTGGGAATCCAACTAATCTCGGCCGATTCAAAGGGGACATTCTGTTCTGTCAGGAAGTTTTTTATCCTTTCGGAATCTGACGGCGGACAGATTATCTGGTAGACGTGCTCTACATGAAGAACATCCTCTGCCCCCGCCTCCAGGGCAATCATCATAAGCTGGTCCTCATCCACCTTGTCACTATTCACAGCGAATATGCCCTTCTTTTCGAACATCCAAGATACGCAGCCTGATGCCCCCAGACTGCCCCCGAATCTTTCAAATATCTTCCTAATCTCTGAAGCAGTGCGGTTCTTATTGTCGGTGACGATCTCAAGCATGATAGCTACACCGCTTGGGCCATAACCCTCATAAAGACATTCAAAAAGGTCTTCGCCGGATGTTCCCCCGATACCCTTCTGAATGGCCCTCTCTATGTTGTCTTTGGGCATATTGGCGGCTTTTGCCTTCTCGATGGCGTACTGAAGTTTGATATTAAGGTCCGGGTTGCCTCCGCCACGCTTTGCTGCAACGGTTATGTTTCTTGCGAGCTTTGAGAACATCTTGCCCCTTTTGGCGTCGATAGCGCTCTTTTTCCTTTTTATGCTTGCCCAGTGAGAGTGTCCGGCCATCTTTGAACCTCAGTTAACTTATGGAGCTGTACTTTTCTCTTGGTAAAGTTTGTCTTCCTGTATTTGCAGGGTCTCAAGCCTTTCCAATTTCTTCTTTATCCACTCGATGTGTGAGATCACCTCGTATTCTGGAAACTCCTCGAGGGCCCTTTGCCATTGCTGTCGTGCCTTTTCCCAACGGCCTTGGCTGTAATATATCTCCCCTATATGCTTATATATCTCGGGGTCGGGGGACATCTTAACGGCCTTTAGAAGTTTCTCCAGGGCAAGGCTCATTCTTTCGTCGCTTTCATCGTCTGTGGCCTGTTTGTAGTACACCCAGCCCAGGCTGTCCAAATAGGCTCCGTTTTCGGGCTGCACCTTAAGTGCGCCCTCTATAAGTTGAAGGGCTTCATCCAGCTCTACCCCTCTTTCAGCAAAGAGATATCCGAGGAAGTTGCTGGCCTCGTGAAAATTGGGGTCTATCCTTAATGCCTCCCTAAGCTGTTGCTCCACCTGTGCCGCACGGTTGGCGTCGTAATACAGGTTGGCGAGCATAAAATGTACTTCCCTTGCTTCTTCTTTGGTCCTCGGCATATTGTTCGCCAATTCCATAATCCTCAGTGCCTCGTTCTTCTTGTTCTCGGCTATAAGTAGTCTGGCCAGGGTGATGTGTTCTTGTGCGTTACTTGCACCCGTTGCGACTCTGGTCTGAAGTATTGCTATTGCCTTGCTGCGGTGAAAGTCTGCATCCTCAGTCTTGTCTACCTTTGCGTACAGACTCGCCAGAAAGGCGTGCGCGAGCCACGTATTGGGTGTCGTCTGCAAAAAGGTCTCGGCCTCGGCAATGGCCTCGTCTAACTCCCCTAATTCATCGTGTACAATGGCCAGATATAACCTGGTCGCGGGTAAGTTTGGGTTTAGTTCTTTTGATGTCTCCAGCTCTTGCCTGGCCTTCTCGTACTCTTGGGCGTCAATGTATGCCATGCCTATCTCGGTGTGAAGACTGCTGACGTCGACGGGGGAGGCCAATTTTATAATATCCTTGAAACAGGTGACGGCCTTCATAGGCTCGCTTTTATTGAGGTAAAGGTGCGCCAGGCGATAAAGGGCATTAGCTACCAAGGCCTTGTCTACCTGCTTGATGTCGCTCCTGCACGCACGCTCGTATTCAAGGATGGCATCATCTGTCCTTCCCTTCTCCTCATGGATGCTGGCGAGCGTGTAGTGTATGGTGAAGTCTTTCCTGTTTATGTCTGAAAGCTTCTTCATATACACTAGGGCCTTGTCATTTTCATCCAACTGTATGTGACAAGCTATGAGGTAACGGAGGATTCTTTCTGACTCAGGGTCTCCCTCCAGGGCTTTCTTGAAGAATGTGGTGGCCGTTTTCCAATCACGCCCCATCATGGCATAAAAACCTGTGCAAAAGTTGGCCAGGGTCTCTACTGAGACCTCCTCCTTCTGGACGGCCTCTGTGGGCGCAGGTTTATCTTCTTTCAGATGCCCTTGGGTTGCGCATCCAGAAAGGACGAACAATAAGAGGATAATGAATGCCTTTATCATCTAAGCATAGGTCCCTATAATATTACCTTGTTAAGGGGGTACTCTATGATTCCCTCTGCCCCAGCCCTTTTAAGTTCAGGAATGATGTGCCTTGCTACGGTCTCATCTATTACCGTTTCTATGGCGTATCCAGAGCCCTCAGCCAGAGTGGAGACAGTTGGCTTTCTAAGTGCTGGAAGCCTCTTTATCACTGCCTCCAGGCGGTCACTGGGGACGTTCATCTTCAGCCCCACCTTCTCACGGGCAATAATAGCCCCGGAAAAGAGCATTGCTAGATTTTCCATCTTTTCCCTCTTCCAGGGGTCTTGCCAGGACTCGTTATTGGCGATAAACTGCGTGGTTGACTCCATCACAGTATCCACAATGCGTAGTTTGTTTTCCCTCAAGCTTGAACCCGTTTCAGTAAGTTCTACGATGGCGTCTACCAGATGGGGGGCCTTTGCCTCTGTGGCCCCGTGGGAGAACTCCACCTCTGCCTTTATACCTCTTTGCTCTAGGTACTTTGTTGTGACGTTGACAAGCTCCGTAGCGATCTTTTTGCCCTGGAGCTCGGAGGGGGTTTGGATGGCCGAGTCCTCTGGCACGGCCAGCACCCAGCGCACCGAGGTTAGCTGCTGCTTGGCATAGGCCAGACGTGTTATAACCTTCACTTTTGACCTGTTCTCCTCCACCCAGTCGGCGCCGGTTAACCCAGCGTCTATGATCCCCTTCTCCACGTATCTCGACATGTCTTGGGGGCGGACCAATCTGCCTTGAAGCTCGTTGTCGTCTATAATAGGATAGTACGACCTATCACTGACGCGTACATTGAAGCCCGCCCTCTGCATCATCTCGCAGGTAGACTTCTGCAAGCTCCCCTTGGGTATTCCCAAAACAAGTTTTGACATTATGCTGTCTTGTCTCCCTCTGAAATCTTATCTATAAGTTTGGATAAATGGATGCCTTTTCCTGCTGAATCGTCCAGGCAGAATTCGAGCACAGGTGTGTACCGAATTTCGAGCCGTTTTCCTATTAGCGATTGGATATGGCCGCGCGCATGCTTGAGGGCATTGAGTGCGGCCTTCTTCTTGGGCTCATCACCGATGACAGATACATAGACCTTTGCCGAACGTAGGTCTTCTGAGGGCTCGGTCTTGGTTACAGTAACAAGATTTATCCTTGGGTCCTTGAGCTTGTGGAAAATAACCATACTTATCTCTCGCTTCAAGGCCTCCGCTATTTTTTCAAGTCTTCTCGCACGCACGGCATTTATATTAACTCCAGGTTGTAGTCTACAAGTTGTACCTTGGGAAATAATTTAAAGGAGTTTACAAGGCCTGAGAGCACACTGTTAACGTGTTTTCTCTCGTTACCCACCATTGCCACTGCTAATATACACTGCTTGTGGTTGTTGTGGGCTCCTATCTCTGAAAGGGAGACGTTGTATTTTTGCCTTATTCTGTCCTTCAGACTCTTAATGACGCTACGTTTATCCTTAAGGGAATGAGCGTCCCTTATGACTATCTTGATGTTTAATATTCCAACGACCATGAAAGACAACTATGGGGAAAAGAGACTGGGGGTTTGTATTTAGCTAAGTGTGCGGGCGATTTGCTGGATTTCATATGCCTCTATGGTATCGCCCACCCTTATGTCGTCGAAGCCAGCGACCCTCATACCGCACTCCAGCCCCTGACGCACTTCCTTCACATCTTCTCTTACAATCCTAAGGGAGGCGAGCTTACCCTCGTGGATAACATTACCATCCCTCCGTATCCTTACCTGAGCGTTCCTGGTAATCTTCCCACCCCTGACAATACAACCAGCAATATTGCCCAGTTTAGAGACCTTGAATACCTGTTGTATCTCGGCATTACCCAAAATCACTTCCCTTTGCTCAGGCTCTAACATGCCCTCCATAGCAGACTTAATGTCATTGGTAACATCGTAAATTACCTGGTAAAGCCTGATCTCTACACCACTTTTTTCTGCAAGATTAGCGACACCGTCTTCGGGTGTCGAATAGAATCCTATAATGATTGCGTCGGAGGCGTCGGCCAAGATGACGTCAGACTCGGTTATATTCCCCACGCCACGATGGAGTATCCTAATCTTTATTTCTTCTGTAGAGAGCTCTGTCAACATATTTTCCATGACCTCAACAGAGCCCTTTACATCTGCCTTGAGGATAATCCGAAGCTCCTTGATTTTTCCGCGTTCTATATTTGTGTAGAGGTTCTCTAGGGTTACGTGCTCCCGCGCTTGGAGGCCTGCCTCGCGGAGGTTTTCTCGTCTCTTTTCTGCTATCTGCTTGGCCCTCTGGATGTCTTTTATAACGTAAAATTTCTCTCCTGCGTTTGGCACGACAGAGAGGTCTGAAATGGACGCAGGTTGGGAAGGCTCTGCGTGCTCAGTAGCTTTTCCTTTGTCATTGTATATGGCACGAGCCCTTCCATATGCATTACCACAGATAAGTACGTCTCCCAGGTGTAGTGTGCCATCTTGGACAATTACTGTTGCCACAACACCCCTGCCTTCGTGCAATCGTGCCTCCAGCACCACACCCTTGGCTGGTTTTTTAGGATTTGCCTTAAGCTCGAGGAGCTCTGCCTCAAGTAGGAGCTTTTCCAAAAGTTCGTCCAGCCCTTGTTTGGTTACAGCCGATGTTTCTACGAACTGTGTCTTCCCACCCCATTCCTCTGGCACGAGTTCTAGCTTTGCCAACTGCTGTTTCACCCTCAGGGGGTTGGCATCAGGTTTGTCTATCTTGTTAATGGCCACGACAATAGGCACGCCAGCCGCTCGTGCATGGTTAATGGCCTCTTCTGTTTGTGGCATGACGCCGTCATCAGCAGCCACCACCAGCACTGCAACGTCGGTGACCTGGGAGCCCCTGGCCCGCATCGAGGTAAAGGCCTCGTGGCCTGGCGTGTCAAGAAATGTCACCGAACGAGCGTTAGTCTCCACACGATAGGCACCTATGTGTTGGGTAATACCGCCCGCTTCTCCAGCTACCACGTTCGCCTTTCTTATGGCATCAAGGAGTGAGGTCTTACCATGGTCCACGTGACCCAAAAAGGTAACTATGGGTGGTCTGGGTACGAGGTCCTCGGGTTTACTGACCAGCTCCTCAAACTCCTTCTCTATTGCTTTCCCGACCTCCTGCGGTTTCTTCAGCTCTATCTCTGCACCGTACTCCATACCCAGGAGCACTACAACATCCTCATCAAGCGTTTGATTCATTGTTGCGCGGACGTTGTGCTCCATCAAGAGCTTCATAATGATACTGCTTGCTTTTATACCTAATTTGCTGGAGAGTTCCTTAACCGTGACAGGTGCTTCGAGGGTAAGCTTAAGTCCTTCCGTTGTAACCCTTGGAGCGACTACTGCCTCTCGATATGGCCTATCAGCCTCCCCAGGACGGCCTCTCCTCCTCCTCCTAAATCCTGCCCTTATATGCTTCCTGAAGGGAGGACGCCTGGGCACCGCTATATATTTCGGTGGGCGGATGAGCTTGGGTAATGGTTTGGCCTCGGTACCTGCCTTACCTTTGGCCGGCAACGTAACAAGCTTTGCTTCCGTCGCCTCAGCCCTTTTTGGCAATACTTTATGCTTCACTGGCTTAGAGACTTCTTTGGGCGTGACCACCTTTGGGGCCGCCTTACTAACTTCCCTGGCTCCAGCCGGACTAACAGATGGTTCGAAGAAGCTGCGTATGAGAGTGGCCTCTTTGTCCTCTACTGTATTGGCATGGTGTGTAATGTGGGTGAGCCCGTGTTTCTTGCATTTCTCTAGGATGAGACCGCTCTTTACGCCCATCTCTTTTGCCAGTGTGCTTATCCTAATTTTTTTAGCCATCTAGGTCGCCTTCTCTGCTTTATGTGTCAATCATTATTGTCCGGGGTGGAGGCCGCAAACTCCTCTTGGTCGTCCCCGGAAGGTGTCTGCCCTGGGGTGGCATCTTTCTCGGCCACAATCTCTTTCTGAGAGAGTTCTTCCTCGGTAAGTATATCTATGTCCCAGGACGTAAGTTTGGAGGCTAGTCGAACATTTTGCCCTCTCTTTCCGATAGCAAGTGAGAGCTGATCGTTAGGCACTACCACTGTTGCCTGGTGTGTCTCCGGGGACAGCATAATCCCGATAATCTCTGCAGGTTTAAGGGTGTTGGGTATCAGCGCCTCGGGAGCCTCATCCCAGCGGATGATGTCTATCTTTTCTCCGACTAGCTCATCAACTATGTTCTTAATCCTTGTGCCACGGACTCCAACGCAGGCACCCACACAGTCTACATGTGGGTCTTGTGACAGGACGGCAATCTTGGTCCTGTACCCTGCCTCTCTTGCTATCGCCTTAATTTCGATTACCTGCTCTGATATCTCGGGTACCTCTAGCTCAAACAGTTTTCTCACGAAGTCGGGATGACTCCTCGATAGTACCAGCCTTACCCTCTGGGACACCTTTTTTACGTCAAGGAGCAGGGCACGAACCCTGTCACCAGGGCGATATGCCTCGTCCGTAATCTGCTCTGCCCTTGGTAATAGACCTTCGGTCTTCCCCAGGTTGATTATAATATTGGGACCCTCAAGGCGCTGTACAGTACCTGTAACAATAGTGCCTTTTCTCTTTATAAACTCGTCGTAAATGGCGTTCCTCTCCGCCTCCCTTATCTTTTGTATCATGACTTGTTTGGCGGTTTGAGCACTTATTCGGCCCAGCTCTGCGGGGTCTATTCTTCTATCTCCTTCCTTAGCAATGAGTTCCCCGGTTGTCCTATCTATTTTTATGGTAATGTCTTCCCTGTGGACAAAGTGTTTCCTGGCGGCCGACATAAGTGCGGCCTCTATACCCTGGAATACTATCTCTTTGTCTATATCCTTGTCTCTGCGCAGGGTTTCTACCAGCCTGAGAAGCTCTTCCCTGTCCACTGGATACCCTCCTAAAGGCCAAAATAAAAGAGTGGAAAGGCCCACTCTCTAAGCACACCGATGCTCTTTTTAACCTAAAATGGATTCAACCCTTAAGTCAATAAAAGCCAGTCCTTAACATACTTTTTAATCCCTATGGGAGGTTTTGTCAAGCCCTTTTTGATGGCGAAGAAAATAGTTGAAGGGCGTGGCGGCGAACGCTATAATCCCTGTCAACAAGGGTACTTCTGCAAAGGTGAATGCCGTCCTTGATACCCCAAGGTCTGGTTGCTGATGTTTTCATCGGTTATAATATGTCGTGTAGGGTAAATATCTTAGAGCCGGTTTGCAGTAAGAGAGAAGCTTTAAGGGCAGCGGAGGTGTAAAGGGATGCCTTTGGAAAGGTCTAAGAGAGGGCCGAAGGCGCTGTTTATCAAACTTGGCGCTTTGTTTTATGACTTTGTTGGATATGTAGCATACAAAATTACGACATTTATATCCATAATTGTCCTAAAGCTCTTCTTCAGGCTTGAGGTGAGAAGTAGGCAGTATGTGCCAACTAAAGGGCCTATCATTTTGGCTGCTAACCACTTTAGTCTCATTGATCCCTGGGTCCTACAAGTGGCCTGCCCCAGGAGGATAACCTATATGGTGGAGTCCATATATTACGAGAGCTGGGGATGGTGGTTTTACCGAATGCATAAGGCCATTCCTGTAAAGGAAAGGGGTCTAAACAAGGAGGCCTTGGTTACTGGACTAAATGTACTCAAGAAGAACGGTGTATTGGGTATCTTTCCAGAGGGATGGGGAAAGGTAGATGGCAAGGTTGGGCAAGGACATCCGGGCGTGGCGATGTTGTCGCATAAGAGCCACGTACCTGTGCTGCCCGTCTATATTGCCGGTGCCTATGGGGTGTTGCCCAAGGGCGCCATACTCCCGCGTTTTACAAGACTTACCATTACGTACGGAAGGCCCATAAGATTTAATAACATAGAGAAGCCCGACAAGGAGACGCTGCGTAGGATGACCGATGAGATAATGGAAAGGATTAGAGAGCTGTCGCGAAGATAGCAAACAGTGGTGCGTCGAGACGCACCCTACATTATTAGGTATTTTGTAGCGTCGGGTCTCCGTACCCGATGTGGCGTCACATCTCACAATAACCCAGTCACTCGTCATTGCGAGGGGCATAGCCCCGAAGCAATGACAGAAGGGGTTGCCTCTTTCGTCCGATGCGGGTCACGCCCAACAAATGGCGGACTCGCCTATGGCGAGGATTGCACGCTACATCTTTTTCTTTCCTTCGTTGGGTCCCAGCTATTTAGCAGAGGGTGAACCAATGGCGTAGAGATTGTGGTCATTGGAGCCTACGTAGATGGTGCCGTCAGGGCCTATTGCTGGTGAAGACTCTATCCAATCCTCTGTCTCACATTTCCACAGCAACTTACCATCGGAGTCGATAGCGTACAGCCGTCCGACTCTCCCCCTGGCCCCTTCCAGTTCACCCGTACCAAAGTATACACTCCCATCAGCCCCCAATGCCGGGGAAGACTCGATGATGCCACCAGTCTTGTAAGACCACTTGAGGTGACCGTCTTTGGTTATTACATAAAAGTTGCCGTCGTAGGAGCCGAAATATACGGCGCCGTCCGCATCGATGGCCGGTGAGGCATGCACGGCTTTGCCCGCCTGTGCCCGGAATACGACCTTCCCTTCCTTATCCAGGCCGTAGAGGCGGCCGTTCTCGGAGCCAATAAACACCCATTCATTGGGTGTAATGGCCGGTGAAGAGTACGAGGCGTATATGTCTCTACCTATCCTCCTGGTCCACTTAAGTCTGCCACTTGTGTCCAGGGCAAACACTACCCCACCATTCGTTCCGAAATACACGGTACCATCCGGCCCGATGCTGGCGGTAGAGCTAATGGGGCTTGGTGCCTCGTATTTCCATTTGGGGCTGCCGTCTTGACTGATGGCGTGGAGCTTGTAGTCGCTAGAACCTACATAGATCGTTCCGTCTGGCGTCAGGGTGGGTGACGAAAAAATACTTCCGCCCGTCTCATAGGTCCACCTTAGGGTGCCGTCGTTATTGACGGCATAAAGTTTCTTGTCTCTTGAGCCCACGTAGATTGTGCCGTCTGAACCGATAGCGGGCGATGAGGTGATTCCACCCTCGGTGGAAAACTCCCACTTTTTCTTGCCTCCGGGGGTAACTGCGTAGAGCACACTATCTTCAGAGCCCACGTAGATAGTGCCATCAGGGCCTACCGCTGGAGAAGACGTGACTTTGCCTGCGGTAAGAAACTTCCATTTGGGGACACCATCCGTGGGGCCGGAGTACTGACTCCGTCCGGTGTGGAGCGGATTATTCCTGAACATCTGCCAGGGTATCTTAGAATCCTCTCCCGAGGCACTTCCAGTCGAATTACTGAAAACTACCACTGCAACCAATAAGAAGTAGAAAGGATTTTTGAGCATCCTGTAGTGTTCTTTTCTGGCCATAATGTTGTTATTCTCCAACCGCATAGAGTCTGCCGTCTGCAGAGCCAAAGTATATCGTGCCATCGGCTCCGATGGCGGGCGATGAGCGAACAGGCCCCTGTGTATGGTGTGTCCACCTCAACATTCCGTCACCGTCTATAGCGTAGAGACTTCCATCCCACGAGCCCACGTACACATTGCCGTCCTTATCTACCGCTGGCGACGAGGTAATAACGCCCCCTGTACGGTATATCCACCTCAGGGCGCCTTCACTGGTAATCGCAGAGAGTTTACCATCATTTGAGCCGAAGTAAACCCCTCCCTTTGGTCCAATAGCAGGAGAAGAGTCTATCCAATGCGGCACCTTAATACTCCACTTGAGAGTGCCATTACTTCCCAGGGCATAGAGGACACCACTGCTGGAGCCCACGTACACCGTGCTATCACTCGCTACTGCCGGGGAGGAGGTCACGGCACCTGATGTATTGAACCGCCACTTCAGCATACCGTCGGGGTCAATGGCATAAAGAAAGGCATCATTAGAGCCGACATATACCGTACCGTCGGGCCCAATGGCGGGGGACGAATCAACATACTTCCTGGTGTTGAAGGCCCATTTTATCCCTAGACCTTCACCACTCATGGCATACAGACGGTAATCGTCGGAGCCCACGTACAGGACATCTCCTTTACCCCCCTCTGTATTTGAAACCACTGGAGATGAGGTAATCCTGCCGTGTATCTGTACCTTCCACCTGAGACTACCTTCAGTATCCAGCGCAAGGATGCTGCCACTCCACGAACAGATGTATATATTGCCGTTACTGCCCAAAGCGGGAGAGGAATAGACCTCACTACCTACAGAATAACGCCACTTTAGGTTACCCTCCTGCGTAACAGCATATATGTTACCATCAAGTGAACCAAAGTATATGGTGCCGTCCTCCCCTATTGCGGGCGAAGAGTTCACCTCATCCCCCGTTTTAAAACACCACTTGACTGCACCCCTGTCGCTGCCCGCATACTGGCTTAACCCCGTGCGCTGCGGGTCGTGACGGAACATGGGCCAGGGCGCCATAGCCCCGGCGAAGGAGGTATCTCCTGGGTCATCTGCCAAAGGCGCTCTAATAGTCGGTGTCATTCTGAGCGAAGCGAAGAATCTCGTGTCTTGGAGATTCTTCGGTCGTTTCACTCCCTCAGACGCCGTCCTGAGTGAAGCGAAGGAATGACAGTTGCGCAGGGTTTTGCAGAGGTCTCCTCCTGTAAGTAGCAAGAAGAAAACGACTACAAGGCAGCGCCATATGGGACGAGCCATCTCATCCCCTCTTTATAGTGGGTAGTAGGGGCAACCGTAGAGAGTTGCCCCTACAAAGAACAGGATATTACAAAAACCCTCACCCCTAATTCAACAACATTCCCTTTACCTCTTGACCATCTGGGGGAGCTGAAGTATCATGTCTTATTATAGAGACTTATATAGTATTGTAGGCATTTGTTTCTAACCATGAACACAGGTCCCATATGCCTCTTTCTATACCTTGTGGCCCTCATATCCTGGGGGATTGGGGAAAACTCGCTCCAGGCAGCAGAGACCAGGAAGGTGCCCCGCATAGTTTTTGAGGAGGACTCACACAACTTTGGCAATGTTTATAAGGGGGAACGGGCTACTCATGGGTTTACGTTCAAAAATGACGGTACTGGTGATTTGCTGATAGAAAACGTCAGGACCTCCTGTGGCTGCACGGCGGCGGCCCCCTCTCAGAAGACCATGCCGCCTGGTGCCCAGGCCGAGATAGAGGTAACCTTCCAGACAGATGTCTTTGTCGGTAATGTCCGCAAGACAGTGACTGTTGACACCAATGACCCCGAGGCGCCGCACTACGTCCTGACCATAGAGGCGAACGTCTTGGAGGAGGTCGTTGCTGAACCACGACGCCTGTGGTTTAATCAGATAAGGTTGGGGCAATCTGCCACCAAAGAGCTTGAGATAAAACCCCTGACAGACCTGAGGCTGAAGGTCACCAAGGTTAGGTCGACCAGTCCTGTATTGAAGCTGCGCTATAAAAAGAGGGGCGAGGAGAATGTCTACATGCTCGAGGTATCTACCAAGAAAGAGGCCCCTTTGGGTAGATTTGCAGGAGACATTCAGGTATTTACAAACAGCAAGAGGCAACCCGTTTTAACCATACCGTTCTTTGGTGAGATAATAAGTGATGTATCTGTCTTCCCAACCAGAATCTCTTATGGTGTAGTGCAGAGGGGCAAAGAGGCCATAAGGCAGATACTGATTACCATACACAGGAAGGAAGTGAAGCTGGAGAGATTTGGCGTCAAACCCGATTACTTCAGTCTGCACCTTATGCCTGGCAGCACCAATTACTTCCACCGGTTGGAGGTAATCCTCAGCAAAGACGTGCCTACAGGAAGACTCGAAGGCAGCCTCCAGATACACACTACCAGTAAGGACCAACCACTCTTGACAGTCCCAATCTACGGTGTTGTTAGGGAAGGCTAATGAGACCATTGGGTTTTATGCTCTTCTGTCTCTTGACATCCCTCTCCATAAGTTGCGCCTACGGCACTTCATATGGTCCACACAACCCACATAATCATAGCACGGAGCTTATGATAGCGTTCAGTGGCGAGGAGACCGGATACCTGGAACCCTGCGGTTGCGAAAAAACCCCCATGGGCGGTATAGCCAAGAGACATAGCCTATTCTTGTCCATACAACAGGGAAATCAGACGGTTCTGCCCCTGGGCCTGGGAGACCTCACTGGCCACTGGAAGAGACAAGATGAGATTAAGATGGAGACGCTGGTACAGGCCCTCGGGGAGATGC
Organism: Candidatus Brocadiales bacterium; assembly: GCA_046758865.1. Classification (GTDB taxonomy): domain Bacteria; phylum Planctomycetota; class Brocadiia; order Brocadiales; family Bathyanammoxibiaceae; genus JBHIBD01. The sequence continues at coordinate 46,021 of JBHIBD010000003.1, read as the reverse complement.
AATACGTACTCCATAACCTGGGGGAAAAGGACCTGGGGATGGGTCCGGAAGTGCTTAGTTACGTCTTCTACTCAAGCCCGGTTAAACTACTCTCCTCCAACATCCTGCTGTCGGAGACGCTGGGCATAAAGGTATACCCGTATATTATCAGAGATGTCATGGTGGATGACAGGCAGATAAAGATAGGCATTCTGGGTGTACTCTCCCCAAAACTCCTTGGGACCACGCCATGGGGGGTGGAAATAATACCTCCTTCCGAGGCAATCGGCCCATTAATCCAAGAACTCAAAGACATGGACCTGTTAATCCTTCTATCTCACGCAGACCTTGAGGAGTCGAGAAGGCTGGCCGAGGCCTTTCCAGAGTTTCAACTCGTTATATCGGGCCATAACATAGACCACCCCATAGTTACAACCGTTGGTGAGACCATAGTAGCTACAAGTGGAAATAAGGGGAAGTACATCGGGCTCTTCCGTTATCGTCCCCATGATGGAAAGACACATCTGGAGATGGTTACACTGGATGACCATTACACGGATTCTAGCCAGATGCTCGCCCTCCTCACCAACTATCAGCAGAGGCTAAAGGACGAAGACCTCCTGGGCAGGGTAGAGAAATTTTCTAATACCGAGGGATTTACCTACGCCGGTAACACCATCTGTGGCACGTGCCACCAGGCAACCTTCCTGCACTGGAAGACGACTGCCCACGCCCTGGCCTATGAGACCCTGGTCAGGGTAGGACACGACTACGACCCCGAATGTGTATCCTGCCATGTCACCGGTCTCTATTACGAGAGCGGCTTCACGTCACTGGAGAAAACGCCTGGACTGAAGGGCACCGGGTGCGAGGGCTGCCATGGCCCAGGTAGCCAACACGTAGAAATGGCCCTAAAGGGGCTTAAAACCGACGGCTATGGTAAACTGGAACCCCGGGACTGTAAGACCTGCCACGACCCTGAACACAGCTCGCAGTTCCAATACGAAGACTACTGGCAAAGGATAACCCATCCAAAGGAACAACCCAAGGGCTGAGCACACTAACACCCTTTCTACTTGATTTTAGTACACATGGGTTTTAAAATCAGTTTCCGGGGAATTCACCCCTTGCTACTTATAACCTATGTGGCATCATGTAGTTATGGCACACACGAATTTGTTATGGGGAGGTAGGAAATGGCCAGCAACGTAAGCAGAGAAGTCTTTCTTGGACACCACATCTCAACCTTAACGTGCCCACCATGGATTTCTTAAAAAAGTACCTTGGATAGGTATAAAAAGGAGCCCACATGCCAGAACTAAGAAAAGAGCCAGTGTCAGGACGTTGGGTAATTATTGCCACAGAGAGGGCCCTTAGGCCCACTGACTTCAAGGCCCCACCACACGGCATTAAAGGTGGTGGCTTCTGTCCGTTCTGTGAGGGCAATGAGGACAAGACCCCGCCAGAGATTATGGCCTACAGAGAGAGGGGCACTGAACCCAATACCAGGGGCTGGAGAGTGAGGGTTGTACCCAACAAATATCCTGCCCTGGTAATAGGAGGAGGCCTGCAAAAGCGGGGCGACGGTATATACGACCTGATGAACGGGGTGGGTGCCCATGAGGTGATAGTAGAATGCCCGCAACACGAGATATCCCTCTCAGCTCTTGCTCCCGCCCACGTACAAGAGGTGCTCTGGACATACAGGGACAGGCTGGTGGACCTAAAAAAGGACAAGAGGTTCATCTACGGAATGCTGTTTAAAAACGTGGGTGCGGCTGCCGGGGCGAGCCTGGAACACACCCATACCCAGCTCATCGTTACCCCAATCGTGCCACTGGTTGTAGCGTCTGAGATGGAAGGCTCCCTAACATTTTACAGGTACAGGGGCAGGTGCCTCTTCTGCGACATGATGGTGCAGGAGAGTTCTGCTAAGGACAGGGTGGTAATGGAGGGTGAGAATTTTATCACATTTGCACCTTTTGCATCCCGATTTCCGTTTGAGCTCTGGATAGTTCCCAGGAACCATTCTTCTCACTTCGAGAATATACAGAAGTCCGAGGTTGAGGAACTTGCGGAGACATTGAGGTCTGCCCTCTGCAGCCTGGAAAGTGCCTTAGAAGAGCCGCCATACAATTTTATAGTCCACACCAGCCCATTTAACCAGACGGAGTTGGATTATTACCATTGGCACATTGAGGTCATCCCCAGATTGACCCGGATGGCTGGTTTCGAATGGGGCACAGGCTTCTACATAAATCCAGTGCCACCAGAAAATGCGGCCAAGTACCTTAGAGAGGCGGAGTGCGTAAGGAAGGAAGCGGGTAAATGAACATAATTTACGTCTCTTCAGAGGTCGCACCATTTGCCAGAACAGGTGGATTGGGAGACGTAGCCGGTTCTCTCCCAAAAAGCCTGCAAAAGCTCGGCCATGAGGTATCTATATTCATGCCTCTCTACAGACACGTAAGGCGTGACGGTTTTAAGCTATCTCCCACTGGCGAGAAGCCATCCGTTACCATTAACAATAAGTTGGTAACAGGCCTTGTATACAAAACACACATGCCTGGCACGGAAATACCCGTGTACTTTATAGAAAATAAGGACTATTACGACAGGGATGAATTATACGTAGACCCTTCCGCCGGAGAGGGTTATGCAGACAACTGCGAGAGATTCACCTTCTTCTCTCGTGCTGTGCTGGAGACGGTAAGGTCCATAGGTATCAGACCAGATGTCGTGCATGCCAATGACTGGCAGTCGGCTATGGTCCCCACTTACCTTAAGAGTCTTTACAAGGACGACGACTACTTCAAGGGCGCGCTTACCGTGCTGACCATCCACAACCTTGCCTATCAGGGGCTCTTTCCGAAAGAGGACTTGCGGGTCACGGGGCTGGGCACCGGATACTACAATTGGGAGCAACTGGAGTACGACGGTAAGATTAATCTATTAAAGGCTGGCATAGTCTTCTCAGACATAATCACAACGGTGAGTAAAAAATATGCCGAGGAGATACAGACGGAGGAGTTCGGTGCGGGCCTCCACAGAATACTGAAGGAGAGGGGCAAGGACCTGTATGGCATAGTAAACGGAATAGACTACTCGGTGTGGAATCCGGAGGAAGACAGGCTCATCCCTGCCAGATATGGCCCAGATAACCTGGAAGGGAAGAGTAGATGCAAGAGACACCTTCAGAAAAAGGTCGGACTCGCAGAGAGGGAGGTGCCCTTAATAGGGATGATAAGCAGGCTCACCGTACAGAAGGGTATAGAACTGATAATCGAGTGCTGGGGTGAGTTGATGAAACTAGACGTAGAGTTCATCTTACTCGGCACAGGTGACAAGAAGTACCAGGAGGCCCTAAAGTCCCTTGCGGACAAATATCCAGGCAAGGCATCTATCAACATTGGCTTCGACAACCAACTCTCCCACGAGATAGAGGCTGGGGCAGATATGTTCCTCATGCCCTCTAAGTATGAGCCATGTGGACTCAATCAACTGTATAGTTTGAAGTACGGGACAGTACCCATAGTGCGCAATACTGGGGGCCTTGCCGATACTATAAGCACCTCAGTGGGATTTCTATTTGAATCTTACTCTTCAGAGGAGATGTTGAAAGCCGTACGAAAGGCGGTAGAAACGTACGATGACAGGGCTAGATGGACAGAGCTGATGAGGAGGGGGATGCTTCAAGACTGGTCTTGGGAAAAGAGCGCCAGACTCTATGCAAACCTCTATCAAGATGCCCTCAAGGGGATAAGGTGTTAGAAATGGGCCAGGTTGGAGACAGATATTAAGAAAGCAGGTCTCGGAAATCAGACCCGTCTAGCACGTGTATAGGAGGTGAATACGGTGCCTTACAGAGCTCTCAAGACGATGGAAAAAAGAAAAAGTTACGTATCTGACATGAGCTTCCTTACTGCTCATGATATATACCTCTTTAAGGAAGGCAGTCATTTTAAACTCTACGAAAAACTTGGCTCCCACCTCATAAAAGTTGATGGCGTAAAAGGGGCATACTTTGCCGTGTGGGCTCCAAATGCTGAAAGGGTCTCAGTTATAGGAGACTTTAATCTATGGGATAAGGAGTCTCATCTCCTAAGGCCAAGGGCGGATGACTCAGGGATCTGGGAAGGGTTTATTGGGGGTATTGATAGTGGAACTGTTTACAAGTATCATGTAGTCTCCAGGTACAATGGCTACAGGGTAGATAAAGGCGACCCCTTTGCTTTTTGTTGGGAAAGGCCACCTAAAACCGCCTCCATAGCATGGGACCTGAACTATAAATGGGCTGACAGTAAGTGGATGGAGAAGAGGGAAAAATCTAACTCGCTTAATGCCCCCCTTGCCATGTATGAGGTCCATCTTGGTTCGTGGAGAAGGGTCCCTGAAGAGGGAAATAGATTTCTAACTTACAGGGAGTTGGCCCATTACCTTGTAGATTATGTAAAGGATATTGGCTTTACCCACGTGAAGTTTCTGCCAATTATGGAACATCCCTTTTACGGTTCTTGGGGGTATCAGACGGTAGGCTATTTTGCCCCCACCAGTAGATATGGAAGCCCTCAGGATTTCATGTACCTGGTTGATTACCTTCATCAGAACGGTATAGGCGTCCTACTTGATTGGGTACCTTCCCATTTTCCATCGGACGAACATGGGCTCGCCTACTTTGATGGAACACACCTTTACGAGCATGCAGACCCCAGGAAGGGTTTTCACCCGGATTGGAACAGTTACATCTTTAACTACGGCAGAAACGAGGTCAGGGCCTTTCTCATCAGTAGCGCCCTCTTCTGGTTGGATAAATATCATATTGATGGCATCAGGGTAGATGCCGTTGCCTCCATGCTCTACCTTGACTACTCAAGGCGTGAGGGAGAGTGGATACCCAACCAGTATGGAGGCAGAGAAAATATAGAAGCAATAAGTTTTTTAAAGAGATTTAACGAGATGGTTTACATAACCCATCCCGATGTACAAACCGTGGCTGAGGAGTCTACCGCCTGGCCTATGGTTTCAAGACCCACCTATGTAGGCGGACTTGGTTTTGGTAAGAAATGGAACATGGGGTGGATGCACGATACACTGGAATACTTCTCAAAAGACCCTATTTACAGGAAGTATCACCACAACCTCCTTCCCTTTAGCCTGTTGTACGCATTCACCGAAAACTTTATCCTACCTCTTTCGCATGATGAAGTGGTACATGGAAAGGGCTCGCTCATCGGGAAGATGCCAGGCGATGAATGGCAAAAGTTTGCAAACCTTAGGCTTTTATTTGGGTATATGTACGGCCACCCGGGAAAAAAACTCCTATTTATGGGTGGGGAGTTTGGCCAATGGAGGGAGTGGAACCATGAAGAGAGCTTAGAATGGCATGTCCTCCGGTATCTCCTTCATCAGGGAATACAGAGATGGATTAGAGACCTGAACCGTCTTTACACAACCGAGCAGGCCTTGTACGAGCTGGATTTTAACCCCGAAGGCTTTGAGTGGATAGACTCTCACGATTGGGAGCAGAGCATCATAAGTTTCATAAGAAAGGGTAGAAACCCTAGCGAAATAGTCCTTGTAATCTGCAATTTCACACCCGTTCCTAGATATGACTATAGGGTAGGGGTTCCAAGGGATGGTCCCTGGAAAGAGGTACTTAACAGCGATGCAAAGGAATATGGGGGCAGTGGCCATGGGAACTTGGGCATGGCAGAAGCTACCCCAATCCCGGCACATGGCAGGCATTACACCCTTTCATTGACATTACCCCCCCTTGGTGTCCTGTTCTTTAAATGGTCAGAAAATAAAGTATGAGAATAGGGGTGGAATACCTGCGAGAGGGAAGATGTGAATCTGTGGTTTGGGCCCCTTTTTTGAAGAAGGTGGAGTTAAGGATAGTCTCACCGGTGGAAAGGATCATTCCCATGGAAAGGGAAGGGGAAGGATACTGAAGGGCAACAGTAGAGAATGTTCCTTCCGATGCACTCTACCTTTATAATCATGCTTTGCAGTGTGCAAGGAGGAGACTTTCCAGTAATGCACAGGTTTATCTGTATCCATGGACACTTTTACCAACCCCCAAGAGAGAATCTCTGGCTTGAAGAGATAGAACTGCAAGATTCGGCCTACCCCTATCATGACTGGAATGAAAGAATAACCGCAGAATGCTACGCCCCCAATACCGCCTCCCGAATCCTTGATTCAGATGGAAGGATTATTGATATTGTCAACAATTACTCAAAAATAAGTTTTAACTTTGGTCCAACACTTCTCAGTTGGTTAGAAGTCCACAACCTGGACGTCTATCAGGCAATACTTGATGCGGACAAGTTAAGCATGGAAAGATTCTCAGGGCATGGTTCTGCGATAGCCCAGGTCTATAACCATATGATTATGCCTCTTGCGAACAAGAGGGATAAATACACCCAGACAATATGGGGAATAAATGACTTTCAGAACCGATTCGGAAGATTTCCAGAAGGGATGTGGCTTCCGGAGACCGCTGTTGACCTAGAGACCCTTGAAGTGCTGGCGGAACTGGGGATGAAGTTCACCATACTCGCACCTCGCCAGGCGAAAAGCATAAGAAAACTTGACGAAACAGAGTGGCTGGACGTAAGTGGCGGAAAGATTGACCCTGCCATGCCATACCTCTGCTCCCTGCCATCTGGAAGGACAATAAGCCTTTTCTTCTATGATAGGTCTATCTCTCATGATGCTGCCTTTGGAGAGGTATTGAACAATGGAGAGGTCTTTGCAAAGAGGTTGCTTGAAGGATTTACCGACCATAAAGACTGGCCCCAACTGGTACACATTGCAACCGACGGAGAAACTTATGGCCACCACCGTCACCGTGGCGATATGGCCCTTGCTTATTGCCTGCACCTTATTGAGACCCAAAACCTTGCAAGGCTGACCAATTACGGGGAATACCTTGCAAAGTACCCTCCCACCCATGCAGTTGAGATCTTTGAGAACTCCTCCTGGAGTTGTATCCATGGCGTAGAAAGATGGAGAGATAATTGCGGCTGTAATTCAGGTATGCATCAGGGATGGACCCAGGCCTGGAGAAGACCTTTAAGAGAGGCCATGGACTGGCTGAGGGATAGACTGATTCCCTTTTTTGAACAGGAGGCCACCAGATATCTAAGCTCCCCGTGGGACGCCAGAAACGGCTACGTCAATGTCATCCTTGATAGATCAACAGACAGTGTAGAGGGATTTTTTAAGAAACATGCCATCAAAGACCTTGCAAAAGAAGAAAAGATGAGGGTTCTAAAGCTCCTTGAGATGCAAAGAAGTGCCATGTTGATGTACACCAGTTGTGGCTGGTTTTTTGATGAGATCGCAGGTATAGAGAGTGTTCAAGTTATGCATTATGCGGCAGCGGCCATGCAGTACCTGGAAGAGTTACAGTCCGTATCGCTTGAACCCGAATATCTGAAGATCCTGGAAAAGGCCCCTAGTAATGTATTTGAAAATGGGGCAAAGTGTTATGAAATGCTGGAAAAACCTTCTAGGGTTGACCTCCTAAGGGTTGGCGCCCACTATGCCATATCCTCTGTCTTTGAGGAATATCCCAAATCAATAAACCTATTTTGCTATACTGTCAGGAGCGAGCAACATGAAAAAATCGGGGCCGGAAGACTAAACCTCGCCATAGGAAAGGCTAACCTCCTTTCAAATAAAACCTGGGATGAAAGGACCATTAGCTTTGCCGTATTGCACCTTGGGGACCACAATATAAAAGGGGGGGTCAGAGATTTTTCAGGAGAAGAGAACTTTTCACTTATGCAAGTAGCGATTAAAGGAGCATTTGAAAAAGGGGATACCCCAGAGGTAATAAGACTTCTGGATAAGCATTTCGGTCCTAACACTTATTCCGTATGGCATCTTTTCAGAGACGAGCAGAGGAAGATACTGAACCAGACACTCTACTCCACTTACGAAGGAATCGAGGCCTCTTATCGGCAAATATTTGAGAACAACTATACCTTAATGAACTTCTTCCAACACCTGCAAATACCCCTCCCCAGGCCCATTTCAGTGGCCACAGAATATATAGTGAACCGAGACCTGAGGAGAGTTTTTGAGGAAAACGACCTGGACACAGGAAAACTTGAGAGTTTAATAAATGAGGCTAAGAGATGGTCTATTGAGGTGGATACGACTACAATTGGTTTCATTGCATGCTCTCGGGTAAACTCCCTTATGGAAAAGCTAAGTCGAAGGCCTGAGGATATTGCGCTCATTGAAAAAGTGGACAATGTCCTGCAGTTATTAACTTCTTTATCAATTGACCTGGACCTTTGGAAGGCCCAAAACATATATTTCGCCATCGGAAAGAAATTTACCAGCACCATGAAGGAAAGGGCAAAGAGGGGATGGTATTTTCCCAACCAGTGGTTGGAGGCCTTCTACAAGCTAGGTCGTCATCTCCATGTAAAGGTCCCCTGATGAGAATTCCCCTTACCACCTACAGGCTCCAGTTCAATCCTTCCTTTAGGTTCAAAGAGGCAAAGAACATCATAGACTACCTCCACGGAACTGGAATTTCTGATATCTATGCCTTCCCCATCTTCAAGGCAAAAAGAGGTAGTCTTCATGGCCACGATGTGGTTGGCCCAAATCAGCTAAATCTTGCGGTGAAAACCAGATACAGAGCTCTCGTCGCAGGAGACAAGAAAATTGAGGAATTGCCGAGGGCTATAGGGTAAAATGTATAATTAGAGAAAACGCCTAAGAAATAACACTGCATGGCTTATAAGGCCACCGATATGAAGACTGTAGAAACAGACCAGCTACAAAGGGAAGTGGTGGATAATATACATAGAATAATAGCCACTACACTTGATATAAGAGACACTTACACCAGTATAGTAGCTGAACTAAAGAGGGCGGTGGATTTTGACAGGGCAAGCATCTCGCTCCTTGGCGAGAAGAAGGACATGGCCATTACCTATGTAATGTCCACCGATTATGACAACGTAGTGCTGAAAGAAGGGGGCCCCTATCCACTGAAAGGAAGCCTCCTAGAGAAAACAACTACCACTGGCGAGCCTGTAATCGTAGAAGACACCGAAAGTAAAGAGATCTCCACGAATATCTTGCTATTACGAGAGGGAATACGGTCCCGATTAGGCGTACCCCTCAAAGTAAAGGGGAAGGTTATTGGGAACATTAACCTCGGTAGTAAAAGGCCCAATAACTTCTCCACCGCCCACATAAACCTCCTGGAGCAGGTCTCACCCCAATTGGCTATGGCCACAGAGAATACTATACTCTTCCGAAATATAAAAAGGTCTGAAGAGATATTGCGTCAGGAGAAGAACAAACTCCAATATGTTGTTGATGCCCTGGATATAGGGATTTGTCTGATGGACAGGGAGCTTAATATCACCTGGGCCAATAAGAAGCTTTCTGAGATATGGGGTCTCCCAGGGTCGGCGGTGGGTACATCGTGTCGGGGAATCTTTCAATGTGAAGAGATTATCTGTCCTGCAAAGGAGGCCTTTGAGCGGGGGAAAAGTCGGTTCCATGACATCAAGGTTCTTGTCAAAGAAGGTCGACGGAGGTACATTGAGAATATCGGTATACCAATGAGAGATGATAAGGGCGACGTTGGAAGGGTATTGCTCTTGTCAATGGATATCACAGATAGAGAAAAGAGGATACACCAGCTTTCCCTCCTGACCCAACTCAGTGACGCACTACAGTACACCCTCAAACTTGACAAGGTGTTTCAGTTGGTTCTCACCTGCGTAACTGCTGGTCATGCCCTGGGGTTTAACCGCGCAATGCTGTTCCTCATGAATCAGGAGCAAGGAGCGGTCTGCGGTAAGATGGCTATAGGGCCCTCAGATATGGGGGAGGCACACAATGTATGGCAAGAGATATCTAAGCATCAAACATTAGAGGGCCTGCTGAAGGACGTAGTAGAACTGGGCCCTCTGGACACGCAACTCAGCATAAAGACCAAACTTATGGCCTTTCCCATTTCGAATGAAGACGAAATAGTGATAAGGTGCCTGAAAGAAAAGGTGCCGCTTGTAGTAAAGGACGCAGACCATGACCCCAGGGTGACCAGGGAATTCCGGAATGCCATTGGGGCAAAAGAATTTGTATGTGTGCCTCTCATGGTAAAGGGCAGGGCCATAGGGGTAATTGTAGCAGACAATTTATATAGCGGTGAACCGATAACAGAAGAGCACGTAAGTATTTTGAATACGTTTGCTGAATCCGCAGCCCTGGCTATCGAGAATGCTGAGACCTACAAGAAACTGGAGGACAAGATGCGCCAGCTAACCGAGACCCAGGAGAAACTCCTGCGTTCAGAAAGGCTTGTAGCCATGGGTGAGATAGCCTCATACGTAGCCCATGAGATACGAAACCCGTTAGTCACCATAGGAGGATTTGCGCGCTCCATAGAACGCCTCAGTACAGAGAATGAAAAGATACACACAAGCTCCAAAATCATCGTACAAGAGGTAAAAAGGCTTGAGAAAATACTGGATAATATAAGAGAGTTCAGCAAGCCTGCGGAACCTCGGAAAACTGAGGTGCACATAAATAATTTGATGGAAGACACCTTGGCGCTGACAGAGCGCTATCTCGGGGAAATGGGAATAACTGTACACAAAGAACTTGGGCACAATCTCCCAGAGGCCCTTGTTGATCCGGCCCAGATGAAGCAGGTGTTCCTGAACCTTATAAAAAACGCTGTAGAGTCTATGCCGGAAGGTGGTACACTAACTGTAAAGACGTGTGTAGAAGACAATTCGATTAAGATAGATTTTGCCGATACAGGGGAAGGTATCCCCCCGGAGGTAATAGGGAAACTCTTCACCCCGTTTTTCACGACAAAGACTGCTGGAACCGGCGTCGGTCTTGCGGTAAGTCATAAGATAATAGACGACCACGAGGGCACACTCAGCGTCTCTAGTGCGGCAGGACGCGGAAGCGTATTTTCCATACTGCTTCCCACACGGGACGCAAAGGAAGACCTTAAGAAGGGGGGCGGACAATGACAACAATCTTGGTGGTAGAGGACGACAAAAACCAGTGTCTCCTTTATAAACACGAACTCAGCGAAGAGGGCTACAGGGTAGAGGTTGCCAGAGATGGTCGAGAGGCCGTGACCATGGCAAAGCTAAACCCGCCGGACCTGGTGGTAATGGACATAAGCATGCCCGGGATGGACGGTATCGAGGCAATGGGAAAAATCCTGGGAGAAGACAACAAGATTCCCATTATCATCAACACCGCCTACTCAAGTTACAAGGACAACTTCATGACCTGGTCTGCTGACGCTTATGTGGTAAAATCCTCCGACCTCATGGAACTCAAAAAGACAATAAAAGAAATACTGTTCAAGAAAGAATCACCATAAAGAGACATGTCAATATCAGCCCCCGATGTGTTAAAAAAGGCGCTGGTGATGGTTCTTGCTGGCGGAGAGGGGCAGCGGCTCTATCCATTGACGAAAGACAGGGCAAAGCCTGCGGTACCGTTTGGCGGCATCTACAGAATAATAGACTTTACCCTGAGTAACTGCCTTAACTCCGGGCTCCACAAAATCGTACTGCTTACACAGTACAAGTCTATGTCACTGGACAGACATATTCGGTTAGGGTGGTGGAATATCTTCAGCAGCGAACTGGGGGACCACCTCGAAATCATCCCACCCCAGATGAGGATATCTCACGAGTGGTACCGCGGTACAGCAGACGCCGTTTATCAGAACATATATACCCTGGAAAGGGAAAGACCCGAAACGGTCCTGATATTAGGCGGTGACCATGTTTACAAGATGGACTATCGGAAGATGCTGGCCTTCCATATGGGGAAAAATGCCGATGTGACTGTCTCCTGCGTAGATGTCCCCATAGAAGAGGCCCACCGCTTCGGCATCATGGAAATCGATGAGGAGAACAGAATAACCGGCTTTCACGAAAAGCCTTCACACCCCAAGCCCATGCCCTCCAACCCAGATAGGGTTCTGGCCTCCATGGGTATCTACCTCTTTAACACAAAAACACTTGTCCGAAGGATAGTCAAGGATTCCAAAACGGATTCTAGGCATGATTTTGGCGGAGACGTAATCCCATCTATATTGGATAGAGACAGAATTTACGCATATAACTTTGAAGACGAGAATAAGAGCCCCGTAAGGTACTGGCGGGACATTGGGACCCTAGACGCATACTGGGATGCAAATATGGACCTCGTAAGCATCAATCCCGTGTTTAACCTCTACGACACCGATTGGCCAATACGCACCTACCGGGAACAATTCCCTCCCGCAAAGACCGTTTATGCCGGAGACGACGGGCGGACGGGAGAGGTCTTCAACAGCCTCCTCTCGGCAGGGTGCATAATCAGCGGGGCAAGGGTGGAAAATTCCGTACTCTCCCCAGACGTCAGAATAGAGGTAAACTCCGATATCTCAGACTCCGTCATCATGGAAGGAGTAAGGATAGGCAGGAACGTAGAGATTCGCAAGGCCATAATAGACAAGGGTGTGCATATCCCAGACGGGACAATTATAGGTTGTGACCACGAAAGAGACAGAAGACACTTCACAGTCACAGAAAATGGAGTGGTTGTCGTTCCAAAGGAGATGCTTATAATGGAATAAACCCGAGATATGCCGGGAATATAGTCCCTGATTCTGCATCTCTATACTATTGGAAATCCTGTATATATTCAGAAAGCAGCAACGTGAGACAAAGCCTCTTTACAGCAGCAATATTGTCTTGTTTACTTATATGCCTACCGTCCTGTGATTGGTACTACTCCTCGGAGGAGGAGCCCGTTGCCGAATGGGAGGAAACCGAAACATTTAGAGAGGCGCAGGCCCCAGAGAGAGCGACCGACGAGGAGCTAAAGCAGGCCATGAAGGCCTCCGCAAAATATATGAAGAACCTCGAGACTGCAATGGATGTCGGCAACTGGACCGCTGCAAGGGTCTCGGCAAAGAAACTAGAGGACCTCATAGGGCAGCGCTGCGTGAACCTCTACATAAAAACGTACGGGTTTGCACCGGAGGAGTTTGTGAACATAAGCCAGGATTTTTATACCCAGGTGCTCAAACTCCTTATGGCAGAGAGATATAACAAGTACGACCTGGCCAGGACCCACTTCGACAACATGAAGGCAGACTGTGAGGACTGTCATCACAAATTCAGAAAAGAGAAGGGGTAGACTAAGTAGAAGTAGGGTGCCATGCCATAGGCAGGTCCGCCCTTGGCGTGACGTCTTGACGCACCGCACTACTCTGATAGTGCAAGTCAACTGCGATGAATGCCATAACAAGTTCAGAAAGGAGGGAGGGGCAACTCTCCCCACAATAAAATGAAGAACGCCCTCTACCTTGGCCTGATACTGCTGCTTATCTCCGTAAATCCCATGTCCTGCAAAAAGGAACCCGAAGAAACAACGGTTGCCCTGAGAGAGGAGGAAGAAGAGTTTTTTAGAGAGGAACTACCCAAGCTTGAAGAATGGGCAGAAAAAGAGTGGGAAGAGAGGGAATGGGTAGAGGAAGAACCCGTAGAGCTTGAGACCGTCGGCGGCCTCAAAGAGGCCATGGCCGCCACCTCCCGCACCATGAGGGAGCTTGGCAGGAGTGTGAGCAAGGAGAACTGGAAGGCCATAGTAGATTCTGGAAGAAAGGTAGAAGACCTGATTGCCGGTCGGTGCGTCACGCTGTACTACAAACAACATCCCTCCGGAGTGCCTACCCAATTTATCATCATCGGCGACAGGTTCCGAAACTCAATACACTCCCTTGTCATGGCGGCAAATGCCGGTAACGCCGATGAGGTGCGTTCTAACTACCTCTCGGTAAAGAGTACCTGCAAGGACTGCCATAAACTGTTCAAAGAGGAAGAGTAGTTTTCTCACTTTTTGTAGGGGCGAGGCAACCTCACCCTTTTAGAGGGGTTGTTACCCTCGCATGTCATTGCGAGCGAAGCGTGTAGGGGCAAGTCTGCGCCTGCCCAGCTACGAGGGCAACCACAGGGAGTTGCCCCTACAGATAATAGAATATAATGGCGGGAACGTGTGGGAGTCGAACCCACCTATCCGCTTCTTAGGCGGACAAGCCGGATTTGAAGTCCGTCAGGGCCACCGGGCCCCATCCATTCCCGTTTGACACCAGCGTATCATATCAATATATTTGTAGCAAGTGCCAGAACTTGACACAAGCAAGAAAAGCAGTCAGTAATATTGAAATTTCTGCCCGTGTCTTTCCTCCCCCTCGATGGGGGAGGGTAGGGTGGGGGTGAACTGTTTTATCTCACCCTCCCCCTTCCCCCTCCCGTCAAGGGAGGGGGAAAAAGGCAATAATTCCCGCCAAGGGTGGGGTAATAAAAAAGCACCGGGTCTCCGTACCCGACGCAAAGACGTCCGATGCGGAGAGCGGACGCTACATTCTTCGATCGTTTCACCCCACGCCCTAGGCGGACTCGCCACTTTGTTGGGCGAGCCTTCAGAATGACAATTGTGCAGGGTTTTCAAAGGTCTCAGTTAATGGTTAGAGATGCAGGATGCCTCTTCATTTTCCAGATGAGCTTAAGCAAAGGGTTGATGCCAGATTTAACGGGATGCTTGATGCAACCGGTGAAGAATATATACTGTCTCCTGATGATGGTGGGACGGAAGAGGGCTGCTACAAAAGGACGGCACTCCTGATGGACAATATGGGGTTGCTTACCGCGGAGGTCAGTATGGACCCCGATAAGAATACTATTAACTACTCCGTTAAATACACCGGTACAAAACCCACAAGGTTAACAACCCATTTACAACAGCAAGGATTCACGACACACGCTCTCCCTTTTAGGGGACTAACTGCCAGCCTAGAGGAGTTTTTATAATCTGTTCAAATCTCCTCGCTTTACAGAAGGTTCCCATCAGGGCCGAAGGGCATCGTCTCTGGTTCTGAAACTATTTCTAGGTCCCGGCGGCTATTTAACTCCTCTTTATAGGCCTCCGAGACGCTCAGTTCTCCAAGGTTTTTGGTATTTTTTATCCTTATTACACGTGCATCCTCTGGCTCCACAAGACCCAGGGTGTGTAGCGCCTGGTCCAGGGCCTCCTTGTCGGTGGAATAAGTCATGGGTATTCTAGCCCCCTCGGGCCTCAGGGCGGCAATACAGTTCACATAGGTGTTATTAAAGTTTATCTTGTCAACCAACCGTTTGGTAGTAAAGTCCGCAAGCCCAACCCCGCAGGCATTGCCATCGGATTCATCCGTGAGGTCCCTGACAAATATCCTCCTTATTTTTATCCTGGAGCCATCTTTTTTCCCTATGATTGATGTGTCCATCCCCGTACCGGCAATGTCTTTGCCTATCTCGTCCACAACCAGCAGGTCTATCTCATCGAATGGCAGCTTTGCCATTAGCTTGGTGGCCGTTCCAAGGAGTTCTGGTTCCCTGTCCAGAAATTTTTCGGGTGATACGGCCTCTATCTCTGCCACCTCACCCCTGGCGTTCTCAATGATGGCCAGGCCGAGGAGGACCGGTAGTTTTTGCAGGAGGACTGGGACTATGTTGCTTGCAATTTCTTCAAACGGGTATTCAAGGATAGCACGATGGTATATTGTGGCAGCCCTGTCCTTACCTAGCCCCACGAGGAGCATCTTGGTGAGGCCACTCTCTATCCTGCCGCTGAATCGCGTGTGTGTCTTAATGCGATTAATAAGGACTATATGGTCTGCCTCCGTGGCATGTTTGTCAGTATATATTGGAAAGCCGAAGGGGCTCCTGCCCATATTCACCACGTTCATTGAGGACCTGATGGGCACGCCCATACTGGCCTCTGTGATTCCATACTTGGCCAACACCTCGATTTGCCCCCGGGCGGTGGCACCACCATGACTGCCCATGGCCGGAACAATAAATGGTTCAGCTCCCAGTTTCTTAAGCATGTCTGCCACTGTCCTGGTAATGGGCGCTATCTTGGAGATGCCCCTACTGCCTGCAGTAACCGCCACAGTGTCGCCCGGCTTTAGCCTTGAACCAAGTTGAAGCCTTGAAAGCTCCCTCTCGGTCACAGAAGATACATCCTCAACCCTCTGCATAGGAAACGCCTGTCTTATCTTTATCATTTTTGGGTACATAGTTAATAAACTCAGGGCAGGGGGGTTTGGGCCAGGTAGGATGTGGAGGGTGTTAGGCCCGGTGAAGCTTCCCGACCTCTTCCTTAAAAGTAGAGGTGAGGATGCCGCCGGAGACAATAATCTTGAACCCCTCTTCTACGCTAAGATGGGTATCTTCCACCTCGGACTCGGGAAGGAGCACCACAAAACCAGAGGTGGGGTTCGGTGAGGTGGAAACAAAGACGCTTACCAGCCTGTTCCCCTCTTTATCTATAAAAGAACCCGTTACAAAACCAAGGGCCTTCGAGCCTTTCCTGGGGAAATCTACCAGCACCACACGCTTGAAAGCACCCTTGCCCGGAGTAGTAGCACTATGAATAAGCTGTTTTGACGTACCGTAGATGGTCTTCACCAGGGGCATCTTCTCCAGTATTCCCTCACCAAAGTGTATAATACGCCTGCCGATGAAGTTGGCGGCAAAGGCCCCTGCAAAATAAAGGATGAGGAAGAGCATCATAAGCCCCAGGAGAAACATCAGGGGTGTCAGCACCGTGTCGGGGATCTTCAACTGGACCCAATCTGATCTGAGGATTATCCTCTTTACCACCGGCACCATGGTTCCACCGGCAAAGGTAAAGAGCAACTTTAGGACGTAGAATGTGATATATGCTGGTAATAGGAGGATTGCGCCGGCAATAAGCCTCTTCTTTATATCTGTAGTGAATATGCGTATAAAGCCATGATGCTCTTTACGTTCTTTGTGTATTTTCTGTTCTTTGGGGGATTTCTCGTATTCCATAGCTGTCATATGCCTTTCCCGGAGGTAACACTTTCGGTTAGCTGGAGGCAAGACGGTTTTTTATCGCACGTTAAATGATAACACTATAAATAGCCGGCAAAAAACTTCAGGGCCGATGTAACTAAATCTTTTTCCCAGAAGAAGAAGGCAATAATTCCAGCCAATATGAAGTTAAAATCTACAACTGCCTCACACATTAGTCCCTCTCCAATGACCCTGATGTGATAGAGGTAAAGGTAGAGACAGGCATAGAGGACGCAAGGGATAAGGAAATGACTGAATGGAGACGTCCACCCTAAGGTGGGGCTTGCGATCAGCATGCACGCCGTAATGCCAGCAACGGCAATAAGCATCACCTTGGTCCACGTTTTACCAATGGCTATAGGAATAGTCTCTCTACCTACAATCCTGTCCACCTGAATGTCACGGATATCTAGAAGTACGGCCCTCAGGAAGGCCATGCTAAAGGTGAAGGCCATGGCTACTCCCAGGGTTGATAGGGCCTGCGACTCACTTACCAAGAACGGTATAAGGGCCGTCGTTAGGGCCCATGCTATCCCAAAGAAAATCTCTTTTGAGCCAGCAAACTGCTCAAGTCCCTTGTACCTCAGGAGCCTTGATACCTTTAATGGTATGACGTGTATCCGGAAGGCTATCATAAAAAAGACGCTGGCCAGAAACAACATCAAGAATACTGAAAAATCCAGTACAAAGGCCAACCCATAAGAAGACACGATACCAGCGAGGCCTAGTCCCAAGAATGTAGTTCTGTACTTATCGTAAAGCTTTGCCATAGTGGGTTCACTTATGGCAGCCGCCTCTCTGTTGGCGGTGTTGTTGAGAACATGCATGGAAAAGAGAAATAGTGCGGCAATTATACAGTAGCTTATCTTCGGCTCAACCCCAAGAAGCACCGTGTTGGCATAACTCAGGGACACGGCCCCTATCCCTAGATAGACACAACTGCCGACAAAGGTATTAAAGATCGCCTTTGTACCACTCCATATCCTGGCTACCTTCTGCTTTTCGTAAGAGGCTATCCTGTCTTCTACCCTCTTTAGCAACCACTGTGGGGTAGAAGCTCCAGCAGTTAAGCCCACTACATTACAGTCGTTAAGTTTCTCGAATTCCAATTCATTTTCTGTCTCTACATGAAAGGTGGGAATGCCCTCCCCCTGGCATACCTGTACCAGTCTAGCCGTATTAGCACTTCCCCTGCCTCCAACAACTACCATGGCATCCACTGTGCGGCAGAGGCTTACCACCTCGTCCTGTCTTTTACTAGTGGAATGACAGATGGTATCAAAGACCTGACAGTTAGCATATCTTTTCTTGAGTATGGTGGTTATTTGCTTATAAAGACGTTTGTCCTGAGTAGTTTGAGCTACCACACAGACCTTATCCATCGGGGGAAGCTTGTCCAAGTCCTTAACGGAACCCACCACGTGGCCCCTATCTTTTGCATATCCCAGCAGGCCCACCACCTCAGCGTGCCCCTCATCACCGACTATAATGGTTGAGTACCCCTGTGTGGCATACCTCCTTATGATGGATTGTACCCTCGTCACGCGAGGGCAGGTAGCGTCACAGACCCTGGCCCCCATAGCCTCAATCTTTTTCCGTCGGGCGGGCGTAATACCGTGGGCCCTTATCACCACGGTGCGTCCAGAAAGGTTAGAACCGTCCCTTACAGTTCCTATGCCTTTTGCCTTTAACAGCTCTAATACCTGAGGGTTATGGATTAAGGGGCCGTCTGTAAGGATGCCGCCGTTGCCCCCCTTATTCTTGTGGGCTGCATCAAGGGTTATGTCCATTGCCCTTCGCACACCCATACAAAATCCTGCTGTCTCGGCGACCATTACCTTCAAGACATATCTCCTGGCTGTATTTGAAGTTGTCCAATAATGCCAAAAAAATCTTATCAGATTCCTGCACCCTTGTCAAAGTATTTCGATTTCACAACGACAGGTAGGGTTTTTTCTTGCATGCGGAAGGTTAGTTTTTATAATATCGAAACCTTAAAATGCGTCATCCTTCCCGATATCTACCCCCCGTGTACATTACGAGGACATTACTATGGCAGCACAGTTGATTGACGGCGAAGCACTTGCCAAGAAAATAAAGAGTGAATTGACCATAGAAGTTGAGACACTGAGAAAGAGGGGAAGAGACCCGCATTTATTGGCCGTTCAGGTGGGCGAGAATCCTGCCTCCCAGGTATATATACGCAGCCAATCGAGGGCCTGCGAGGAAATAGGACTACGATACACCCTTGACAGTCTGCCAGAGGACATAACTGAAACAGGCCTGATAGGACACATCCAGGGCCTTAATAGAAACCCCTCTGTTACTGCCATCATACTGCAGATGCCACTGCCAGAGGGAATTAATGCCCGGCGGGTACAGTCTTCTATTGCCCCCGAAAAGGACGTCGAGGGAATGAACTTGGCCAGCATGGGGCAGTTGGTGTATGGCAACGCAAAGCTGGCCCCCTGCACAGCTATGGCTGTGATAGAGCTTATAAAGAGCACTGGAGTGGAGATAAAGGGCAAAGAGGCCACTATTGTCGGTCGCAGCGCCATCGTTGGCAAACCCCTTATCCTCCTGCTTCTGGACCTCCACGCCACACCAACCGTCTGCCACACCAGAACAAAGGATATGACCTTCCATACCAAGAGGGCCGATATACTGGTGGTCTCCGCCGGCAAGGCAGGGCTTATAACGGGAGATATGATAAAACCTGGTGCGATAGTAATAGACGTGGGCATAAACAGGGTGCCAGAATATGATGCCGAGGGCAGGCCGGTCCTGGGCAAAACAGGCAAACAGAAGAAGAAGACCGTGGGTGACGTGGACTTCGAGGGTGCAAAGGAGGTTGCCTCTTATATAACCCCTGTACCTGGTGGGGTAGGTCCAGTTACGACGGTGATGCTCCTGAAAAATGTCGTAGAAGCGGCAAAGTTAACCTGAAGATATTTTGTAAGGGCATCCGCCTGGGGGGAAAGAAGAATACAGAAGATATTTTTGGTCAATGGATTATTGTAAGGTCGTGGTGTGACCAGAACCTACCCGCTTTTGTCATTGCTTCGGGGCGCAGCCCCGAAGCAATGACAAAGAAGTTTAGTGCGTCCAGACGCACCCTGGTTACTGGGGTTTTGATGCGCACCTATGTCCATATGGGGACACGCAATACAAGAAATCGTTTGACATCGGTAATATTTTTTGTAAACTTGTACCCCCGCATTACACTGAAAGGAGAAGAGATGGCGTGCAGGGTTACTGGCTAGCGTTAGTACTCACCTTTATAATAGCAGCCCTGATCCCAGGGCTTCTTATATTTCTTACCTCGGTACTTGGGCCAACGAGGGTTACTCCTATAAAGGCGTTACCTTTTGAGTGCGGGATGCCGCCCTCCGGGCCTGCCAGGGAAAGATTCCCCATAAAATTCTATCTTATAGGGGTGTTGTTTCTTGTTTTTGACGTAGAGGTGGTATTCTTCTATCCCTGGGCGGTGCTTTACAATGACCTCTCAGTGTTTGGCCTTATGGAGATGATGGTGTTTATTCTAATAGTGGGGCTTGCACTTATATATGCGTGGAAGGAGGGTGCGCTGGAATGGCGTTAGAGGACGCCTTGGGGGGGAGCGTAGTCCTCTCGAGACTGGATAAGGCCCTGGGCTGGGCAAGGAAATATTCCCTGTTTCTGTATCCGTTTGTAACTGCGTGCTGTGGTATGGAGTTCATGTCCGCTGCGGCAAGTCACTATGATATAGACCGCTTTGGTGCGGGCCTGCCCCGTTTTTCCCCCAGGCAGTCCGACGTGCTCTTCGTGGTGGGCACCATAAGCCACAAACAGGCCCCTATACTCAAGAGGGTCTGGGAGCAGATGTGTGAGCCCAAGTGGGTGGTGGCCTTTGGGGGTTGCACCTGTTCAGGTGGTCCGTACGATAACTACGCCACGGTGCAAGGCATAGATACCATTGTACCCGTTGATGTATACATACCTGGATGCCCACCCAGACCCGAGACGGTGCTGGAAGGCATAATGAAGCTCCAAGAGAAGATACAGAACCAAAAGCAGGAATTCTGATGGCAGAGAGCATCACCCTTAAGAAACTCCGGGAGAGATTCCCCAACTCTATCATAGAGACCCACTCTTTCAGGGACGATAACACGGCAGTAGTCAAGAGGGTGGACATAGTGGAGGTATGTCGCCTCCTGAAGGAAGACCCAGACCTCTCGTTCAATTTCCTTATGGACCTGACAGCAGTTGATTACCTTGGAAAGAAGGACTTGCGCTTCGAAGTGGTTTATCATTTGTATTCCTTAAAAAATAAGCAAAGGGTGCGTATAAAGGTGCCCCTGTCGGAGTCAGACCCTACGATTGACTCTATTAGCTCACTCTGGTCAGTGGCAAACTGGCTGGAGCGGGAGTGTTGGGACATGTTCGGCATAAAGTTTAATGGCCATCCTGACCTGAGGAGGATTCTATTATATGAAGAGTTCGAGGGCCATCCCCTCAGGAAGGACTATCCTGTGGACAAGCGCCAACCTCTTGTTCTTCCTGAAAGTTAGGCGTAGATTTTCATGGAAAAGATGAGCACACTAGCCAAGGAAATCCACACCAAAGAGACGACCCTACACATGGGCCCCTCTCATCCCGCCATGCATGGCACCGTAAGGATGTTCCTCGAACTGGACGGGGAGACGGTGGTACGCACCGATGTAAATATCGGATACTTGCACAGGGGCTTTGAAAAGATGTGTGAGAACCGCACCTATCATCAGGCCATAATCTATACTGATAGGTTAAACTACGTGTCACCCCTGATAAATAATTTTGGCTACGCCATGGCCGTAGAGAAGCTTTTTGGTGTTGAGGTGCCCGAGCGGTGCAAATACATACGCACCATAATGAGTGAAATATCCCGCATAACCGACCACCTCACTTGTGTAGCCGCCTCGGCAATGGAGTTGGGTGCACTTACTGCGTTTCTCTATATGATAAAGGCCAGGGAGGAGCTATGGAAGCTGATAGAAGATGCATCGGGAGGCAGGGGGGTGACCCCCAGCTATGTAAGAATAGGGGGGGTAAAGAATGACCTCCCTGGGGATTTCAGCGGCAAGGCGATGAATGCCATCAAGTTGACCAGGGACGTGCTAAAAGAGATACACGGGCTCCTCACAAAGAACCGGATATTTGTGGACAGGGTGAAAGGGGTGGGTGCCATAACCACTGACGAGGCCGTATCATATGGGTTTACCGGGCCTTGCCTCCGCTCAACGGGCGTGCCCTATGACGTAAGGAAGGCCCAGCCCTATATGGTGTATGGACAGATGGATTTTGACGTGCCTGTCGGCACCAACGGGGACAACTACGACCGCTACCTCTGTCGCATGGAGGAGATGCAGCAGAGTATGAGGATTATCGAACAGGCCCTGGCCAAAATACCGTCTGGTCCGATAAAGGTGGCGGATAAAAGGATAACCTTCCCGGACAAGAAAGAGGTCTACAGCAATATGGAGGCCCTGATAAACCATTTTAAGCTGTTTATGGACGGACACGGTATCTGCCCTCCCGAGGGTGAGGTCTATCAGGCGGTTGAGGGGGCCAACGGGGAGTTGGGTTTCTATATCGTGAGCGATGGCACAGGCAAGCCATACAGGATGAGGTGCAGGCCCCCGTCCTTTTGTATTATGTCAGGTTTGTCAAGAATGATAGAGGGGGGCATGATAGCGGACATAGTTCCCACCTTTGGCTCAGTAAACATGATAGGCGGTGAGTGCGATAGATGAGATATGGAAAATGGTAGAATTCTCTCCCAAGACCAAGGAAAAGTTTAAGGCGATACAGGCCAAGTACCCTGAAAAGGGTGCGGCATTACTACCCGCTCTATGGTTGGCACAACAGGAGTTTTCTGCTATTACGCCCGAGGTGGAGGAGTATGTGGCTAGGCTTGTTGGTGTATCTCCGGTGAGGGTCAATGAGGTGCTCAGCTTTTATACCATGTATACTCCGAAACCACTGGGCACGTATCATCTCCAGCTCTGCACCAACATAAGTTGCTCGCTCCTGGGGGCGGAAGACCTGTTAGAGTATCTAAAGAAGAAGTTGAATGTTAACCCCGGGGAGACCACCCCGGATGGGAAGTTTACACTGTCTGCGGTAGAGTGCCTGGGGCACTGTGGTACTGCCCCCGCGATGCAGATAAACGATGATTTCCACGAGAATCTCACCGAGGAATCCATAGATAAGATACTTGATTTACTTAAATAACCATGGCCAAGGGCATCCTGACAAAGAATTTTGGTAAGAGGAACTCACACACCATAGGGGTGTACGAGCGCGGGGGTGGCTATAAGGCGCTGAAGAAGGCCCTTATGGAGATGAAGCCCGAGCAAATCGTCGAAGAGGTGAATAAGTCAGGCCTTCGGGGCAGGGGCGGCGCTGGCTTTCCAACGGGCAAGAAGTGGAGTTTTATTCCCAAGGAGGCTCCCAGGCCCAAGTATCTTACTGTAAACGCCGATGAGGGCGAGCCGGGCACCTTCAAGGACAGGCCCCTGATGGAACAAGACCCGCACGCAGTTATAGAGGGCTCGATCATTACCTCTTATGCCGTTGGCATCCACAGCGCATTTATCTACGTCCGCGGCGAGTACGTAAAGTGTATTGAAAGGCTGCAGAGTGCAATAGACGATGCCTATGCCATGAGATATTTGGGCAAGAATATCCTGGGTACAGACTTTGACCTGGATATGGTTGTGCACCGCGGGGCTGGGGCATATATATGTGGTGAGGAGACAGGTTTACTTGAGTCTTTAGAGGGCAAAAAGGGTCAGCCCAGGATGAAACCACCGTTTCCGGCCATAGTCGGTGCATTTCAGGGCCCTACCGTTATAAATAACGTGGAAACCGTGGCGGCCATACCCCACATAGTAAATAAGGGAGGCGAGTGGTTTAACAACCTCGGTGCACCCGATGTTGGTGGAGGAGTAAAGCTCTATCCAGTAAGCGGGCATGTGAAGAAGCCCGGTGTCTATGAACTACCCCTGGGGACACCTCTTAGGGAGATTATATACAAGCATGCGGGTGGCATAAGGGGAGACAAGAACCTCAAGGCCGTGATACCCGGCGGGTCATCGGCGCCGGTACTGAAGGCCGACGAGATAGATGTCAAGATGGATTTCAATTCCCTTGCAGCCATAAAGACCATGCTTGGGTCCGGGGCCATTATCGTCATGGACGAGGATACAGACATGGTAAAGGCCCTGAGGGTGCTTATAAAGTTTTATGCCCACGAGTCCTGCGGCAAGTGCACCCCTTGTCGGGAGGGTACGGGTTGGATGGCCAGGATAATAACCCGGATAGAGAGGGGTGAGGGAGAGATTGCGGACCTTGATACCCTGGTAAGTATTGCAAACAACATAAGGGGCAAGACCCTGTGTCCGCTTGGTGAAGCTGCGGTGGGTCCGGTGACAAGCTTTATTACAAAGTTCAGGTCTGAGTTTGAAGATTACATAAGGAAGGGCTAACTATATATGCCTACCGTTACCATAGATGACCAAAAGATAGAGGTTCCCCCGAAAACATCTATCCTGAATGCGGCAAAGCAGGTAGGTATTGAGATACCGCACTTCTGTTACCACCCGAGGCTGACCGTTGTGGACGCCTGCAGGATGTGTCTGGTAGAGGTCCGGGGTGCGCCAAAGCTCATAACCTCGTGCTCTAACGCAGTGAGAGATGACATGGTTGTGTTCACCAACTCACCGAAGGTGCGGGAGGCCAGAAAAGGTGTATTGGAGTTTCTTCTCCTGAACCACCCCCTGGACTGTCCCATCTGCGACAAGGCCGGAGAGTGCATGCTTCAGGACAACTATTTCAAATTCAGCCTCCACACCAGTCGGCTAAAGCCCGAAGACGGCAAGGTGCACAAGCCCAAGGTGGTTGACCTGGGCTCGAAGATTGTTCTCGATGTAGAAAGGTGCGTTACCTGCGGCAGGTGCGTGAGGTTCTGTAGTGAGATAGTGGGGAAGGAGGAGCTGGGCATATTCAACAGGGGAGACCACTCTGAGGTAGGCACCTTCCATGGCAAGCCCCTGGAGAGCAACTACCAGGGTAACCTCACAGACGTTTGCCCGGTGGGTGCACTTACGGCCAAGGATTTCCGCTTTAAATGCAGGCCATGGTTCCTCTGTAAGGCAGATTCCGTATGCCCCGGATGCGCCAGGGGATGCAATGTGCAGGTACATTCGAGTGACAGGTCCATCGAGAAGACGAAACGCAGGGTCTATCGGCTCGTGCCCCGAGAGAATGACGAAGTTAATCAAATATGGATGTGCGACGTGGGGCGCTATGGCTACCATTTTCTAGATGCCTTCGACAGGTTAAGTATACCTTCCATAAGAAGAGGCGGTGATTTTCTGGGGACGGATTGGGATACTGCCCTGGGCGAGGTGGCCCGAGGGCTAGGGGCAATTTTTGAGAGGTACGGACCATCCGCCATCGGGGTTATCCCTTCACCTCAGCTTACCAACGAAGACTTGTATGCAGTGAAGAAACTCTTTCACGAAGGGCTTCGTATTACCAACATTGATTTTAAGCTACCGGGGTGGGACAAGGAGGAAGCGGACCACTTGTTGTTAATGGCGGACAGGAACCCCAACTCCAAGGGTGCCGAGCTCCTAGGGCTTAGCGGTATGGGGGCGAAGGCTGAGGAGATAATAGATAAGGTGGCTAAGGGAGAAGTGAAGGCCCTGTATATAGTAGGTGGTGACTTGGCAAAGCTCCTTGGTGAAGAGAGGGTAAAGGACAGCCTCTCACGTGCCGAATTGGTGGTCTTCCAGGGGGCCAACTTTAACTATGCGTGTAAATTTTCCCACGTAATCCTTCCTAGCGCCACCTTTGTAGAGAAGGACGGCACCTTTACCAACTTCGAGGCACGTGTACAGAGGATAAACAGGGCCCTAAAACCCTTAGGCGAGTCTCTCCCGGACTGGGAAATCATAACAAAATTGTCACGTCTCATGAGCCATTCATTACCTTACGAAAGGGCCGAGGCCGTATTTAATGATATTTCTAGAGAAGTGGCTGGCTTCTCCGGCTTGAGTTATGACAAGCTGGGAGACAAGGGTGTAAAGCTGGCAATATCAGGGAAATAAAGAAAAGTGCTCCAGGACGTAGTAATAATATTATTGAAGATTGCCATAGTCTTTGGTTTTGTGCTAAACGTGGCCGCAATAATGAGCTGGGCCGAGAGGAAACAGAGCGCAGTGATGCAAGACCGCATAGGTGCAAACCGTGCAGATATCCTCGGCTTCAGGGTCATCGGGCTGTTTCACCCCATTGCCGATACCATAAAGATGTTGACCAAGGAGGATTGGATACCCCCAGGCGGAAATCCGTTTCTACACACCCTGGCACCTTTTCTCTCCCTCTTTACGGCCCTTATTGTATTTGCCGTCATCCCCTTTGGAGATACCCTGCATGCTGGGGGTCTTCACATCCAGCTTCAGATAGCCGACCTCAATGTGGGTGTGCTCTTCGTCTTGGCCTTTGGGTCACTGGGCATATACAGTGTCATCTTGGCCGGGTGGTCTTCGGATAATAAGTATTCGCTTCTGGGTGGTATGAGGGCGGCGGCACAGGTCATCTCGTATGAGCTGGCCCTGGCACTCTCCATCGTGGGTGTGATAATGGCCTACGGTTCTATCGAGCTTGACGACATTGCAAGGGCGCAGGGCCAGTATGTACTGGGCATTATTCCTTACTGGGGCGTAGTGGCACAACCCCTTGGTTTCTTGATCTTTTTTGCTGCAGCCGTGGCGGAGACCAAACGCACACCCTTTGACCTGCCAGAGAGTGAGTCGGAAATAATTGGCTATTTTACGGAATACAGCGGCATGAAGTTTGGTGCCTTCTGGATGGCCGAATTTATAGAGATAATTGCCGTAGCTGGAGTTGTGACCGCACTTTACTTCGGTGGGTGGCAGGTCCCGTTTTTGAGTGATAAGGGGTTGTTTGTACCAGGCCTATTCACAATACCATTGCCCCATGTATTGGTGGTGCTCCTCCAGGTGCTGGCATTTGGCCTGAAGGTAATCTTCTTCTGCTGGCTCATGTTGTTAATCAGATGGACCCTACCCAGGTTTAGGTATGACCAGCTCATGGATTTTGGCTGGAAGTTTCTCCTCCCGCTGGCCCTGGTTAATGTGGTATTAACCGGTTTTCTGCTGATTATTTTCTAGGGGGACAAGAGGTGAAGATAGTAGGAGAAAAGTTAAGCTTTCTGGAGAGTCTGTACCTGTTTGAGATAATAAGAGGGCTGACCATAACAGCACGCCACTTTGCATATAACATGTATTT
The DNA here is from genome assembly GCA_046758865.1 of Candidatus Brocadiales bacterium. Lineage (GTDB taxonomy): Bacteria > Planctomycetota > Brocadiia > Brocadiales > Bathyanammoxibiaceae > JBHIBD01. The sequence goes on along the minus strand of JBHIBD010000003.1, from coordinate 18,779 downwards.
TCACATAGCCCACCTTTTCGGCCTTCGGCAGGAAGTGGCTGCGGCGGTGACCATACAGTATCCTGAGCAGAAAATCCCTATGTCGAAGACATGGAGGGGAAGGCACAGGCTAAACACGAGGCCGGACGGTTCGACCAGGTGTGTGGCCTGTATGCTGTGCGAGACGGTGTGTCCTGTGCAGTGCATACACATAGTGGCGGAGGAGCATGAGGACCCGAAGATTGAAAAATACCCGGAGAGCTTTGAGATAGACATAAACAGGTGCTGCTGGTGCGGAATGTGCGAGGAGGCCTGTCCAGTGGACGCTATCTATATGGACACCGGAAAGCTCCCCGAGGCTGGCTACAGCCGGGAGGACCTAAAATATGATAAAGAGACCCTGACAAGGGAGGCCCCGCTGCCCGGCTACCAGCGAAGTCTGAACCCACCCAGTGGGGGTGCACCAAAGGTAAACCCCCTAGGGCTTTAATGGACCACTAACTCATGGAACAGTTATTTTTCTACATAGCGTTTGCCGTAGCGGTCATCTCTGCGGGGTCGGTAGTGCTGCAAAGGGAGGTCATGTACAGTGTACTGTCCTTGATAGTCACGCTCTTGAGCGTTGCCTGGATATACGCCATGTTGAGTGCGCCGTTTCTGGCAATTGTGCAGGTAATCCTGTATGCAGGCGCTATCGTGGTCCTTTTGCTATTTGCCGTGATGATGCTCAGGTTTGAAGGAATAGAGCCAAGGCGACTCCGCCCCGACCTTTTTGGGATACTTGGAGTGCTTGTGGCGATAATCTTCGCAGGGATGCTTGTATCGTTATTTACTTGTGGCTGTTTTGAGAATGTATCGATTCCGGCGGATTTCGGCAGTATTAAGTCTATTGGAGGTATCCTCTATACCCAGTATCTGGTCCCCCTTGAGCTTGCGTCTGTTCTCTTACTGGTTGCTGTGGCGGGGGCGGTAATGCTTGCTGGGAAGCGTTAAATTTAAAGGAGTGAATAGTTGTCACCGGCTGAGAATATTACGCAAATTCTTGTAGCAGTTACGCCGTCCCATTATCTAGTACTGGGTGCAATTTTATTTAGTATAGGTGTGTTGGGTTTTCTGGTGAGGAGCAACGTCATAGTGCTCCTTATGTGCATAGAGCTCATGATAAATGGTGCAGGCGTTACCTTCGTTGCCTTTTGCAGGCAACTAGGCTCTCTTGAGGGGCAGGTCTTTGTGCTCTTTGCGATGGTTGTAGCTGCGGTGGAGATAGCAGTAGGCCTTTCTATTATACTGCTCGTGTACAGAAACAGGGCCACCCTAGATGCGGACGAGATGGAGGTGCTTAAGTGGTAGAGGGCAACGCGGTCTTTAACCTCCTGTGGCTTGTGCCTGCCATACCTCTCCTTGGGGCGGGTTTCAACTGCCTCTTAGGTCCCAGGGTAGGCAATTTTGCAGTTAGCATAGTGGGCTGTGCCAGCATTGGACTAGCATTTTTACTATCAGTGTTGATTTTCAGGGCCTTCCTTGGCCTACCGCCAGAAGAGAGGCAGATAGAGTTCTGTGTATTTCAGTGGATAGTCTCGGGTAGTTTCCTGGCGCCCATAGACCTTCTGTTAGACCCGCTTTCTATGGCCATGATTACCATGGTCTCTGGGGTGAGCTTCCTCATCCACGTCTACTCCGTTGGCTACATGGAGAGGGACGAGAGCTTTGCCCGCTACTTCTTCTATCTGAACCTCTTTGTGTTCTTCATGCTGACCCTGGTGCTGGCGGGTAATTTCTTGGTTCTGTACATAGGCTGGGAGGGTGTTGGTCTCTGTTCGTATTTCCTGATAAGCTTCTGGTATGAGAGGCGTACCGCGGCAGAGGCAGGACTAAAGGCATTTGTGGTTACTCGTTTTGGTGACTTCTTCTTTGCCCTGGGGATAATGCTGGTCTTTGTGCAGTTTGGCACCATACACTTCCACAGCGTCTTTGAGAATCCGGCAGAGGTTATTGACACGAGCATGGCCACGTGGATAGCACTCCTTATCTTCGCAGGGGCGGTGGGGAAATCTGCTCAGGTGCCACTACATACATGGCTACCCGATGCCATGGAAGCACCTACACCGGTCAGTGCACTCATACACGCCGCTACCATGGTAACGGCAGGCGTATATCTGGTGGCCAGGTGCTACCCTATTTTTGAGTTATCACCCTTCTCCTTGCAGGTGGTTGGGATAATTGGCCTCCTGACGGCCTTCATCTCTGCCACGGTGGCACTGGTGCATACGGATATAAAGAGGATATTGGCCTACTCCACCGTGAGCCAGCTCGGGCACATGTTCCTGGCCTTGGGGATGGGTGCCCCTGCAGCAGGCATATTTCACTTACTTACCCATTCCTTTTCTAAGGCCCTCCTGTTTTTGGGTTCTGGCGCCGTTATACATGCCCTACATGATGAGATGGATATAAGGAAGATGGGTGCGCTCAAGCAGTATATACCTGCCACCTTCTTCACATTTACCATCGGTGCATTGGCCATGTCTGGGATACCGGGCCTTGCGGGGTTCTTCAGCAAGGACGCTATCCTCCATGCCACCTTTGTTAACGGTGGGTTTTTGATGTGGGCCCTTATTGTCGTTACGGCGAGTATGACGGGCTTCTATACATTCAGGATAATATTTGTGGCCTTTTTCGGTGAAAAGAGATGGGACGTACACCTCCACCATCCTGGGAAAGTGATGGTCATACCCCTTGTGCTGCTTGCCGCACTGGCGACTGCGGGTGGGTACATGGGTGTTCCGCATGTGCTTGGTGGTGGCGACCATATAAGCAACTTCCTTTCGCCGGTCTTTGGCGGTGCTGAGACGCACAGCACGCTTGAATCTTTGGGGGAGGGTACGGCTGAAGCAGTGGAGGGTGGAACCGAAGCTGTTGAGGGTGGAGCGGTGGAAGGTAGTGCTGAGGCACCGGAGATGCTTCTCATGTTGGTCTCGGCCCTGATGGCCTTCGGAGGTGTTGGTCTGGCCTACTTTTTTTATGTAGCACCTGGTGGCAGAGAGATGCCGACTATGCTGAGTGAGAGGCTTAGTCGGGGCTACAGTCTCCTCACAAATGCCTGGTACTTCGACAGGGTCTATAAGGCGGTTTTTATAGACCCGTATATGAGGCTCTCCAGCTTCTTCTGGATGGCAGTGGATGACTCTGTGATAGATAATGCCGTCAGGGGGGTTGCGGGTTCGTTCCTGGGTGGTGGCAGTATTGTACCGAGTTTACAGCTAGGGTTCGTGCGCTGGTATGCGACGGTTATGGTGTTGGGTGCAATAGTAATAATCCTTTTTATCTAGGTTGGTATAGCTATGGATGTATTTGGCTGTTCTATTCTCTCGACATTAATATTTCTCCCTGTGTTGGGAGCAGCAGCCATATTCTTTATACCTTGGCGGAATGATTTCCTGCCCAAGGCCCTGGCTCTTTTGGTGGGTGTGGTAAATTTACTGCTATCTGTGGCCCTTTTCAGGTCGTTTGACCCGACATCCTCTGAGATGCAGTTTGTGGAGAGAGCGTCCTGGATACCTGAGCTGGGCGCAGGTTACCACCTGGGTGTGGATGGGATAAGTCTCTTTATGGTGCTGATAACCACATTTATGGTTCCCATGGCCATGCTTAGCTCGTGGGACCAGGGGGGAAGGCGGCAGGACATCTTTTACGGCTTCTTGCTCCTTTTAGAGGCAGGTCTTGTCGGGATATTTCTTGCTCTGGACCTCCTGCTATTTTATGTCTTCTGGGAGGTCATGCTGATCCCAATGTACTTTCTTGTGGGCATATGGGGGGGCATAAACAGGCGCTACGCCACACTGAAGTTTATAATCTACACCATGGGTGCCAGCCTCCTTATGCTGGTGGCCATACTTGCCCTGTACTTCGTCCATCATGCCCAGTCGGGTGAGTACACCTTTGATATAATAAAACTCTACGGGACGTCTATCCCACCACACGCCTTACTGCCCATGGCGCTGGCGTTTTTTGTGGCGTTTTCCGTAAAGTCGCCACTGTTTCCCTTCCATACCTGGCTTCCTGATGCCCATGCCGAGGCGCCAATTGCGGGGGCTGTGGATATTACAGGGCTACTTATAAAGACTGGCGCCTATGCGTTTTTGCGGTTCCTGTTGCCGTTGTTCCCTGAGTTCTCTACGAGTTATGCGCCCGTTGTGGTGGCACTGGCCCTCATTGCCAATCTCTACGGCGCTATGCTGGCAACGGCGCAGGATGATTTGAAGAGGCTTATCGCTTATGCCAGTGTGAGCCACGTTGGGCTGATTATCCTTGGGATATTTGTCTTTAACGTCCAGGGTATAGATGGTGCGGTGCTGTTGATGGTCTCAATCGCCCTATGCAGTGGGGGACTCTTCATGGTGGTGGGTATGATTCACAAGAGGAGCGGGACCAAGGAGATATCCCAACTGGGTGGCGTGTGGAAGGACATGCCGCTGCTGGCAGGGTTCTTTATGTTCTTTACCATCGCCTCTGTGGGTCTACCCGGACTGAGCAACTTTGTCGGTGAGTTTTTGATATTTGTTGGCGCCTTCAAGGTTAGTGTACTTTATGGTGCGTTGGCCGCATTTGTAATGGTACTTACTGCGGTCTATCTGCTGTGGATGTTTTGGAGGGTGATGTTCGAGCAGGCGCCTGAACGTGCCAGGCCCTGGCAGGACCTTTCTTTAGTGGAGACTGTTACGCTCACCATCCCTGCGATTTTTGTGATTATTATTGGTGTGTATCCGAAGATATTGCTGGACAGGATTGAGCCCTCGGCGGTCAAACTCATAGAACAGGTAAAGAAGGAAGTGGTACAGAGAGACGACCAGGGGGCAAAGAATAATATCCGTCTAGTTGAAATTGAGAGAGGTGAATTTAAGTAACCATGGAGATAGCCTTTCCGGTCGTTAATCTGGGCACCATACTGCCACAGCTCATCGTGGCCATTTTTGCGATGGTGGGGCTGTTGGTGGATGCGTTCTATCGCAATACGTGGCAAGTATTTATATTGACTCTCCTGGGGCTGGTCCTCGCCCTTTTTGCAGCATATTCCCAATGGGGGGTGGTTGTTCCCTATGAAGAATCCATGGTGGCTGTTAATGGCTATACGGTGTTCTTTAATACTATTTTTATTCTTGTGGCGATTGTGACAATGTTGATGTCCCTGGGCTATGTGGACATTACAGGTGTTGATGGCGGTAAGTACTACCCGCTAATCCTTCTGGCCACATTGGGGATGATGCTGCTCGTGTCAAGCAAGGACCTACTCCTGATGTTCCTGGGTATAGAGCTTTTGTCGGTGTCCTCGTATGTCTTGGTTGCCTCCCAGAAGACGAGGTGGGTGTCCAACGAGGCCGCCATCAAGTACATGCTCACAGGAGCCTTTGCCAGTGCCTTCCTACTTTTTGGCATAGCTCTGGTCTTTGGTGCAACAGGGACAATGGATTTCTTGAAGATAGAGCAGAAACTCTCTGAGGGGGCACCGCTACTCCACATACAGATAGGCATAGCCATGATGCTGGTGGGGCTGGGGTTCAAGGTGGCAATGGTTCCTTTCCATATGTGGGCGCCTGATGTCTACGAAGGGGCTCCCACGCCCATTAGCGGATTCCTGTCAGCGGGGAGCAAGGTCGCTGTCTTTGCCCTTTTGTTGAGGCTTTTCGCAAACCCATTCTCTGTGCCGCACGTCGATTGGGTGTCAGCACTCTGGTGGATTTCGGTGTTAAGTATGATTGTAGGCAACGTGTCCGCCCTGCTTCAAGATAACGTCAAGAGGATGCTCGCCTACTCCAGTATTGCCCACGTGGGCTACATGCTTGTTGCCATAGTCGCACTTAACACAAGGGCAATGGAGGCTGCCCTCCTTTACATGGCGGTGTACGCCATTATGGGGCTTACCGCATTCGGTTGTGTGGTTTATCTCTCAAGGGGTCCTGAAGAGAGACTCAGCATACAGGATTACACGGCCCTGGCCTACACCTATCCCGTACAATCTGCGGCTCTATCTGTGTGCCTCCTTTCCCTGGCGGGGATTCCACTTACAGCAGGGTTTATTGGGAAGTTCTATCTATTTAGTGCGGCGGTAAACTCGGGGTTTATAGGCCTGGCCGTGATAGGTGTGTTGAATTCAGCTATTTCCTTGTATTATTACCTGGGACTGCTGCTGAGGATGTACGCAATGCCTGTAGGGAGGGGTGAGGTGGTGGTATCTCATCCCATAGCAGGGAGGTTGGTTCTGGCCGTACTGGGTGTTACCATCCTGGTCCTGGGTATTTATCCCTCTCCCCTGTTAGGGATCATTAAAGAGGCCGTTGCGGCAATAGCATCCCCCGTTATGTAGTTCCCTTCCACATAGAATATGCCCCCACTAAGGACCTTCGATTGTATAGTAATAGGTGGTGGACCCGCAGGCTCTATGACCGCCTATACGCTTGCCAAGTGTGGGATAAATGTTGCCATATTAGAGGGTAAGAGTACGTCCAAGCCCTCCAGGCCCAAAGTATGCGGGGGCGGACTCCAGTTGAAGGCCGTACGTATGTTACCGTTTGGTGTCAAAGAGGTGGTGGAGCGGGAAATTTACGGTATGGTCTTCCAGCGGCGGCTGAAAAGCAGGTTTACCAGGAGGTACAGCTTGCCCATCTCATACACCGTGAATCGTGCGAGGTTTGACAACCTCTTGCTCAGATATGCCCAGGAGAGTGGTGCGACCCTGTTACTGGGAGAAAGGGCGCTCTCGCTTGAGCATGCCCCTAACCATGTGAAGCAGACTAAGGTCTTTACTGAACGAGGTGTCTTTGGTGCTCGTGTGGTTGTGGGGGCAGATGGGGCTGGTAGCATAGTGAGAAGGGCCATAAACCCCGGAGGCATTGCTCAGGTCCAGTTGGGAGTAATCTGCGAGCTGGAGAAAGATAGTAGCACCAAGCATATCCCAGGGGACCTTTTTATAATTGACTGGGGCACTGTGCCGGGTGGGTATGCGTGGATATTTCCCAAAGAGGCCACCCTAACTGTCGGTGCCATGGTTCCCAGGGAATTGGTCAGGACATTGAGGGCATACCTTCGGGCGTTTCTGGAAAAAGAGGGTCTGAAGATAAGAGACGAACGTATCCGTGTACATCCGATACCTACCAGGAGGTTGGGAGAACCTATTGCCTCAGCCTGGGGGGTATTGGTCGGGGATGCTGCTGGGCTTACAGACCCATTTACAGGTGAGGGGCTGTATTATGCCCTGATGAGTGGGCAGGTTGCTGCACATCATGTCAAAAAATACCTTGTTAGAGGCAACGGCAGCCTTCTGGACTACGAAAAGGAGATAGATACAAACCTCATGCAGGAGATAATTGTCGCAGGCAAGATGCGGAGTTTCTTCAATACCTTCTCCAGTTACATCCACAACCTGTATCGCAAGAACGACCGACTGTGGTACGCCTTCTGTGAAGTGATGCGGGGAGACAGAACCCTCGAGGGGCTAAGGAGGGTTAGAACCAGACCACCCAGGCCAATACTAAGATATCTGGAGAGGTTTACCTCCTGGTACGAGGCAAGGCAGATTAGCAGGTTCAAGGACTCCGCCACATATAAGTCCACGCCGTTAGAAGAGAGGGCGTCTAGATATTGACGCTTTAACATATAATATGCTAGATTGCTTTTTTGCTTTGGGTCTTGCTGAGTGCGCTTATGTGTGAGGGACAGATGCAGAAGACTATGCCCGATGTGGTCCAGCTCTTTGACTCCGGTAGCCGAACAAGGAAGTCGTTGCTGGGTCTCCTTTTCTCTAACTACTATGTCGTCCTCAGCTTTTATGTTGACAGTGCCAGGTCAGCACTGCGAGTGCCCCTCATAGGCCGCTGGCTTGCAAGGCCCTTGATGGCGGAGTATGCACTGAAGGTCCATGGTGGGATGCCCTTGCCCATGGAGGCAGTGCTTGGGGTGGTGGCGCGGGCAAGGTCAATAGTTGTGAGCCCGTGTCCGTGCAGAGAGCTTCACCATCGCTGCGATGCACCACGCATGACGTGCATGAAGATAAACACTGCTGCCGAGGTAATGGCGGGCAGGCCCGGGGCGCGGAGGATTTCCAGAGAGGAGGCGGAGGAGGTTATCCGCGGTGGTTTTTCAAAGGGCCTTGTGGCACAGCTAGAACACTGTGTCGCACCTAATTCGTATTCGATATGTCTGTGTTGCCGTTGCTGCTGCGTGCCCATGATTCTAAGGTATGACATCGGGCTAGAGGAGGCCGTGATAAGCGGCCCGTACCGCCCGGAATTTGATGCAGAGAACTGCACCGGTTGTGGAAGCTGTGTGGATGCATGTCCGGTGAGGGCCCTTACAGGGGGAACCCCTCCCGGCCTCAAGGAAGACCTCTGTATGGGATGCAGTCTGTGTCGGGAGCAGTGTCGGGACGATGCACTAAGGATGGTGAGAAGTCCCGGGTTCACGCCCCAGGCAGAGCCTCACTGGATTGGCAGGGTTTTATGGTATTCTCTCATTGTCTTTTTCCTGGTGCCCCAGGTATTTGTCTATAAATTCCTTTGGGAGAAAGAGATTCTCTCACGGGTAGAACCTTCCCGGTAATCCGTTTTGCGCAGACCACGCAACATAAAGATTTAATTTCTGCGAAGCTCCCAAACGTCGTTTGCAATGTAATCCTCAATGTAGATATTGAACACAATGTTGTAAAATTCCCCTCCAAATAGACAAATAAACTTGCCATTTCGTATTATTGTGGTATGTTTTTTGTGAGCTGCCAGCTTAGCATAAAGTTCACTCATTCATTGTAGCCGGTACCTAAAAGTCCGCACTTGTGACGCGTGGATGAGTCAGCAATGTACCCGGTTGCAACGTTTTGGAATGCTTACATTTACCTTTCCTGCATAAGGGATTAGGGATGAATGCAGTCCGGTCAATTAGGGGCAGATTACTTATATTTGGACTCTGCATCTCGCTCATACCCATTGCCGCAATCACAACGATAGGCTACTTCCATGCCAGGAGTACCATAAAGCGCCAGACGATGGAGAAGCTGAGAGCAGTTGCAGAGTCAAGAGAGCTTCACGTCCTGTCTTTTCTAGCAGCAGAGAAGAATCAGGCAATGGCCTTCAGCTCCGATGGATTTATAAGGGACAGCCTTGAGAGGATAAACCTACAGGGCCCCGACGCTGACCTGACCGTCCGGGAACTCAACAGGCATCTCCGGGTAAATAAGAAGCTCCTGGTAGATAAGAATCTCGTGGAGATATCCGTCATAAACCCCAAGGGGGAGATTGTCTCCTCTAGTAATGAGGAGGTAATAGGGATCGATATATCCAGTGACGAGGACTTCAAGTACATTCAGCAAGGCAGGGGGGCTATCCGTCTCAAACGTCCCTTCCATTACCCTCAAGCGGGAACAGATTGCTTCTCTATCTTTACCCCTCTTACCTCTAAAGGGTTTCATGAACGAATAGGTGTCCTGGTTAATGTTCTCAAGCTGGAGGCCCTGAGCGATGTCACATACGAGTGGACCGGGTTGGGAGAGACCGGAGAGGTCTATCTGGTTGATAGGGACGGGATAATGCTCACTGAGTCGAGGTTCATAGAGGGTACTCCCCTGAGGCAGGTGGTGGACACGGAGCCTGTTCGCAGGAGCGCCCAGGGTGAAGAAATGACCGGCATTTATCGTAACTACAGGGGCATACCCGTAGTCGGCGCCTCTATGTATATGCCCAAATATGACTGGACGCTCTTGGTAGAGATAGATAAGTTAGAGGCCTTTGCACCATTAAAAACCCTTGGCACTGCTGCATTGATTATGGGGCTTATTGGTGTTGCTGCAGTCACCAGTGTGGGAATTATCTTTGCTATTTCAATGTCAAGGCCCATCAAAAGATTGACGGACGCAATGAAGAGATTTTCAGACGGAGACTTAGAATGTAGAGTTCAGCTCGCCCGCAGGGACGAGATAGGCTCCCTGGCCAGCAGCTTTAATATTATGGCTGAGGAGATTGTGGAGAAAACCCGTAAATTAGTGCGTACCGAAGAGCTTGTAAAGGAAATCGCCGAGCGCAAGCGGGCAGAGGAGGCACTGCGAGAGAGCGAGGGACGCTACCGTACCTTAACCGATGATGTACTGGATAGCTCAAAGGTGGGTGTCTTTATCCTCGATAAGGATTTCCGCGTGGTGTGGGTAAATAAGGCACTAGAATCTTATTTTGGTCTAAAACGAGATGACGTAATTGGTAAAGATAAGAGACAACTTATAAAGGACAAGATACATCATATTTTTGAGGAAGGAGAGAAGTTTAAGGAAGTCATCTTTAAGACTTATGACAATAATACCTACGTGGAGAATTTTGTCTGTCATGTACTTCCTGGCGATGGACGTGAAGAACGGTGGCTAAACCATTGGAGTCAACCCATAACCGCTGGTTTATACGAAGGGGGGCGCGTCGAACACTATACTGACATTAGTGTTAGAAAGCAAGCAGAGGAAGAACTTAAGCAGAGCACTGAGAAGTTGCGGCGGTCCCTGGGGGGGACTATTCAGGCCCTGGCATCGACAGTCGAGACGAGGGACCCCTACACGGCCAGCCATCAGCGGCGCGTGGCCGATCTTGCCCGTACCATAGCCAGGGAGATGGGCCTTTCGAGGGAGCAGATTGATGGAATCCGTATGGCTGGTGTTATCCACGATATCGGCAAGATAGCTGTACCCGCTGAGATTCTCAGTAAGCCAGGTCGCCTAACCAAGACTGAACACAATATGATTAAAACTCACCCTCAGGCCGGTTATGACATATTGAAGGAGGTAGAATTCCCATGGCCGGTTGCCAAAATCGTGCTTCAACATCAGGAGAGAATGGACGGTTCTGGATATCCTGCAGGTCTATCAGGTGAAGATATTATCCTGGAGGCAAGAATCCTGGGGGTAGCGGACGTTGTTGAGGCAATGTCCTCTCACCGACCCTACCGCCCGGCCCTCGGCATAGACAAGGCCCTTGAGGAAATCTCAAAAAATAGGGGCGTCCTTTATGATGCTAATGCGGTGGATGCCTGCGTGAGACTTTTTACTGAGAAGGGGTTTAAGTTTAAATAGCTGCAGGGTGCTGTCCACAAAATCCCGCCAATTTGCTATAGACATGACGTGTCTTTTGCTTATAATTAATTGTTTGTGGTTGTCGTGGATTTCCTTATTGTGGAGGTATGAAATGCCCACTTATGAATACGAGTGTAAGGGTTGTGGCCATGTGTTCGAGCGATTTGAGTCTATAACGGCAAGCAACGTAAAGAAGTGCCCTAAGTGCGGCAACAGGGCTACCAGGCTTCTTGGTGCCGGTAGTGCTGTCATCTTCAAGGGCAGTGGATTTTATCAGACCGACTACCGCAGCCAGGAATACCGGCAGAAGGCCAAGGCAGAAGAGGGCAAATCTACAGATAAGGGAAAAACCGCTGAGAAGGGGAAGTCCCCGCAGAAGGGTTCACACACTGCTTAATCATCATTGTATTACCGTCCTCCCTGTAAGCCCAACTTATATAATGAGTTTCCTTTACATAAAATCGATCATTTAAGATTGCTATTGACAATATAGTTGAGCCTGTGGTATATGTTAATCTCTTTAAGGGGGTATGATATGTCTTCAGGGTTGGCTGTTTTGTGTAATTTGGCGACTTTTGAGACCGTAAGGAGGAAGTGTTGAACGCAGAAGATATTGAAAAAGAAGTGACGTCCATTGTTGCTGAGGTGACGGAACTAGACAGGGATGAGATTTGGAACAAGAGGGACGCCGATTTCTTTAAGGAACTGGAGATAGACTCCCTCTTGGCCCTGGAGATATTGGCGCTTATTGAGAAGAAATTTAAGATTCAGATACCAGAGGAGAAACTGGTAGATATTACCTCTCTGACAGCTACCATTGACATGACCAAAGCAGTACTGGCTGAGAGTGGAAGGCTGCAGGAGGCCTAGGCCCAAAAGGCTTGGTAGAAGGGGCCTATATGATAATGAATTTTGAGGAGGTAAAGAGGCTTGTTCCTCAAAAATACCCCTTCCTGTTCATAGATAAAGTTGTTGAATTAGAGGAGGGGAAAAGAATAGTATGCCTTAAGAATGTTTCTGGCAACGAACCCTTCTTCGTAGGACACTTCCCAGAGTACGCCATAATGCCTGGGGCGCTTACCCTCGAGGCCTTAGCTCAGGCCTCAATAATACTCTTTAAAAAGAGCTTCAAACAGGACGATAATCCAGACGCAGTCTTCTTGCTAGCCTCGGTAAAAGCAAACTTTGTAAAGCCGGTTTTCCCCGGGGACCAGCTGTTCTTGGAGGTAGAGGTAGAAAAGGTGGTCTCTAGTGCTGCAATGGTGCGGGGTGTTGCAAAGGTCGGAGAGGATACGGTGGCCAAGGCCTCTTTCACCTTTGCGACGGCCGATAAAACAGCTCTTGGTTAAGGTAAAAGTATTATGAATAAGCGTGTGGTTATTACGGGCATAGGCATGATAACGCCCGTTGGGTCAGGAGAGAAGACCTTTTGGGAGGCGGTACTGGCAGGTAAATCAGGTGTTGGTGATGTTACGTGCTTTGACACCTCACGCCATAAGGTCCACAAGGGTTGCGAGGTAAAGGACTTTAATTTTCGCGACTATATAGACAATGGTTCAATCGGGGATATCGGCAAGGGTTCTCAGTTTGCTATAGCAGCCACCAAGATAGCACTGGACAATTCACGGCTTGACTTGGGTAAGATAGAACCCGATAGGATAGGTGTCTCTGTTGGGACGACCGGTGGGGAGATACAAATTCTTGAAAAGATAGATCTCCTCAGACACGAGCAAGATGAGGACCAGATAGACACACAGCTCTTTCTTCAGCATCCGTGCAATAATATTCCTGCTAATATAGCCAGGGTATTTGGGTTTCGAGGCCCCAATACCATGATACCTACCGCATGTGCGGCGGGTAACTACGCCATTGGTTATGCCTGTGACCTTATAAAGTTGGGGAGAGTGGATTTCATGTTTGCGGGCGGTTCAGACCCATTTTCGAAGGTAGCTTTTACGGGCTTTAGCCGCCTGGGTGCAGTGGCACCGGACGTGTGTCGACCTTTCGACAAGAATCGGAAGGGAATGTTGATCGGAGAGGGAGCTGGCATACTGCTGCTAGAGTCACTGGATGGCGCATTGGCAAGAGATGCTGAGATTTATGCAGAGATTATAGGTTACGGTCTGAGTTGCGATGGCTATCACATCACCATTCCTCACCCTCAGGGAGACGGAGTAATCTCTTCTGTTAAAAGGGCCTTGCAGGATGCTCAGATTAATCCTGCAGATGTACAGTACATCAACGCCCATGGCACTGGCACCGTTGCCAACGATAAGGCAGAAACTATTTCCATAAAGAAGGTGTTCGGTGAGCACGCCGAGAAACTCATGGTGAGTTCAATAAAGTCCATATTAGGCCATACCATGGGGGCGGCAAGTGCCATAGAAGCAATTGCCTGCGCGCTGACAGTCAAAAACGATGTTGTCCCACCCACTATAAACTACGAGACAAAAGACCCTGAGTGCGACCTGGACTATGTGCCTAATGTCTCGCGAGAACACCGCGTAGACATTGCCCTTAATACTGCGTTCGCCTTTGGTGGCAATAATAGTTGTCTGGTAGTCAAGAAGTTCCTTAACTAAACCACGAACAGGTGCAGTGATAGTCTTCATCCAACCGTTTTCTATTTTTTGACCTTTGAGACAAACAGACTGATGGAAAAAAGGGTAGTGGTTACAGGCATGGGCGTTATAAGCCCTGTTGGTGTGGGTAAGAAGAGTTTCTGGGAAAACCTGCAGAACGGTGTCTACGGTATAAAACCTGTAAGCCTTTTTGACGTGGGTAAATGTAGTTCTAAAAGGGCCGGTGAGATACCAGACTTTGACCCCAACGAGTTATTAGGCAAGAAAGGCTTGCGGCATTTTGACAGGACATCCCTCTTGGTAACTGCGACCTCGAGGATGTGCTTGGATGATGCCAATCTTGGTGATGCATACGAGGAGGAAGACGTTGGTATAGTGCTTGGCTCTACCTTTGGTAGTATTGACAGCATAAGCACCTTTGACATGGAGGCCCTTAGGGAAGGGCCTAACTATGTGAACCCGATGGATTTTCCTAATACGGTCCTAAACGCCCCTGCCAGTCGTGTCTCAATATTTTGTCAGGCAAAAGGGCTTAATTCCACTATCTCCACCGGCGAGTCCAGCGGTGTGGATGCAATAATATGCGCATCTGATTTTCTTAAACTTGGGAGGGTAAAGGTTGCATTGGTGGGCGGTGTATACGGACTCACCGGAGACATATTCTGGGCGGCCTGCAAGGCGGGGGTGCTTTCCGGGAGCAAAAACACGGGCAGTGTAGAGATATGTGCCCCTTTCGATAAGAGGCGTAATGGCATAGTGTTGGGTGAGGGTGCGGCACTCCTGCTTCTTGAATGTCTGGAGGATGCGCAGGCAAGAGGCGCTAAAATATACGCGGAGATTAAAGGCTATGGCACTAGCTTTAATCCCAACTGGTGTGGCAGTGGTGACTTCGGTGGAGGTGTAAGGGCCATTTCCATGGCGCTCGGCAGCGCTGGGCTCAGACCAGAGGACATCTCCCTTGTATATGCTAATGCTAACTCCAGTATTAACGGTGACAGGATGGAAACCGTTGTGATAAAGGAATCCTTTGGTGATTGCGCAAGGAAGATACCTGTAAGTGCCATAAAATCGATGACGGGGGATTGCCTAGATGCGTCAGGGGCAATGCAGTGCGTGGCCTCGGTCATGTCAATCAATACGGGGCTTATCCCTCCTACGATTAATTATAAAGAGTGTGACCCTGAGTGTGACCTGGACTACGTACCGAATGAAAAGAGGAAGGCGCAGGTAGAGCACGTACTTGTGGAGTCGTTCTCCTATACGGGCAACTGTTCTTCTCTAATAGTGTCCAAATACTCCTAGAAATGGCGGAACACGGCCTTTCTATAAAGAAAAGTCGGCTACAGGATAAATATGACGTTATTATAATTGGGGCGGGTATAGGGGGGCTTGTCTCAGGCGCCTTCCTTGCCAGGAGAGGCAAGAAGACATTAGTGGTAGAGCAACACAATCTCCCCGGGGGCTACTGCACATCGTTTAAGAGAAAGGGTTTTATATTCGATTCCGCCGTCCACCATATTGGGGGTTGCAGCAAGTATAGTATAGTGGGCAGATGCCTAAAGGAGCTGGGGATAGAGTTAGAATTTTTCAGGCTGGACCCCATGGACAGCCTCATCTTCCCGTCCTTCTCTGTAGATATACCGGCCGATATTGAGAACTATAAGTCATTCTTGCAGAAGAGATACCCGGCAGAGAAGGGGAGTATATCTAACTTCTTTGATGATTTTATAAGGCTCTATAGGGCCATAATAAATGAGTCAGACGGTAGCCCCACGCTGGAAAGGCATAAGGGGCTTACCTATGGGGCTATGCTTGACAGTTTCTTCGACGACCCGGAGCTGAAGACGGTGCTGGCGGGCCAGTGGGGGTATCTGGGTTCACCTGCACGTGAGGTCTCCAGTATAGGCATGTGCCAGATGCTGATAAATTACCTCAGGGACGGTGCCTACTATCCAAGGGGCGGTACACAAAACTTTGCAAACGCCTTTGCTAGGAGTCTCAGGGACTCAGGAGGAGACCTGCTACTATCTTCCAGGGTAGAAGAGATTTTTCTTAAGAACAACAGGGTAACCGGAGTAGAGCTGGATGGCGGCGAGGAACTTTCGGCGGAGTATGTTGTCTCCAATATTGACGCCAGACAGACGTTCTTTGACCTGATAAAGGAAGAGATAGACCGTACATATCTGGATAGGGTAAGGGGTATGAAAGAGAGCCCTTCCTATTTTCTCCTGTATCTTGGTCTGGGACCGGAGGTTGACCTGAGCGATTT
Organism: Candidatus Brocadiales bacterium; assembly: GCA_046758865.1. Lineage (GTDB taxonomy): Bacteria > Planctomycetota > Brocadiia > Brocadiales > Bathyanammoxibiaceae > JBHIBD01. The sequence continues at coordinate 2,860 of JBHIBD010000003.1, read as the reverse complement.
CAGGAGAGGGTTTTATCATAGTCCGAACGACCAGTGGAAGTACATATCGGCGCCGACCAAGGTAGACCAATCACTTGCCCCAGAGGGCAGGCAGGAGATAACGGTGGTGGCCACAATAGAGGAAAAATATGATGATATTAAGGACTGGAAAGGCTTGAAAGATAGGCTCACCAAGTGTACAATACGGTACCTTGAGAACCTGGTGCCGAACCTTACCAGACACATCGAGGTGGTAGAGGCGGCCACGCCTAAGACCCTTGAGCGCTATACGTTGAATTCAAGGGGTGCAGCGTATGGGTGGGCCGTCACCTTGGAGCAGACGGGCCCCGGTAGACTCGGCAATAAGGCCCCGGTAGAGAACCTCTACCTGGCAGGGCATTGGACTAACCCTGGACCCGGGGTTTGCGCGGTTGTATCCTCCGGTTGGAGGGTGGCAAATATGATATTAAAAAACGGGAGATAAGGTTATATGAAAAAAATGATGCTTATAAATCCTCATCCTCCGGGCCGTCACGGTGAAGAAAGCATATCTGTAATAGTCCAGATGCCTCTGAATCTGGCCTACATCGCTGCCCTCACACCAGGTGATTGGGAGTTTGATGTCATTGACGAGAACCTTGAGATGGCGATGGATGATAGCGAGGAGAATATAACCTTTGACCCCCCCGATATAGTAGCTATTACTGCACTCACCAATCAGGCCCCACGGGCCTACAAGATTGCAAAGATTGCCAGAAAGCTCGGCTCCACCGTAATAATGGGCGGTATACATGCCTCCGTGTGCCCGGAAGAGGCCATGCAGTACGTAGACACGGTTGTTACTGGGGAGGCAGAGGACATATGGCCACAGGTCATAAAGGACTTTGAAAATGGGAAGCTGCAGAGGCGCTACGATGGTGGTCTCCCGCACCTCTCAAGGCTAAAACATGTATATCCCGACAGAGAACTGATGAGGAGGAAATACGGCTATAAATTCTCCTCCATAGTAACCACCAAGGGTTGCCCGAACCGCTGCGATTTCTGCAGCGTGCCCACCTTCCAGGGCCAGAAGTTCAGGGAGAGGCCCTACGAGGACGTGCTGGATGAGATGGAGGCCACGGATTATAAGGGGCTTATGTTCGCTGAGGACAATTTTTACGGCCACAGCGTGCGCTCTGCCGAGCGGGCCAAAAATCTCTTCAGGGGGATGATAGAGAGGGACCTCAAGAAGGACTGGTTGGGCTTTACCGCCCTGAATATCTCCCAGGACGCAGAGGCGCTCGACCTCATGGCAAAGTCCGGCAACTTTGGTTTTCTGGTTGGGATAGAGAGCACCAACGAGGAAGTCCTCAAGAAGATGGGCAAGAGGGTAAACATTAAGTTGGGGACTACCAATTATAAGGACTGTATAAAGAAAATCCATGATGCGGGCCTCATCGTCTGGGCCTCAGTGGTCTTCGGCGCCGACGGCGATGACAAGGACTCGTTCAAGAGGATGGTAGATTTTGCCTATGACTGCAAGGTGGACATCCTGACCTATGGCCTTGACTGCCCCTTCCCCAAGACGCCGCTCTTTTATCGGCTTGATTCAGAGAAGAGGCTCTTCCGCAAGAACTTCCCCGAAGACTGGGCCTATTATGAGACCGCCCACGTCGTCCACAGGTTTGTTGATATGACCCTGGACGAATTCGTAAACGGCATGCAGTACGTCTATGACCACGTATATGCCGGGGACAACATCCGCAAGAGGTTCAGGATGACCATGCAAGAGACAAGTAACCCGCGCAACTCCATGTTTGCGCTCAGGGTGAGCCAGGACTGGGACCAGGTCTTTATCCAGGTGCTGGAAAACCTGCACAAGCTCCAGGACTCCGGGGACTACTACAAGGACTGCTACACCACCCCCTCAAAGACCCTCTCCCTGCCTGCATAGGAAATTAGGCTATATTGCCTAGTAAGGGCACGATTTATCTCACTGGCTTGGTGGTTTTTATGTAGGGGCAGGGCTCGTCCCTGTCCGTGCTGCCCGGCCTCATTCAGGGAAAAGGTGCGCTGCCACAAGGCGCTTGTAATCTTCCCACACTATGCGTTTGATATTTGTCCGCAGCCGCCCCCACGACTTCCGCTCGCTAGCAGAAAATTCTCCGGGCTCCATCCGTACTTGCCGCTCAATTCGTGAACCTATCTCCTTGATCTCTTCTAGGTAGTATAGACGTGCAATAGGAAGGTTCCTATGTTGATCTTGAATAACAATAGTTGTGATTGCTCTCCTAATACTCGGCGTGATTTCAGCGTGTGGAAGTCGAACAGGTTTAGGGGTAGAGATTCGGGTGCAAAGAGCTTCAACAAGGGCATCAAGTTCCACTTTGACGGCAACAAGAATCTTGCGTCTTGGCACACGTATCACTTGTTCCCTCAGTTCGTGAGGACGACTAAATGGATAGCTGTACCGTATCTCAAGTCCTCCCGGGGCCGGACTGTAATCCAAATGAATGAGCAACTGATGTTTGATTCTAGACACTTATCGATTCCTCCCTTAGCGAATTCCTCGTTTACCAAGGGCGTTCTGAAACAGTTTGCGCCTAACCGAAGGAGTGCATCTGAAATCTCGAACTACGGGAGTAATTTTGTCGCGTGACGGATGCACGAAGATGGATAAACTCTATCAGGCGAAGCTGTTTAAGTTTTTTTATCTCCTGTGTCTTCAGCACTTGGATAGTATGGGGATACGGGCAATAGATAGGGCAAGGAGCCTAGGTTTTAAGTACCTTATTGGTACCTCCCAAAGATTTGCAATCAATAAAATAATACCCCGTCAGATTTGCTGGTCAAGGGGATTGTGGGGTGGGTGGCCCAAGACGTATATCACGCAGGGCTGAAG
>JBHIBD010000002.1:0-70007 GCA_046758865.1 Candidatus Brocadiales bacterium | reverse complement strand
AGCAAAACCGTTCATATCTCGTACTTCGTGGCCTCGCGCTCGTAAGCCCTGAATTCCTCCGGGGTGTATAGTGTCCTCTTTAGTAGAGGCGGTGTTATAAGCGTTGTGAACATGACCATTATTACTATGGCAGAATATGTGGTACCATTAAGCACGCCCAGGCTTAAACCCATGCTAGCAAATATAAGACCTACCTCCGCCCTGGGAACCATCGCCACGCCTATACACAAGCGGTTTAAATTCTTTCCCACTGCACAAAGGCCCGATAAGAGTTTCCCCAAGACGGCCACCACACTGATGCCCAACGCCAAGAGGACTGCAGACTTATCAAGAAAGGCCTCCAACCTCACCTGGGCCCCCATAATTATGAAAAACATCGGGACAAATACCAAATAGGCCGGCCTGATCATCTCATCCATTTCGTGCTCATGCCCCTGGCGGTCGGTCACCTTGATATCTCTCAGTATCAGCCCTGCGGCAAATGCGCCTACAATGGGAGCAAGCCCTATACCATCTGCCACATAAGCCAACAGGAAGCATATCGAAACCGCCCATACCATCTTCATACCCTCCGCACGAAACCTTGAGATGTATTCTCCGAGTATGTGCGCAAACTTGAGGCTTGCCAGTGCTGCCCCAAAGAGAAACACCGCTGCACAGACCGCTATCATGAGCGCATTGCCCAGAGCAAAAGAGCCAGTAGCAATAATCGACGTAACCACAGACAATATCAACAACGCCAGGACGTCATCCACTATCGCCGCCCCCAGCACAATCCTCGCCTCTGGTATCTGCAGCTTGCCAAGGTCTTCAAACACCCTGGTCGTCATGCCAATGCTGGTAGCACATAGTGCAGTTACGATTATAAGCCTTGTGTGGATATGCGCATCGGGAAGGAGGTAAAGGGTGACTGGGTACCCTAGCACACAAGGTGCAACAACACCAACAACGGCTACAAGAAAGGCAGACACCTTCGCCTCCATCATCGCGGCTACGTCTGTCTCTATTCCAACCCTGCAAAGCAGGATCAAGGCACCGAATCTGCCAAAGTAATCAAGAAAGGGATTCTCTTGCAAAAACTTAGAAAACTCCCACCCTGTGAAAAAAACAGCATTCCCAAGGAGTATACCCATCATCAGCTCTCCCAAGACGGCTGGCTGGTTAAATCTGCGTGCCAACTCCCCACCTATCTTTGCGGCTATAAGTATAATCACTATCCCGAGCATAATGGGGCTAATAGGGTCCATATCGTGCCCAGAGACAGGTACCTCTTGGACCCCAGCCGCTTGCTGCTGCACTTCAGCGTAAAGTAAGGAGTCCTCAGAAAAGAAAAAACCCACCACAAGGGTGAGCGTTGTGCTTCTTATTAACATTGCGCCTTAACCCATGTAACCCTTATATCGCAGAGAAATGAAACTGCACCTAACCGGGATGTCTCACCACCAACACAGGGCAGGGGGCCTTTCTAATAACCCTCTCCGTAGTGCTGCCAAACGTGGCGTAATCTAGGCCTGTACGGCCATGGGTGGCTATGGTTATAAGGTCCACCTTGTGCTTCTTGGCCACCTCTACAATCTCCAGAAATGGTTCCCCTTTCACAATGACATTCTGTACCTTTATCTTCTCCAAAAACCTCTTTGGCACAAGCCTTGATATCTTTTTCCTGGCAGATTTCTCCATCTCATCATAAAGTGGTATGATTGATGTCTTCAACCCAGAGGGAAGGTTCAGCTCTGGAATAACATGAAGGACTATAAGCCCTGCATCATATTCCATGGCAAACGAAAGGGCATACATAAGTGCATGCTTCGCACTATCAGAGAAATCTGTAGGCAGCAGTATCTTTTGGACCTTTATGGGCATATTCACATTACGGTACCTCTATTCTCCACAGCGTGAATGAGGCATTTTACCCTAAAAGGAGAGTGTTGAGAAACCTTTTTTGCCTAGATTTTATCCCGGAAGGGCAATGAAGGGTAATAATGGAAGGGGACAGGTTCTATGAGACCACTGCAAAATGCCCAAATATTATCCCGCCTGTGGTGGGCCTTGAAGTAGCCCACAGGGCCGCCTCTGGCGGCCTGAGGCGCCGAAGGTCGTGCCAGAGGCAGAACCGCCTACGCCGAAAATCGAGCAACTACAAGCCCCCAAAGTCGTAGTGTGATAAAACATGAAAACTAAGAAGTAGCAGACCGTACCTGCAATCGTCAATGGCACCAGCGCAATCAACATGAACCAGCACAGCTGGTTTATACCAAAACGTGTATGAACTTCAAGGAATAAACCACTCTGTTATTGGGACTGTAATACTTATACCCCCACGCAGGTCACCTTCCTTGTACCCCAGTGCCTCATCAGCGGCATAATACTTCTCGATGTATGCCCTGATCTCCGGGGGCATGACCTCAGGAACGGAATGGCACAATACACATTCCTTCTCCATATACAGAGGCTTCATGTAGCGATAAACATCCTTCTTCTCTACCTTGGTTATTTCCCCAAAGTCCTTTTTCGTTTTATCCTTTTCAAGTATGCCGAGCGCCTTTACTTCCCACTCGTCTGGCTTATTTTTGGGGTTTCTAACCTTTAGGGCCGTCTGCCTCAACTTGTATCCTGTCCTGAGGTTGAAATCGTTGGCAACATAGCTCCCAACAATCGCTGGCACAAAACCCTTGAAATGGTAGTTCCCTGTCTCGGGGTCCTGGTTTATGAGTCCCTGGTACTTTGCAATGACATTACGGACGGAGACAAGCATCGTAGCACTTATCTCGGCAAAACGTTTATAGATCCTCTCTATCTCTCCACTAGGCTCATTCCAAGGCTCTGTGTCTTCTCCACCTGCGCTGACGTCTAACGGTATTGTCAGACCGAAGTAAAGTACTATCGAACATAGAACAACACAAAACTCATTGCGCATTATAGAATACCCCCTTATTGAGACACAGTTGTAAATAAACGCCCTTTTACCCAAAACTTTTTCATAAATAGCAGTCTTTCCCAACTAAAAACTATTACCCTTTTTAGATACAGGCACAGAGAAACGTTCATAGGCCACAACATAAAACCCGTGATCTACTGACTTGTTCTCGACTCAGGAAGAAGTTAATCTGCGGGAATCTCCAGGCTCATAGGTCCGCCTTGGAGGCTACCCGAACCCTCCAGCTTGGCGTGCGCCTTTACCTCTCCATTAGTAAGAATCTCTATCTTTGTAGCACGCTCTACCCTGGCCTCCATTGTCGTATCCGACAAATCCACCTCGAGGTTTGCAGGCTCCGTAGTCACCTCCATGCCACTCACTCGGATAAGGGGCATAAACCAGAGCTTCACCTTAACATCGGGCAGCCTTATCTTCATCCCGGGGAGGGTGAGAGTCACCTTTCCAGCAGGGTTAATCTTCAGCTCCGTGGGCTGAAGGTCTATTGCACTTTTCACATCCAATGAAGTAGTAGCATCAGTCTCGCCCCTAAGTGGCATTGGCGGTCCTCCTCCTTTTAACGCAGTTTAGAATGGAACCCTTATAAAAGTCCAATGAGACCTCTGCAAAAGTGTCTTTTCCAGGGGTTCAAACCCAGTTCTCCCTCCCCCTTGAGGGGGGAGGGTAAGGGTGGGGGTGGTTGTTAACCTTGACATATTCACTTACACCAGGAATATTTAGAATGTTCTGGCATCACCCTCCCCCTGTCCCCCTCCCCTCAAGGGAGGGGGAAGATTTAAAACGGTACTATAAACTTTTTCACAGCTCTCAATACAAAAACTATTAAGTTACCTAAACCCCCCGAACCTGCACCCCGGAGAGAAAACAAACACCCGTAGAAATGGGCCTTAAACCATACGAACCCTCCGAAAAACCCGACACATGCGAAATGGGCACGCATATTTATGATAGAAAAGGAGAGAGCCCTTACCCACACGGAGGGTGGACTTACAGAGGTGGGCTCTGTCTGACCCAGGTTGGCATGCCTGGGGCAGGGGGGGCCCTCTCCTCAGTCACCAGTGGGGTGACTTACTTAAGCTTGGTTGTCACCTCCAGGGCCTTGAGCCTCCTGAGCTTGTCGGCCTCATCCTGGATGTGGGCTAGTGAACCAATCATGTGTGACCAACCATACCACCAGGAGTAGTCCTGCTGGGCATGGGCTGTGCCCTTGTAGCCCTTGAGCTTGTACCAGAACCACATCTCCGAGTACTCCCTCTCTATAGTACTGGGATTGCCGGGTCCCGTGATGAAAGCAGAGTAGACCCCCAGGATGGGGCCTACTACAGGGATATGCCCCTTACTCTCCTTAAAGGCCTTGTAGATACCCATCCCTAAATTATCTGGACCCAGGGCCTCGGCCAGTACATCCCCCATAGGGAAGATGGCCCTGTCTCCAGGAGCTGGGTCAAGCAGCCCCTCGGCAATGACCTCATCAAGTATCTTCTGGGCCTGGTCTTGCTTCTTGAAGGACAGGAACATATACTGGTCAAGGTTTTCCAGCCACAGTCGGGCAAAGCGGCTGCTGTGGCACCTGCCACACAGTTCTATCCACTGCTCTCGTTTCTGGAGATTCTGTGGGGAATATATCTCCAGCTTCTTATTCAAAGGAGGGATAGTAATTCCGTAGGGATAATCCTTGAGGCTGGACTGATACTCTACCTCCTTCGGAGGTACGGTGCCCATGCGCCAGATGCCCTTGCTGACGGGGTTAATCCACCATTCCCCACCCCCCTTATACATATGGCAATACTGACAGGTGGGGCTCTTATAGTCCTCTCCAGGAACGACATCCTTCAAGGGCTTGTCCCAGGGCCAGTGTTCACCCTCCAGGTCGTAAATAGTGCCCATCTTAGAATAGCTGTAGGTCTCCCTATCGGGGTGGTCTGGTCCCATGTGGCAACTACCGCATGCCTGGGGCCTCCTGCCCTCAGCGGCTGAGAAGCTATGCCTGGTGTGGCATCCGTCGCATCTGGCCATCTCCACATGGCACAGGTCACAGCCTATCAGGGAGGCGCCCTCCCCCTGGCGGTATATCTCTATATACCAGGGCACCACCACGTTGGACTCCCAACTCTGGATGTGGTTGGGCCGACCATACTCCCTCTCAGAGGCAAACTCCTCTGCCTGCTGCACATGGCACTCTCCGCAGGAATTATCCACGGTGGGCATCTGCAGCACATCATGGTTCTTGCCGTGGCAATCCCCACAGTATACCTCTTTTATCTCCCGTCCCAGGCGCTTCTCTATCTCAGCGGTCTTTGCGGCGAAATACCCATTTTTCTTGGGCTGGGCATGGGTGGAGCTCTGCCAAGCCTTGACTATCCCCGGGGTGACCTCGGTGTGGCATTCTATACACTGCTCGGGCTGAAATTTTTCCAGCAGCTCAGCAAACATCTTGATGTCTGGCCGTATGTAGTGCCTGGCAGGACTCATATACATGTAGAGAGGTATGGGCTTATAGGCCTCAGCAAAGGGGCCATCTCCCTTATCCAGCCCCACGTGCTCTTCGTACATCTTCTTAAGAGACTCTGAGGGATAGGTATAAGACTTCCCCTCAGGGGCCTGTTGGGCCTGGACTTGACTCGGCCCTAGCAAAATAACTGCTGTGGCCAACCCTATGATGAACAGTAATCTCATAACGCTTCCCTCCTTATAAGGTTTTTTCTACTCCCACTTAACCTCCCTGGGGACTATGGGTCTTCGCCTCGAGGTGTGGTCGCTGCTTCTTGTAAGGCTTCAGTCTGGGTTTTAAGGGGTAATCCCTCCTTTCCACTGTGGGTACTTCTATTATCTATATCCAAAGACACGGCTTCTTGCTCCTCAGCCTTCTGGGCCGGAGGGGCAGCCCCTACTTCAGGGATTACCAGTTTAATTTCCCTGATGGTGTTGTCTTCCGAGAAGGGGGATATCTCTGGAGACACCTCAAATACGGGCACCTGTAAGGAAACAGGTATCACCTCTTCCTGAGAGGTTTCTTTCTGAAGGGCCTCTTTCTTTTCTACTTCCTGCGCCAGAACCTGGGACTTCGGGCCTTCGGATTGAATCTTGGCCAGGAATTGAGCCCTCATCTCGTGGTGCCTGGCCATATGGCATCTGCCACAGACCTCGTAGCTAAAGCCCAGCTTGCTGAGCCTCTGGGCCTCTTCTACCTTTCCCATACTCATAAAATAAACGTAAAGCTGGCCGGGTCCGTGGCAGGCCTCACAGGTCACACCTTCCTCTACATATTTGCCGCTCTCTTCATCGTACCCGGTGGTATGGCACTTGTAACACTTCTTCCTGTAGTCTTCATCACCCTCTATAAAATCTCTGGCCTTTTTGACCCGTTCCATTGTGACAAACTTGTTGTCCTTCCAGCGGTTAATGTGCCAGGTGGTGAGGCCCTTGTGACACCTGAGGCAGGTGATGCTGCCCACGTAGACCGCCTTCTCGCCGGTTATGCTGTAATACTTATAATCTGAGGCCCTTTGGTCCTCCTTCGGGGAGAGTTTGGCCAGTTCCTTCCACAGTTCCAGCACGGCGTCAGCGGTGTCTATCGTACCTATCATCTCTTTCCTGTCGGTATGCATGCCCTTATGGGCCTTCTCCAGCCGGAGGGATTCGCCATGACCTCCGTGGCAGACCGTACAGCCATAGATGTCATAAGGGAAATAATCAAATGTTTTGGGGTGCAGTTCTACCAATTTGTCTTCATCTATATGGCAGGTCATACACCTGTCCACCTTCTCCCCGTTTTCCCCCTCCTTCCAGAGCCCGGTGCCTTTAAGGAGTATCTGTTTTACTCCCAGGTGGGGTCTTTTTAGGGCCTCAATCCTCTGTCTCACCTTTTCTGCCGTGACAGGGTCCCCCCATTTAGGGTCGGACCACCTCTCCAACTCCTGCTCCAGTCTCTCCACCTGTTGGGCATAAGCGGCCTCCTGATGGCCCTTCCACTGGGGGTTAATCTCCCTGATAATCCAGATGATGAGCAGGCCCAGCAGGGCTACCGATAAGACAACAAAGGGTATCCTCCATGCCATATCGCTTTACCTTCACACGTTAAACCAGGGGGTTACCAGTATGTATTTGACATGCAAGATGTGCCTCAGGAATATCTTGATAGGCACAAAGAGCAGGCCAGCAAATAGATTCATGGTAATGAAATATCGTATAAGGCCCAGCCTGAAGAAGAAATTCTTGAAGAAGATAGCAGGGAGGATGAGCACCAGGGCCCCATAACATACCAGAAAGGCTATGCCTACTGGCAGGGGGAAACTGACCAGGGCCGCCTCCATGGGCTTCACCACCTCCCGGCCCTCCCAGGGCCAGTAAAAGCTCCAGAAGGGACCCCGAAAATACTGTCCCACTACCACCAAGACAAACCACATAGCAAAGCCACCAATGAAGCAGGACACGGCAAACTTTCTCTTCCCAAGGGTGTAGCGGCCCACCCCCTTTACAGGGTCAGGGTCTATATAGGGTATAATGGCCAGGCCAATAAGGATGACCGTAGGCAGCACCACCCCTGCTATCCAGGGGTCAAAATATACCAGCAGTTCCTGCAGGCCCACGAAATACCAGGGGGCCTTGGCCTCCTTGGGGGTCTCACTAGGATTGGCCAGCTCCTCCAGGGGGGCATCCTGTACCAGGCTCCAGACCATCAGCACTACGGAGGCCGCCAGCAGGGCTATGAGTTCCCTCTTCACCAAGTGGGGCCAGGTGTCTACCTTCACTTCCTTAGGATAGACATCCCGCTGCCTGAGCAGGACGTCCTCTCTCACCACGGTAAGGAGTCTAACCTTTTCTTTGCTTTCTGTTTTCTCAGCCATTGGTCTAAGACACTACAAGGGCCTAGAGATGCCTCCTGCCTTTCTAATCCTCCAGAAGTGGATGGCCATTAATCCCGCTGCGGCCCCTGGCAGGCCCACACAGTGGGCAAAATAAAAGCGGATGAGGGTAGGCTGGTCTATGGCGGTGCCACCCAAAAGGATAAAATGGACATCCTCTTCCGGACCCAAGAGGCTAAAAGGGCCTTTAGCGCCCAGAAGAGGGGTATTTTCCCCCATGGTAGCTCCTACCGTTACTGCCCAAAAAGACAACTGGTCCCATGGCAGTAGATAGCCCGTAAAACTGAGCAAGAAGGTTATCATAAGCAGGCCCACCCCGATGACCCAGTTAAACTCTCTGGGTGGTTTATAAGAGCTGGTCAAAAATACCCTTAGCATGTGCAGGGGCACAAAGACGACCATCAGGTGGGCTGCCCAGCGGTGGAGGTTTCTCTGAAATGTGCCGAAAGGTACTACATCGTCCAGGTCCTTCATGCTGGAATAGGCCTTATCCACATCGGGTACATAATAAATCATCAGAAACCCACCGGTTATGGCAGTGACTACAAAAAAGAAGAGGCTGAGCCCACCCAGGCAGAAGGTGTAATTAAACTTTATGCCTTCCTTGCTCACCCGGGACGGATGGATATGGAGGATAAAATTTGCCACCACCCGGAAGACCCGGTGGAGGGGGCTGTCAGAGACACCAGTCCTGAATATAGACCTCCATATCTGGACGAATATATTCATCGCTCTCCTCCTAAAAGGAATAGCTAGACATTCAGGAAGTAGTCTATATCCACTGCCTTGCCCTCATTCACCACCAGCCGCCCATCGCTAGCCAAGGTAATCTCCATGCGCTCCAGGGGCCTGGGGGCCGGGCCAGCGAAGTTTATCCCATCCTTATAAAAGCGGCTGCCGTGGCAGGGGCATTTAAATATCTGCTGGCTTTCATACCACACCGGCTGGCAACCCAGATGGGTACATATGGCCAGGAGGGCATAAAAGCCCCTCTCTTCCCGTATTATCCAGACCTTTCGGCCGGGCACCAGGTTTACCGAGCCCATTGCGTACTGCTCAGGCCTCTTGGCCTTAAAGACCTTAGAGGGCTCATAAGTGGCCCTGGGGTAGAGGAACCGCACCAGGGTTGCCCCTGCAACACAGAGCATGCCAAAGATTACCCCCCAGCCACTCCACCAGAGCGCAGTCCACAGGGCCTGCCGTCTGGAGGGCCTCTTGAGCCCCAGGGGTATAGCTCCCTCTCTATGAGTCATAGACTTAGACTTAAACATCGCATACGACCTCTCTACAAGATTTCCTCAAACTTCACCATTGAAATGGCATCAACAGGACAGCGATAGTCACACAGCCCGCAGTGGATGCAAAGCTCCTCATCTTTTGTCAGCCCTACCCAGGGCCCACCACCTGCCCCGCCATCCAAGAGGGCTGACTCTTTCACCACTGAATCATCCAGATAGACCATAGAGATAGCCCTGGTGGGGCAGACGTCTACACAACCCCCACAGAGGATACACGGCCTCTCCCGCCCTATTATCGGGCTGACATTGCAGTTGAGGCACCGCCGGCCCTGTTCCCGGGCATCGTATTCCGAGTAAGGTATCTCTGCGGCCTCCCATCCCTTGAGCCTCTCCTTGGGAGGCAGCAGGGCAGGAAGTAGCCTTTTCAAGGAGATTCCGGGGAAGAACCTCTCAAACCTACGGGGAACGGGTATAGCCTCCATGCGCACCTGTCTGCTCAACCCCAGGAAGCCGCTACCTCCCAGGTACTGATGGATGGCCTGGGCAGCCCGTTGACCCGAGGCTACTGCGTCTATTACCAGGCCAGGACCCAGGATGTCACCACAGGCAAAGACTCCAGGCTTGGAAGTGGCCTGGGTAACGGGGTCTACCTTTAGCATCTTCCTCTGGTTAAGCTCAAAACCCTGACTACCTTCCAGGAAACTCATATCAGGGGCCTGACCCACGGCCCAGAGGATGTTCTCGCATTCTATGATACGTTCTGTACCTGGGATATAGGTGGGTTTGAAACGACCCTCAGAGTCGTAAACAGAGCTTACCCTTATCACCTCTAGACCTTTGACCCTGCCATTCTGACCCACCACCCTCTTGGGGCTACAGGAGGTATCAAAGATGATTCCTTCCTCCTTACTATCTACAACGTCACCGACCCAGGCAGGCATCTCCTCCCTGGGATCATCGGGTCTACAGCCCTTCATGGCCTCTAGGCATACCAGGTGCACCTCCCTGGTGGAGTCCAATCTCACCGCTGCCCTGGCTACATCCGTAGCCACGCATCCCCCTCCCACTACCATTACCTTCTGACTCAAAGTAACCTTTCGGCCAGCCGCTACGTCCATCAAGAGGTCCAACCCCGATAAGACCCCCGACAACTCCACCCCTGGGATGGGGATAACCCTCCCCTTCTGGAGCCCCACTGCTATAAGGACTGCATCAAACTCCTCCCAGAGCTGGTCAATGCTGAAGTCCTTTCCGCAGACCTTATTAACTTCCAGCTCTATGCCCAGAGAGAGTATGGATTCCACATCCTTCCTCACCGCCTCTCTATCCAGCCTGAAGAAGGGCAGTGCATTGGCAGGCATACCACCAGGGTTACTGCTGGCCTCATAGAGCTTTACCTGATAGCCCATGAGGGTCAGGTCATGGGCGGCCGAAAGACCGGCGGGCCCCGCACCAACTATTGCCACCCGGGCCGGGGAGCAAACGGGTTGGCTTGAAAGAGTGCGCTCACTACAAACTGAAACGAGACGGGGAGACTTCCTCCCCCTCACCACCGGCACCACCCTCTCCATCTTCTGCCCCAGCCAGCGATAAACCTCTTCAGTACTCAGGCGGTTGCTTTCTACGGCAAAATCCTTCAAGGCCCTTATAGATACCGCCTCATCCACCTTGCCCCTCCGGCAGGCCGACTCACAGGGCGCACCACAGACCTTGCCGCAGACGGAAACAAAGGGGTTATTCCTCCTGGCAATCAGATAGGCCTCCTGGTACCTGCCTTCAGCAATGGCCATTACATAGCCCCTGGCATTGGTGCGAGCCGGACAGGTGCGGCGACAGGGTACATTTTCACTAAACCATTCCTTATCCACAGAGGTGGCTATAGGTATATCGCTCCGCGCAGATTGCCGCGCGGCCTCCAGATGCTTGGCCCTCATCAGGGAGAGCTCTTCTAGAGATATTGAGAATGCTTCTTCCTTGAAGTTTATTGTTATAGAACTGACAGGCTCTCTGCGCATATCTTCCCTTTATAAGAAAATGAGACTATCACCACTTACCATTTTTAAGACTATCCACTCCTCTGAAAGAAGCTAATTCACAGGAATCTCTGGGCTCATAGGTCCGCCCTGGAGGCTGCCGTGCGGCCTCTGTGGTTACTTGGCCCTCATCAGGGAGAGCTCTTCCAGAGATATCGAGAATGCACCTTCCTTGAAGTTTATTGTTATAGAATTGGCAGGTTCTCTGTGCATATTTTCCCTCTCACATTGTTTACACCGTTTACAATTAAGACATTTTCGTCTAGCAATGATGCGTATATCAGTACCCTGCTCAGCGCCAAGTGTTAACAGCTCTATGATGCCCTTACCATTGACCTCTTTATCCTTGGCCTTTACCTTCATCTCCTTAGAAAATGAAACAGTAGCGTCCGTCTCGCCCCTAAGTGGCATTGTCGGTCCCCTCCTTTACACAGTTAGATAGAATGGGACTCTTACAAAGTCCCTTATTCACAGAGGTGGCTATAGGTATATCACTCAGCGCAGATCGCCGTGCGGCCTCCAGATGCTTGGCCCTTATTAGGGAGAGCTCTTCTAGAGATATCGAGAATGCATCTTCTTTGAAGTCTATTGCTATAGAATTGACAGGCTCTCTGCGCATATCTTCCCTTTATCAGAAAATGAGACTATCACCACTTGCCATTTTTGTTTGAGGAGGTTCAAATCAGAGTATGTTAACTCGTAAGAGGGGGTAGACGTTGAAAGACCGAGGGTAACGGCCGTACCAGAGGCAAGGCTGGATTGTTGAAGGATGCTTCGCCTACTATCCCTCATCATTATTCCTGCCGTTTTAAGGTGAGGTTTTTGCTACAGTCTTAAAGTTTATTGTTACAGAATTAGCAGGCCCTTTGTACACATCTTCTCTCTATAAGAAAATGAGACTATCACCACTTGCCATTTTTGTTTGAGGGGGTTCAAATCAGAGTATGTTAACTCGTAAGAGGGGGTAGACGTTGAAAGACCGAGGGTAACGGCCGTACCAGAGGCAAGGCTGGATTGTTGAAGGATGCTTCGCCTACTATCCCTCATCATTATTCCTGCCGTTTTAAGGTGAGGTTTTTGCTACAGTCTTAAAGTTTATTGTTACAGAATTAGCAGGCCCCCTGCGTGTGCCTTCCCTCGATAGCCAAAGCAATGCATTGGATAGAGGGGGCCAACGAAGGCCGCTAGATATTGCCTAAACACCATAAGCTGAATACCAGAAAACTGTATAGTCTTACGACAGATGCCGTATTATTCGACATGTATAGTTTAGATGATACTATTCTCAACATCATGTCGAAAACTATACCACACAAAATAGTATTTGCAAGAACTTTTTTTAAAAAAGTCAAGGCGGGTGGAGAGTTGATCTTTAACCTTAAAGAGGGTTGTGGTAGTGGTCCTCTTTCCTTAAGAACTACTTAGGGCAAGCAGGCCCAGAAAGGGCTGGGAGGTCAGACATGAGGGCACATGAATGGCAGTCTTTCCCAACTAAAACCCATTACTCTCTTTAGATACAGGCACAGAGAAACGTTCATAGGCCACAACATAAAACCCGTGATCTACTGACTTGTTCTCGACTCAGGAAGAAGTTAATCTGCGGGAATCTCCAGGCTCATAGGTCCGCCTTGGAGGCTACCCGAACCCTCCAGCTTGGCGTGCGCCTTTACCTCTCCATTAGTAAGAATCTCTATCTTTGTAGCACGCTCTACCCTGGCCTCCATTGTCGTATCCGACAAATCCACCTCGAGGTTTGCAGGCTCCGTAGTCACCTCCATGCCACTCACTCGGATAAGGGGCATAAACCAGAGCTTCACCTTAACATCGGGCAGCCTTATCTTCATCCCGGGGAGGGTGAGAGTCACCTTTCCAGCAGGGTTAATCTTCAGCTCCGTGGGCTGAAGGTCTATTGCACTTTTCACATCCAATGAAGTAGTAGCATCAGTCTCGCCCCTAAGTGGCATTGGCGGTCCTCCTCCTTTTAACGCAGTTTAGAATGGAACCCTTATCAAAGTCCCCTGCAAAAACTATTAAGCCACCTAAACTCCTCGATCCTATACCCCCGGAGAAAAAAACAAACACCCGTAGAAAGACACAACAACACAAATCTAAAAAATGGAGGGGCCGCCTACTCTTGAGCAGGCGGCTCCCCCATAATAATCACTCACTACTTCCTCTTACCGCTGGTGTAGAGAGGAGTATGCCCGTAAATCTTCTTGTCGCTGGGCAGTTCTCCACTGGCCTTGATACCTAGCTTCTTCTCTATAGCCAGCAGCCTGTAGAGGTTAACGGCGTTAGACTGTATCCTGGCCTGGTCCTTCAACATCGGCGACCAACCGTACCACCAGGAGTAATCCTGCTGGGCATGGGCAGTACCCTTGAAGGCCTTCAGCAGATGACTGAACCACTGCTCATTAAGGTAAAGCTCTATCTCGTGCGGCCGGCCTGGACCTGTCACATATTGGTCGCCGGTAGCAAGGATAGGCCCATAAATCGGGAAGTGGCCCTGTGTGGTCTTGAAGGCGTTGTAAAGGGTCTCACCCAGCTTCTTCGGCCCCAGTATGTCGGCAAGCACGTCACCAAGAAACCATGGGTCACGATTCTCCGGCGTGGGTATAATAGCCTCTGCCTTATACAGGTCGTCCAACACGGCCATACTTGCATCCGTGTGCTGCCAGCCTATCAGCATGAACTCGTCCAGGTTCTCCAGCCAGAGCCTGGAGAAGCGTGGGCTGTGGCAGTTGGAGCAGAGTTCAATCCAGTTCTCCCTTCTCTTCTTGAGCTCAGGTGAGTCAACATCCACAATCCTGTTAAGAGGCGGGATGTTTATCCCGTAGGGAGAATTCTTCAAGCTGGACTTGTACTCATAGTTCCTCTGCTTGGGCTTATAGACACCCATGCGCCAGATGCCATTGATGTTCTCGGTGTGGCCCCACTTCCCACCGCCTTGATACATATGGCAGTAGGCACAGGTCGGCGCCCTCCAGTCCTTACCAGGGACTATGTCCTCCATGTTCAAGTCCCAGTTCCATTCGGCGCCAGTATCTTGATAGATAACACCCATAGCGGACTTGGTATAGGACTCATAGTCCGGGTGGTCATAACCCATGTGACACTTTCCGCAGGTGCCGGGCTTCTTGGCCATCTTGGTGCCGAAGAGATGCCTCATGTGGCAGCCGTCACAGCGCTGCATCTCAGGGTGACAGACGTCGCAGCCAATCATGCCTGCACCTTCACCCCTCCTGTAGTTCTCAATATACCAGGGGGGTACAATATTTGAGATCCAACTGTGAAAGTGGCTCGGTCTGCCCTGCTTCTTCCCGGCGACAAACTCCTTGGCCTGCTGCTCATGGCAGTGTGCGCAGGAGTTGTCCAGGTTGGGCATCTGAAGCCTGTCGTGGCTTGAGCCGTGACACTCAGCGCAGCCCACCTTGTCAAGTGTCCTGCCCAGCTTCTTTTCTATTGCCTTCGTCTTCTCGGCCCACTTTGCCTTGTGCTTCGGGTTGCCGTGGGCAGAATCTTCCCACTGGTGGACCCAGCCGGGAGTTACCTCCATATGGCACTCCTCGCACTGGCCGGGCTGGAACTTCTTGAACAACTCAGCAAACCCAGACATGTCAGGCCTGATATAGTGCTTTGTGGGAGCAATGTACATGTGCATGGGTATGGGCCTATAAAGCTTCCTAAAAGGCCCACCGCCCATCTCAAGACCTACCCACTCCTCCCAGGCCGGTTTCATCTTATCTGGGTACATCAGGTTGAGAGGAGGAAGGTCTGCTGCCACGGTGGCGTTGGGATCACCAGCGAAGGGCCCCTCGGCTACCGCCGCACTGGGCGCTACTCCCAGAATCAAGCCCGTACAGAGTAACACTGCAAGCAAGCTCCATTGTTTCATACTTAATCCCCCTTTTTTAAATTTCCCTCTAGTAACGAGAGATCTACTAGCCTTCTTTTATACCTTTTCACCACCCCCTTTCTTTACACTCGGTTATCCATTTATTGCAAAAATATTTTTAATGTAGCGTGGCAGCTTGCTGCCACGTTCAACGTTGGAGCAAGCTCCAACGCTACAGACAACCTCCAGTAAGGGGCACGGCATGCCGTGCCCCTACCCGGGTTAATACACACCCTTACCACTAAATGGTTCTTTGGCCGTCTCTGCCTGGGCCTCTTGCATGAAAGGCTCAGGGGCCTCTAGTCTGGCCCTCAGTGGATGTGGCGGTCCTTCACCGTCAGGCTCCACTTCCTCGGCAGTTTGAACAGTTTCTTCTTGCTCAGGCAACAATGTCCTTAAATCCTCCAGCATCATATCCAACGAGTTAGCTACCTCTTCCAATCCCTTCAGTTCTTCTAACCCGAAGGCCTCCGTCTCTTCAGAAATGCTGGCGTGAAGGGCATCTGATTCCTCAACAAAGGACGATGCCAGCCATTCTGAGAACTCCTCCTCCTCCTCTACAGCCAACAGCATGGCCTCTCTCATCTCGTGTCTGCGCGACACATGACATCTCCCGCAGACCTTGAAACTAAACACTTCGTAGGTCACCACAGCGGCCTCTGCCAGCTTTCCCTCGCTCATGAACTTGACATACATCTCACCCGGTCCGTGACAGGCCTCACAGGTGACGTTCTCTTCGGCGTACTCACCGGTCTTTTCGTCATAACCCGTGGTGTGGCACTTCAAACACTTTTTCTGGTAATTCTCGTCACCTTCAACATAATCTTCTGCCGCTTGCACCTTTTCCCAGGTCTTGAACTTGTTATCCGCCCACACCTCAACGTGGCGTGGGGTAAGTTTTCTATGGCACTTAAGACAGCCAAAGCTGCCCATGTACACAAGCTTCTCTCCGGCAGCGCTATAATCCCTAAAATCAAAGGCCGTATCTCCCTCCTCTACAGAGAGTTTGGCCATCCTCTCCCATAAAGCCACCATCTCCTCTGGCTTCTGTATCCTCTGCATCATATCTCTCTTGTTGCGCAACATTCCCTCGTGGGCACCTTCCTTCGTCAGCACCCTGCCCTGGCCCTCGTGGCAGACCGTGCAGCCATAGATGTCATAGGCAAAGTGGTCTTTGGTGTAGGGGTGTTGCTTGGTAAGCTTGTCTTCGTCTATGTGACAGGTCATGCACCTGTCCACCGGTATGCCGGTTGTGCCTTCCTTCCAGCTACCTCGGCCCTTTAGTATTATCTGCTTTATCTGGTAGTCCGGTTTACGGAGAAACTCTATAGAGGCCCTTACTATCTTGGCCTGTGAGGGGTCGCCCCACTTGGGGTCTTCCAGCACGGGTAACTGTTTTTCAAGGTTTTCTCGCATCTCCGTTAGCTCTATCCGCTGATATTTCTTCCACTCAGGCTCGCCCCACTCGGTAAATATCCATATAGTACAAGTTGCTACGAGGCCACACGCAAATACCAGAAACGCTATGAGCCAGGGAATGGACAGATTAATTGGAAATGGTATCATATCCCATCACTCTCACACGTTAAACCATGGAGTTACTAAAATGTACTTAATGCCAAAGGCGTTTCTCAGAAACATCTTAGCCACAACAAAAATCATTCCCGTCCACAGGGACATGGTTATGACGTATCTAACAATCCCCAGACGGTAAAAGAACCTTGGAAAGATAATTGCAGGTATAATGTTTCCTAGGGTAAAAAAGACGACTATGTAGGCTATCCCCGCAGGTAAAGGAAAGTTCCACTGTACAGCCTCTGTGGCCTTGACTACAGAATGGTCCTCCCACGGCCAGTAAAAGGCCCACAAAGGTCCTCTAAAATACCACCCTACTATTATCAGCATCCACCAAAACACAAACCCCCCAAGGAAGGTGCACATGGCGAACCTCCTCTCCTTCCAGGCGAAACGGCCTATTCCCTTTACGGGGTCCGGATCAAGGAAGGGAGCAAGATAAAGTCCTGCCAATATAGCACTTGGGATAATCACCCCTGCCAAATAGGGGTCAAAATAGGCCAGCATCTCTTGCAATCCAACAAAGTACCAAGCGGCCTTTATGTGCTCCGGGGTCTCTCCTGGATCGGCCAGCTCATATAGGGGGGCATTCCTAAAGTAGGCCCAAACAAAGAGGATAATTAGGAAGGCCAGCCCGACACATAGCTCCTTCATAACAAAATTCGGGAAGAAAAGTTCATACTTGGGCGGCCTCTCGTATATATCCCTGGACTTCAGGGCCTCACCCTTGACGACCGTCATCACCCTGTATCTTTCTTTACCAGTATGCGGTCCACCAGCCACTGTCGTTTAAACCTCCAGCCAGTTAATTTGTATAGTCCGTCTTGGGCGGATTAGTCTTGTAGTGGTCGAGCTCGCTCGACCACTACAAGGACCTCCGCACAGTGTACTCACCAAACAATAACCTCAATCATTATAGAGGGCCGGACATCCCACCTGCCCTGTGGATATTATAAAAATGGAGTCCCATTAATCCAGCCATAGCCCCGGGTATAGCCACGCAGTGGGCAAAGAAGAACCGTGTAAGAGATGGCTGGTCCAAGACTGTACCCCCCAGTAACATATAATGTATGTCCGTATCCGGGCCCAACACACTAAATGGACCCTTGGCCCCAAGTATTGGACTGTTCTCTGCCATGGTCATACCTACAGTGGCCGCCCAGTAGGCCTCGTTATCCCAGGGCAGGAGATACCCCGTAAAGGCCATTAAGTATGTCAGCAAAAGCAGCGTAACCCCCACCAGCCAGTTGAGCTGCCTCGGTGGCTTGTAAGCTGCCTGGAGAAACACCCTCAGCATGTGGGCTGGTACACATATAACCATGAGACATGCTGACCACCTGTGGATGTTCCTGACAAACCTGCCAAACGGCACCACGTTGCTCAGGTCCTGGACGTCTGCCCACGCCCTGTCAACGCTGGGTATGTAATACATCATCAGGAATGGCCCGGTAAGTATGCATATCAGGAAAAAGAAGACACTAAGCCCGCCCAGACAGAACGTATATCTAACAAGACCTAATGGAACCCATTTCATAGCAAAGTTCTCAGACCACTAATATAAAATCCATTCCGACCTCTTTGGACTTATCGACCATGAGGCGGCCGTCAGGGGCAAAACCCATGTGTAGCCTGGGCAGGGGCCTTGGGGGCGGGCCCGCAAAGTTTATCCCGTCCTTGTAGAAACGCCCGCCGTGGCAGGGACACATGAATATCTGTTTATCCTCCTCCCAGATGGGCTGACAGCCCAGATGGGTGCATATGGCCGAAAGGGCATAAAAGCCCTTCTCGTCCCGAACAATGAACACCCTGCGGCCTTCTATCAGGGTGACCGAGCCCATCGCATATTCATCTGGCTTACCTATCTTAAATAGGCTTGATGGCTCAAAAACTATCCTCGGATACGCATAGCGCACTATGCTGGCGCCCAACATACCTGCAAAACCTATGAACGTGCCCCAACAGGCCCAGAAGATGCCCTTCCTCATGGCCTCACGCCGGCTGACTTTCGCTATATTTTCTGCCTTCACTGCAGACTTACCCATAAGCCTTTTCTATCCACTAACCTCTTTAAACCTCACCATATATATAGAGTCCGAGCTGCACGCCTCTGCACACGCGCCACAGTGGACACATTCGCTGTCGTCTATTAAGAGACTCACCCAGGGGCCGTTACCCCGGGTCTCCCCCAGTACTCCATTAAGGTCCGCCCTATTTATAAACTTCATAGATATACACTCGGTCGGACACGAGTCCACACAATCACCACAGAGGGTACAGGGATTATAAGGACTAATCATAGGGCTTATACTACAGTCAATGCACCTCTGCCCCTGTCTTCGTGCCTCGTAATCGGAGTAACTTCCCTCCACAAGCGCCATATTTCCCCTGCTTTTATTTGGGGACAACGCGGGCGGGAGTAATTTCCATATTGAGCACCTTATGGCAAAGGTGTCATGCTTCTCATGGTGGTGAACAGGTTCAATTCCATTCGGGCCCTTCAGCCCCAGGGAACCCGTCCCTCCAAGATACTGGTGGATAGACTGAGCGGCCTTCTGGCCAGAGGCTATAGCGTCTACAATATGTCCGGCTTTAGCCATGTCCCCACACAAGAATACCCCTCTCTTGGCGGTCATCATGGTCGCCGGGTCCATCTCCAACCCGCCATCAGCCGTAGGCTCAAGGCCCTTGCATCTTTCTATGAACGACAGGTCCAGCTCCTGGCCCAAGCTGAGGATAACCATATCAGCCCCCAAGACTCGCCGTTTTCCACTCTTATATGTAGGGTTAAAACGCCCATCACTGTCATAAACTGTGATAACAGACCTTACCCTCAACCCATTAACCCTGCCACGCTCCCCCAGAATCTCCTCTGGTGCTAGAGAGGTGCGGAATACGACTCCCTCTTTCCTGGCCTCGGATACCCTGGATGCATCGGCTGGCATCTCATCCTCTGGGCTGTATGGCCTCGAACCCTTTGTGGCCTCAACACAAACCACGCTAACCCGTGCATTTCTTCCTCCCAGCCGTAGGGCCGTGCGGGCAATATCTACAGCAACGTTGTCTCCTCCCAAGACCACCACATTTCTTCCCAGCTCCACCCTCTCTCCAGAGACAACGCACTTCATAAACTCTACTCCATGAAGCACACCCTGAAGCCCTGTGCCGGGTATACTTGGTAACTTGCCCTTCTGAAGACCGGTAGCTAAGAGAACGACATCAAACTGCCCAAGGAGTTCATCTATCCCAAAATCCTTCCCGCAGGTCTTGTTTGTCTCAACCTCAACACCCAAATAGAGTATGCCATCAATATCCTTCTTTATAGTCTCACTATCCAGCCTGTATGGAGGTATGGCGTTTAGCATGCCTCCCAGCCTGCTGGATGCCTCAAAGACCTTGACCTTGTAACCCATAAGGGCCAGGTCATGTGCAGCAGATAGACCCGCTGGGCCTCCTCCCACAATAGCGACACGCGGGGGTCTGTCCCCCTGGGGCAGGTTTACCTTCGATTTCTTTGTGTTCAGCCACTCGTAAACCTCTCTTGTGCTAAACCTGCTCTTTTCAACGGCAAAGCCCTTGAGCGCCCTTATTGACACGGGTGAATCTATCTTTGCTCTCTGGCAGACGGGCTCACAGGGTGCGTTACAGACCTTTCCTAGGACGGATACAAAGGGGTTATTCTGTCTGGCGAGAAGGTAGGCAAGCTGATTCTTGCCCTCAGAAATTGCCAGTGAGTAAGACCTGGCGTCAGTACCGATAGGGCAGCCCACTCTACAGGGTATGTTGTGAGGAAACCAACTCTGGTCTAAAGAGGTAGTTACGTCGTACTTCTTGTCTTCGAGTAGCTGTTTGTGGGAACCCTTATATCTTATTATGGGTTCTTCTTGTATGGATACAAGGAGCTCTGGCTGTTTGAATCCTACGGTGACACTTACCTCGGGAGCCTCCGCCATTGCCCTCCTCCTCAAGAACTCACGATGCCCCTAACTATAACGCCAACAGGGATAAAACGCAAGTTTAAATTCTCAGGCAATTAAGGCAGTTTGTCCCTTTAACATAGCTGTAGCCCAATACGCTGACTTGTGCAGGTATGAACTAATTTGTTTGCTCAGCGGGCGAACAGGCTATTCTACCCCCTCCCGCTGCGGAAGGGCAACAATTATAACGATTTTGAAGCAAATGTCAAACACAAAATGGTATACAGTAAGATTTTACCTAAATCATCACCGGCCGTCCTGCCAGCCTGGATGCAAGTTTCCATGATACCAGGGTCTCCCTCCGCTCACGACTTGAGAGTTCAGTATAAATCTCAAGGGCTTCCGTGCCGGAGTTGAGACCCGCCTGAGAGATTGCCTGCCCAGCCAGCAGCCCCGTGGCCAGCGCCGAGGATATACCTTCACCAAACATATTAAGAAAGCCGGCTGCCTCCCCTACCAGTAGCGCCCTGTCTCTGCCAAGGTAGAAATTCCCTGTTGCACACATATTAGTACCCAGGCAGCTTGATTTCCTTACCAATCTCCCTAACCTCAAACCAAAGTGTTCCTTAAGAAAGCCGCTAAAATTATCGAGATACGGCGTAAACCTGCCGCCCTTCTTGCATGATGTGCCAAATATCACATAATCATCCTTAACGTTAAACCACCCATATATCTCTCCAAATCTGGGGTCTAGGAAGCCATGATACCATTCGGGGTCAAGCTCCGAGCTTCCTTCATAGTAATTCTGATATGCCAGGAACCATTGGGACCTTTTTTCAAGTTCAGGGTTTAGCTTGGCACGTATTGAGGAGAGGCATCCCTCCGCACCGACTAGGTACTTACAATCTATTTCTATGGACCCCTCCCTACGGTCCTGGCAGTATAACTTGACCCCGTCGCCATTCATCGCAAAATCCTTGAGGAGACACATGTCCCTCACTTCAGCCCCGGAGCGCTTTACAAGCCACTCATCGTATTGTGCACGCCACACATTGGGCGCACCCTTCTCACCAAAGGGCCAATTCCTGAAACGTTTCGCATCGTACCACAGCCTGACACCCTTTATTATCCTGGGCCTGCAGTAGCTTATCTCAGGGATGTTGCCAAAATGCCTTTCGGTGAGCTTCAGGGATTTTTCGTTTATAAGGCCGGAACATATTTTGTACCGGGGCAGCTTTTTTCTCTCCACCACCAGGACCCTGAGGCCGGCATCCACCATCACCCTTGCCGCCGCCGCCCCAGAGGGCCCGGCACCTATCACCACTACGTCATATTCCCTTTTCGAAGACATGTATAAGTGTCCACCCTCGTGAAGAAAGTCCAGATTATACGACTCTGTAGCTGCGAAATCAATTCGAGACTATTGAAAAATAAATTTGTCACTTTTTGTCACTGTGGTATAATTCTTTTAAATTGCTTACCGTTCCTTAAAGTACACTATTTCCGATATTTCGGCGCTTCATACACGAAATTGTCAGGCACGGCTTATATAGAGAAATGAGCCTGTCTCCATCGTAAGGGTGACTGTTTTTGGAGGTCTCATAAATAGTGCCTCTCAGCAATATGACCACAAAACCCTTGCCAAAGATTGTTGACCTAGTGCCGGTAAGCCTGCTTGAGAATCTCCAGGAATCTTACCTGAATTACCTCCACACTTCGGCCACAATATACGAAATTGACGGAAGTCGTGCAGCCAGCATGATAACATCTCAGTATTGCAAATGCCTTGCCGAGGCCTGTGAGGCCAGGGCCGGAAAGGGTAAGGGAATTTGCTGTGAAGACCGCTGGCGCGTCTCTAAGAAATCCATTGACCTCAAGGCACCGTATGCCGATGAATGTTCTGGAGGGCTAATAATATATTCCGTCCCCATTATGTTTGGTGGAGAGCCGATAGGTGCGGCTGTCGCCGCAGTGTCTAACCCACCCAGAGATGCAGAAACAATCAAGAAGGTTGCTAAAAAATTTAAGCTTAGTGTGGAAGACGTACAAACGGCCTTAGCCGAACACCAGGACCGCCCAAAATTTGCCCTGGATGCAGCAAAGAGCCAGGTTGAGATTATAGCAAAGACAATCGCCGCACTCTATGAGGCCTTTTATAAACTGCACATGAAAGAAGAAAGACTTGCAAAGGAAATCACCAAGCGCGAGCGGGTAGAGGCAGAACTTGGAACGCTTAATGAATTCCTAGAACAACACGTGGCCAAGCGCGCGGCGGAGCTGGTGAAGACAACCGAGGAACTGCGGGAGGAAATCGCCACGCAAAAGTGGGTGAAAACCACCGAGCAAAAGCGGGCAGAGGAAAAACTTAAACAAAGCATGGATAAATTGCGAAAGGCACTTGGGGGAACCCTCCAGGCCCTAGTATTGATGGTCGAGACAAGGGACCCCTACACAGTTGGCCACCCGCGCCGGGTGGCCGATCTTGCCCGTGCCATAGCAACGGAGATGGGCCTTTCAGAGGAGCAGATTGATGGAATCCGCATGGCCGGGGCTATCCACGATATCGGCAAGATAGCTATACCTGCTAATATTTTCAACAAGCCAGCTTGGGATTGGCAAGGTGGTTCGCGTATTAGCCGACTAACTAAGACCGAATTCGATGTGATTAAAACTCATCCTAAGGTCGGTTACGAAATATTGAAGGAGATAGAATTTCCATGGCCGGTTGCCCAAATTGTGTTCCAATACCACGAAAGGTTGGATGGCTCTGGGTATCCTTCAGGTCTATCGGGCGATGAGATTATCCTGGAGTCAAGAATCCTGGGCGTAGCCGATGTTGTTGAGGCTATGGCCTCTCCGCGATCCTACAGACCAGCCCTTGGCATAGATAAGGCCCTTGAGGAAATCTCTCGAAATAGGGGCGTCCTTTATGATGCCGATGCGGTGGACGCCTGCTTGAGGCTTTTTACCGAGAGGAGGTTTGAGTTTAAATAAGCGACCTCTGCGTAGAAGCACTACCCCCGCCTAATACCCCACAAACACCTACAATTTCACGTTGATTTTTTGATACACCACCTGTAGGATGGGTCAAAATTTTCCCCTCTATCCATAAATAAATAATAATAATGTAGGGTGCGTCTCAACGCATCCACGGGCTATGTAGTTGCCCCATTTATGGGGCCTCATAAGGCTCGATAAATCGAGTCGTGCCAGAGGCAGATTCACCTGAGGTGGTCAACTGCAAAGCTCAAATTATTCTGGAGTAAATAAATAATGGAATACACACAGTGTACGGTTGGAAGGGTGTTCGTGGCCAGGTTTGACCATGAGGATGACCTCCTGGCTGAGCTCACGGCACTTATTAAAAGAGAAGACATCAGGGCAGGTTTATTGCACTTTGTCGGTGCCTTAGAGAAGGCCCGAATAGTGGTTGGACCCAAAAAGGCAGAGGTACCACCCGTACCGATGTGGAGAGATTTTGCGGACGGCAGGGAGGTGTTGGGTCTGGGTACTATTTTTTGGAAGGACAACGAACCAAAGATTCACATCCACAGTGGAATAGGAAGGGACAACGCCACTAACCTGGGCTGCATAAGGAAGGATGCAAAGATATATCTCACTATAGAGGCGGTAATAATTGAGCTAAAAGGTCTGTCGGTAAAGAGACAGTTTGATGAAAAGACCACGCTGGACCTACTAGAGTTTAAGGACTAGGGCCACCACTCCTCCTCCATACGCTCCCTTCCCTCTTTTTCTAAGACCTTTTCTCGCTCCTTATACGCCCTGCTCAGGGCCTGGCGGAAGGCAACATTCTTTGGTCTTGCATTTACAGCCGCTTCTAAGGAATTGATGGCCACTGCCACCTTGCCCTCGTTCATGTAGGCCAGGCCGAGTCTGTAGTGTGCCTCCACCATTGAGGGGTCAAGTTCCAGGGCCCGTTTCCACACCTTTATCGCCATTGCTGGCTCAATTTCCGCAGCCCTCCTCCACTGAGCAAGCGCCAAGGCAAACCTACCAGTCCTGGCGTAGGCATCGCCAAGCTCATAGAGCGCCTGTGCGTTAGTTGGGTCAATCTCTACAATCCTGACATAATGATGGAGGGCGTCCTCATGCTCTCCCTTATTCAAATACAATTCGCCCAACTTTCTGTGCACCTTAACATTATCGGGATGGTTCTTTAACTCTCTTTCATACTCGGATATAGCATCGTCCACCATCCCTCTCTCTTGGTAGATGGAGCCCAGTTGGTAATAGACATCCGGGTAATCAGCGTCCAGCTCCGCCACGTGTTCAAACACTGCACTCGCCTCTAGAAAGGATTCCATCTCCTTCAACACCATTGCCCTCCAGAAGTGTGCGTCTGTAAAGTCGGGCTTAATATCAACCACATGGGTATACTCTCTCAGTGCGCCCTCAAGATAGCCTTGTTCATAATAGATATTCGCCAAGTGCCAGTGGGTCTCTCCGTCATGGGGGTTAAGCCTCAACGCCTCTCTAAAAACCGCTATTGCCTCGCCAATATCGCCCCGTTCTTCGTAGGCCATAGCAAGATGCTTATGCGCATCAGGGTTACTTGGGTCAAGTTCCAAGACTTTCCTGAATTCGGCGATGGCTTCGTCAAGTCGGCCCCTTCGAACAAGACTGAGACCAAGACCCTGATGGGCACCAACGTGGTTCGGGTCCTTCTTCAACAGCTTCTTGAAGTGTGAACCAGCTTCCTCAAACATACCTGCTAGGTAATAAGCCACCCCTAGATTTGCCCTTGCTGGCGTAAAATCGCGGTCCAACTGCAGGGCCTTCAAGTATGCAGTTATGGCCTTCCCCAACTCCCCCTCACCCACGTAGGCCAGACCCAGATTATTGTAAACCATGGGAAGATTGGGGTCGCTCCCAATAGTATCCTTTAATTCCTCAATCGAGGCCTCATAATCTCTCTTCTGATAATGGGAAACACCCAGTCTGTAGCGTGCCTCGGTGTCATCCGGCAGGACCCTCAGCTCCCTCTTGTAGCGGGCTATATCACTCTCTAGCTTGTCCGGACCCTTATCAACTGCACATGAAGGTACCATTAATAGCAGTATCCCTGAGAGTATTCTAAAAAGAAGTCGCACCCTAGATTCTTTGAGAGGCATAGGCCCTTGCCTCCTTCATAAACCCCGAGAACAGGCGCCTCTCTATCGGCTCATCCAGCATCCTCTCAGGGTGCCACTGTACTGCCAGCACAAACGTGTGTCTCTCACTCTCCACAGCCTCAATCACCCCATCCTCCGCCCTTGCGCACACCCTGAGGCCCTCACCCAGGCGGTCTATTGTCTGATGATGGGTACTATTGGTCTCCATGGCCTCCACACCCAACAGCCGATAAAGCACTGTATCCTTCTCTATTAATACCTTATGGCGTCCTCCAGGGGGGTTACGGTGTTCAATAGACGTACCTAATTTGGATGGTATATCTTGGATGAGACTGCCCCCCAGGCTGACATTTAATAGCTGCCCGCCGTAACATATCCCCAAAATGGGCATGTCCATCTCCAGGGCACTTCTGACCAATTTAAAATCAAATTCCTCCTTTTCCGCCACCACGGGTGTCGTGTTCTTATGTCGCTCCTGCCCATAACGGGAGGGGTTTATATCCTTGCCACCGCTCAGGATTAGACCATCCAGCATGCCCAAGAGGCCTTCAGTATTATCTTCTTCTCTACATAAGGTAGGGAGAAGCACCGGCACTCCACCTGCAAGCTCCACGGCCGCGCAGTAGTCTTCATCCAAAAAGTAGCGTGGAGACGTACCCTCTCTCACTTCATAATTACAATTTATACCTATTACAGGCCTCATCTTCTCCTGAGAACCTTTCCCTCCATCGCCCCGTTGTGGCTCCCCTTTTCTACAGTGATGCAGCCGTTCACTATTACATACTCTATACCCGTCGAATACTGATGGGGTTCTTGATACGTAGCCCTGTCCGTCACCCGCCTCGGGTCAAACACAGCGATATCCGCAAAGTAACCCTCCCTAATCTCCCCCCTCTTATCCAGACGCATTTTTCTTGCAGAAAGTCCCGTAATCCTGTGAACTGCCTCCTCCAGGGACAATATTCCTCTATCCCTTGAATACCGGCCAAGCACCCGTGAAAATGTACCATAAGTGCGGGGATGCGGTCTACCTTGCCCTAACAGGCCCTCTCGTGCCCGAAGGGAGCTGTCGGAGCCGATGCTGACAAAATCCCACCTCAAAATCTCTTCCAGGTTC
This sequence comes from Candidatus Brocadiales bacterium, assembly GCA_046758865.1. Lineage (GTDB taxonomy): Bacteria > Planctomycetota > Brocadiia > Brocadiales > Bathyanammoxibiaceae > JBHIBD01. The sequence goes on along the minus strand of JBHIBD010000002.1, from coordinate 43,303 downwards.
TCTTCACACATGCTAAAGGCCAGTATCCACACGCGCCCCCTCTGCTCGACCAACAGGTCAAGCGCCAATTCCACAGGAGACTTATTCTGCCCCCCGGATAGTTCGGCAAGGGTCTTTCCTATAAGCTCGGCCTTGTAGCTGGGTGAAGAGGCGTGTACATCCGAAATAACTATAGACTCACCATACCATTCGTCATTACTTCTATCCAGTATCTCCTCTATAATCCTCTTGCGTGTGCGTGGACTGGTAAGCCTCTCCACCTGTTTTTCCATCCCGCCCTCCTGCGCCCAGTTAGGGAGGATTACATTAAGGTCTGTCGCCGCCGCTACATAAGGGTATCTATCACACGAGACATCGAGGCCCTCCGCTATAGCTAAATCGAGGAGCTCCTTCACAGACCCTAGCTTTGACCAATTTTCCCTCCCGGCGGTCTTAATGTGGGATATTTGAAGACTCACCCTGGTCCTGCGTGAAACCTCTATAGCCTCTTTCACCGCCTCAAGGAGTCCCTTCCCCTCGCTCCGCATGTGTGTAGCATACACACCGCCGAGCCGACTAACCTCTCGGCAAATCTCTATAAGCTCCTCCCTGCTGGCATAGCACCCCGGTGGATATATAAGACCGCTGGAGAGTCCGAGGGCACCGGCCCCCATCGCTCTGGTAAGCTCATCCCTCATCTCAGATAGTTCTCGGTCAGTGGGTGACCTTCTGTCATACCCAATGACAAAATCCCTGATGCTTGAGTGGCCCACAAGGAAGCCTCTATTTATCGAGCTGGGCTGTGATTCCACTCTGGTGAAGAAGCCATCGGCGTCCTGCCAGTCTATAACCAGTCCGTACTTGCTGTAACCTTCCTGCTTCCTCTTTAGTGTTTCCTTCGAGAGTGGGAAGGGGGAAGAGCCGCAGTTTCCACAGACCTCAGTGGTCACGCCATCGAGGACCTTGCTCTCGCTCCTGGGGCTGACCAGGCAAAGGAAGTCGCTGTGGGAATGGATGTCTATAAGCCCAGGGGCCACCACAAGCCCCGTGGCGTCTATTATAGTAGGACAACCTTGCAGGGACAAACCTTCCCGTCTCTCCCTGCCTTGTTCCAGCCTCCCTACGAAGGCTATCTTGTCGCCCCTTATGGCAAGGTCTGATATCCTACCGGGGGTACCCGTGCCGTCTATAACAGTCCCGTTCCTGATAACTATGTCAAAGGCATTTTCCACAACCGATTAGATTATAAGCCTTATTGGTCTGCATTCAAGGGGATGGGGATTAGGAGAGAAAGGGAGGAGTGTGTAGCGTGGCAGCTTGCTGCCACGTCAATACCCTACTTGTAGTTGCCTCATTTATGGGGCCTTGGTAGACAACGACCTTTATGGTCGTTGATTCAACGAAATAAATTTCGTTGGCTACCAGATAAATCAAGCGGGTCCCAACGTAGGGACAGGTTTTTAAACCTGTCCGTCAGCGGACAGACCTAAAGGTCTGTCCCTACGAAAGCTTTTCCTTGACAAAGGGGGGGTAATGTAAAATCTCTAGAGAAATATAGCGGGTAGCACAGGTCTAAAGACCTGTGCTACCCGATTTATCTGAGTTAGTGTAAGGACTTCAGTCTCAATACTGCCGCCTCCGTCTGGAGGAGGGTATCTTCATAAGCTTCCTGTACTTGGTCACGGTACGTCTTGCTACGGCAACACCCTTGGCCTTAAGCGCAGCCACTAATTCCTCATCGCTTAGGGGATGTCTCTTGTCCTCCCCATCTATTATCTCTTTCAGCTTTTGCCTGGTGGCCACCCAGGACTCCGTGTCACCGTCCCTACCACTGAAACCGCCCGTGAAGAAGAACTTCATCTCGAATATGCCCCTGGGCGTCTGCATGTACTTACGCGCTAAGGCGCGGCTTACCGTGGAGACATGTATGCCCAAACGGTCTGCCAGCTCCTGCATCTTGAGGGGCTTAAGGCTGGAAACACCCTCCTCAAAGAAATCCTTTTGCAACTCTACAAGGTTGGTAGCTACCCTATAGAGCGTGGCCCTCCTCTGCTCTATGGCGTCCATCAGCCACCTGGCCGATTCAAGCTTCCTCTTTATATACTCTCTGGTCTGTGTGTCTGTTGTGCGCTGACTGAGATACTCTCTGTAAACATTGTTAACGGAGAGGTGTGGTAAGGTGTAGTCCTCGTTAAGGGTAACCTCATACTGACCGTCGATATATTCGACCCTAACATCTGGCACCACGTATGCTATCGGCTCACAGGAAAAGATTGAACCCGGCTTGGGGTTCAATCTTTGGATGTGCTCAACTACCTTCTTTATGGTCTCCAGACTCTTACCCATTTTCTTGGCTATCTGGGGATACTTTTTCATCTCTATATCCTTGAGATAGTGGTTTATCATCTCTTCCGCTAGCTCGTAATCCTCGCATCTCTTATCCAGTTGGAGCAGGAGGCATTCTTCAAGACTCCTGGCCCCTACCCCCGGAGGCTCCATTGACTGCACTAAACGCAGGGCATTTCCTGCATCTTGGATGGTAACTGGCGTATCAAGGTTCTTTATGATATCCTCCAATGGTGTAGAGAGGTAACCATTGTCGTCTAGATTGTATATTACGTGTGCGCAGGCCTCTCGGAGGGACTCAGGCACCTCCATAAGAGATAGCTGCCCGAGGAGATACTCATGAAAAGAGATGGGCTTGGCCGAGGTGTTTTCCAGTGCCTCCTGCTTCTGGTCCGTTTCCGCACGCCTCATGGCCCTGCTTCGTAGCCTGGGGGGCTCCTGCCACTCTTCGGGGAGGACATCAACACGCTCCTCCCCCTCTGTATTTTGCGTCTCCTGGTCAGCGGTAGGATTATCCTCGGCTCCACTATCCACAGCCGTTACCTCTTCAAGTATAGGGTTTTCCTCCAGCTCCGCCTGCACGTGTTCAAGCAGGGCCAGAAGAGGAAGCTGGAGTATCTCTATTGATTGGATTATCTGCGGCGCCAGCTTCATCTTCAGTTGAAGCTGCATTCGCGGAGTCATTTCCATCTTCATGGCATATCACCCACTAAAAGGTCATCCTTGCATCCATAGCCTCTGCCAGCACAGTACCGGACAGATACTCGAGATAGCTTCCCTGTGGTATACCCCTAGCCGGACGGGTAATCTTTATATCCTGTCGGCCCAGGGCAGATAGCCTCTTCTGAATATACGAGGCGGTAGTATCTCCCTCTACATTTAAATTGGTAGCCAGAATTACCTCCCTCACCGTGCCATCATTAATCCTGCCTATAAGTCTCTCGATAGTGAGATCCTCAGGATGGATGTTATCCAGTGGGGAGATATGTCCCAGCAACACGTGATAAAGCCCTTTGTAGCGTCCGGTCCTTTCTATGCTAAAGAGGTGCTTGGGTTCCTCCACCACGCATATCACAGTCCTATCACGTCTGGGGTCCGCGCATATCTGGCAGGGTTCATCTACTGTAATACCGAAGCACCTGGAACAGTTTTTGATACTCTTTTTGAGTTCATCTATAGCGCTTGAGAGCTCTCTGGCCTCCTGCGCAGGAAGCCTGAGTATATAATAAGCCAGCCTTTCAGCCGTTTTCCGCCCTATGCCAGGCATCTTCGCCAGCTCTTTTATTAATCGCTCCATATATTGTGGATAGGTCTTCAATATCGTCTGTCCCTATCTCTAATAAAGCGTCTATTCTGCATGGCCTCAACCGGAACGGTGCAAACCTCCTAAGGTTTGCCGAAAGGCAGCCCTGAGAGGCCCGGTATATTTAATCCGCCGGTGAGCTTTGCCATCTCTTGTTCATATAATTCTTGGGACTTTTTCATGGCCTGGTTCACCGCAGCCACCACAAGGTCTTCGAGCATCTCTACATCACTGGGGTCAACTACCTCGGGGTCTATCTTTACGGACAAAAGCTCCTGGCGCCCGTTCATCTGAGCCGTGACCATACCTCCACCAGAGCTTGCTTCCACCACACGCTCCTTTAGCTCATGCTGCATCTCTTCCATCTTCTTCTGCATCACCTGGGCCTGTTTCTGGGCCTCCTTCATTATCTGTGCAAAGTTGCCAAAACCCTTCATCTAATATCCCTCCTTACTTAAGGATTTCTCCCCCAAAAAGTGACACAACCTTCTCAATCTTTGATTTGTCTGGAGACCCTACAGGAGATCCATCAACCGGTGCATTTGGCGCAGGCCCTCCTTCGTTTGTTGTAACTGGAACATCCTCAGAAAGCACCACTCTAAGGCGCAACCTATTACCAGTTACACCTTCTAAACAATCCTCTATTAACCCCATCGCCGCGGTGTTTTCTTCCAAAGATTTTTTGGAGAACGGGCGTCCCTTTGGAAAGGCTATCACTGCCTCTCCACTTCCAAGTCTGGCCAACTTTCCCTCTCTCAGCCGTGACCACATGGAAGGCCTAACACTACGGAAGTGGTTCATAACCTTGTCCCACACCTCGTTGACATCCTGTGCAGAAACTCCCTTTTTCTCTCCTTCAATATGAGTTGCCTCCGGTACGCTCTTCGGGGGCTGCTTTTTCTGTATACCTGATTTTATATCAGAGTCTTTATATTCACCTGTAGGAGGTCTCACAGGAGTTGCCACACCAGCAGGACCCACCGCCGCGTGGGAAATCTTTTTCTCAAGCTCCTCAAGCCTATGGAGGATATTCTCAAGGGGCTCTAGGTTCTCCATCCTTGCCAGTCTCACCACCGCCATCTCCAAAAAGATTCTCTCCTGCAAGTCATCCATGGCCCTTCTTTTCACCTCAGTAAGGGTCTGAATCACATACATCAAGGTAACTCCTGAGAGGTCTTTCGCCTGCCGTTCCAAAAGTTGCGCCTCCCGCCAGGGGTTTTCCAGCAGTGCCGCATTGTAGCCACAGGTAGAGACTACCAACAGGTCCCTCAGATACCACACTAATTGGTCAACGAAGACGCCCAGGTCTCCACCTTCGTCCATCACCCCGTGCAATATCCTTAGCGCACTTTGAGCATCCTTCTTGATGAAACTGTCCACCAAGGCCTCTATGCCCTCCTCACTGACAGTGCCGAGTAGCCTCCGCACGTCCTCAAGGGTTATCTCACCGTCGGAGAATGCGCCTAACTGGTCCAGTAATGACTGTCCATCCCTTAGCCCACCCTTGGAGTGCCTTGCGATGGCCTTAAGTGCCCCTTCTTCTATGTCTAGCCCCTCCTTCTTGGCAATCTGCGTCAGGCGCTTCACTATGTCTGACGGGGAGACGTTCCTCAAATCAAAACGCTGACAACGGGACTGTACCGTCTCGGGGAGTTTACTCGGGGCGGTGGTGGCAAAGAAGAACTTCACGTGGGAGGGAGGCTCCTCAAGGGTCTTCAACAGGGCGTTAAAGGCCTCACGCGTCAGCATGTGAACCTCGTCTATTATATATATCTTGAACCGGGAGCGGCTGGGCAGGTACTTAACGTTTTCACGTATAGCCCTGACCTCATCAATACCCCTGTTGGATGCACCGTCTATCTCGAGAACGTCCATATCCCTGCCCTCTGAGATTGACTGGCAGATGTCACACCTGTTACAGGGCTTCTCCGCTGGCCCTTTCTGGCAGTTAAGGGTCTTAGCCAGTATCCTGGCCACAGAGGTCTTCCCAACGCCCCTAGGCCCTGTAAACAGATAGGCGTGGGCCACTCGACCCTGCTTCAGGGCATTCCTAAGGGTGGTGACGATTGGGTCCTGCCCCACCACCTCATCAAAGCCCTGTGGCCTATACTTTCTTGCAAATACGGTGTAAGACATAAAATCTCCGCACAACTGTCATTCTGAGGGCTCGCCCAACAACGTGGCGAGTTCGCCTCTGGCGTGAAGTGAAACGACCGAAAAATCCAGATTAAGACATTAGATTGCTTCGCTTCACTCGCAATGACAAATGGTCTGTCATTGCGAGGGGCAAAGCCCCGAGGCAATCTCATTCTAGCATCAATAGGTTCTTCGCTTCGCTCAGAATGACACAAGAAGTAGCTGGCCGTGCACTTTTTCTCGATCCCCTTTCCCTCGACACACGCCTGCAGCCAGCTCGGGCCAGGCAACCTCACGGCACATAAGTACAGATGCTTATGGCTGCTGGCTTCCGCCTCTGACCAGGTTCACACTGCCTTATTGCATGAGACCCAACCTTCAACGCCGCTTACAGAAATGCAACCGAGGGTCCGAAGGACCTCAAAAAAGCAATTGACCCTGCATAAGCGGATTTCAGGTTACAAGGAACCGCTAGCTCCCCGTCTAGCACGGCCAAGTTCTTTTTCAACCGTACCGTTGCCTCGTTAAACCCATCATAAAATGGCAACCATCATGGCGGAGAGGGTGGGAGTCGAACCCACGAGGCAGTTTTAGCCGCCTACACGCTTTCCAAGCGTGCTCCTTCGGCCACTCGGACACCTCTCCCGCAGCCGCCATATTTGTAGTTGCGCAATCTATTACGCTAATACACGGCCCGATAAATCGGGCAACTACATACGTCCTTGTGTCATACATCCGGTATGTCATATCGTAGGGGCACGTTGCAACGTGCCCCTACTTTCATCCGTTCAGAGAACGACGCCACACCTGCAACAATTTGTTTGTGTAGCGTGCCAGCTTGCTGGCACGTTAACGTTTCTCCTTTACAGCAATTTTTATCTGGCGGAGAGAGAGGGATTCGAACCCCCGGTCCGCTTACGCGGACAGCGGTTTTCGAGACCGCCCCGTTCGTCCGCTCCGGCATCTCTCCTGGAAAAATTCATGGAGAATTCTAACCGACTCCTCCGCAAGCACCCCGGCTACCACCTTCACCCGGTGGTTGAACCTGGGGTCTTCAACCAGATTAACTACGGAGCCTGCCGCCCCGGCCTTCTCGTCCCTTGCGCCACAGACAAGTGTCTCTACACGGGCCTGTACCATAGCGCCTGCGCACATGGCGCACGGCTCCTTAGTAACGTACAGGGTAGTGCCCTCAAGCCGCCAGTTGTCTAGGCTCTCGGCCGCCTGGGTGATGGCAATCATCTCGGCATGGGCAGTGGGGTCGCGCAGCGTCTCGCGCTGGTTGTGGGCCCTGGCTATTATGTGCCCCTCGTGCACTATCACCGCCCCCACCGGGACCTCGTCGGCCTCCAAGGCCTTTTCCGCCTGATTCAGGGCCTCGCGCATATAGTGCTGGTGGGTCTCCAACAAACACCCCTCTCCGCCATATAGAAGCGCGCCCAGGAGGACTCGAACCTCCAACCTCCGGATTCGTAGTCCGTGACTCTATCCAATTGAGCTATGGGCGCACTTGTTGTCCAGATATATTTGGGGAATCAGCAGAAGTATATACCTCACGAGGCCAAAAGTCAAGAAAAACTCTAAATTGGCCCAATATTTGCAGGCGCTTTTGCCCGATAAGAGGCTACAAAAGCCTTTTGTCCTTTAGGCTTACGTATCTCCCCGCCCCTATTATCACATGGTCCAGCACCTTGATGCCCACCACATCCGACACCTCTCGGAGTCGGTGTGTAATATCCAAATCCTCCTGGCTGGGCGTAGGGTCGCCACTCGGGTGATTATGGACGAATATGACGGATGCGGCCGACTCCCTTATGGCAGGGGCAAACACCTCCCTTGGGTGAATCAGACTGGAGGAGAGGCTACCGGCCGACACCTGTAAGTCTTTTATTATCCTGTTCTTACTGTCAAGGAGTAATAAAAGAAATGTCTCCTGGCGCCTGTCCCTGAGCCGTTCGTGCAGATGATTAAAGATATCCTTACTCGACCTCACTTGCTCCCCGCTTGTGAGGGGGGTGGTGGCAAAGCGCTTTGCAATAGCCATAGCGGCCTTGACCTGGGCGGCCTTTGCCGGCCCAATGCCCTTTATCCTGGCGAGTTCACTAGTGGTCTTTGTGGCTAAGTTTCGAAAATCACCATATTTCGCCAAAATCTTTTTGGCTAAATCCACAGCGCTTGCATCAGGGGTGCCGTCCCTGATGATTATCCCCAGGAGCTCGGCATCTGAGAGGGATTCCTCTCCCACGGTGATGAGTCGCTCCCTGGGTCTCTCTGCCTGGGGAAGCTCCTTTATGGTTGGTCGCTTGCGAAAGTACTTACAGAGCTCGGTGAGCGTACACTCCCCGCAAAGGGGAGTTTGTCTGCACACGGCATGAGGCCCATCGGCATAGGCAGCAAAAACGGCCTCTACAGTGAACTCCTCATCACCTGAGATAGCGGTGGCATCACCAATTATCTTCTGGATGCGCTCCCTGGTAGTGCGTGAGTCCTTTAGGGTCTTCACAAGCCCGATGCGGTGAAACATCTGCCTCGCAGCAGGACTAGACTCAAGAGGGGAGTATTGAGTAGCGGCAGGGTTTTTCTCGGATACAGATATAGCCGGGTCTCTATTCGACTGCGGCGAGGTCGCGGCAGAAAATTTCTCCGCCATCAGTCTATAGACCTTGTAGGCGTGGCTGTCCCTGGATAGTTTCCCAGAACTGGTCATTCGGACAAAAAAGAACCTCCGTGAGGCGTCTCCTCTAAGGTGAGTACCTAATCATCTTCACGTCCGATATGGTAACCGTCCCCTCCTCCATCATCTCGTCCAGACACGGAAGAAAGGCATCAATCTTCTCATGGCTGTCAACAATCTCGATTACCATGGGCATGTCTTCAGCGAGCCTGAGGACCTTGGTTGTATGTATCTTGTGATGGCGACCGAAACTCTCTACCCCTTTAAGTATGGTTGCACCCGCTAGACCCTGCTCCCTCGCCCTCTGGATAATGGCCTCAAATAGCGGTACGCCCTTATAGCGGTGGTTCTCCCCCACAAAAATCCTCAGCCGTTTTCCTTCCTCTACCTTTTTCGTCATAGCAACCTCAACACCGTTACGTAACCAAGCCACACAAAGATGAGACAAAAAATATAGTGGCCTCCTATATAGATGGCCCCCAGTAAAAAACTCCGCTCCTTAAAGAGCTCAAGGGCCTCATAACTAAAACTGGAAAATGTGGTAAAACCGCCCAAGATGCCTATAAACAAGAACTGCCTAAGAGACTGGTTGAGGAAAATCCTTTCCCCTGCCATTGTGCCAAAAAGGCCTATAAGGTAACAGCCTATGAGATTCTCAAGCAGGGTGCCATAGGGAAATGTCGTGCCTAAGAGTTTTTGCATTCCATGGGCAAGCCAGTAGCGCATTATGCTACCTAAGAACCCACCAAATCCCACCCACAGTGTAAGCGTAAAGCCCTTGAGCATTTTTGGCCTCAAAGCCTCAAAAGCCGAAGAGGTGAAACCGCGAGACAAGTATGGCCCCCATAACGCCCATCGCTATCAACATGAAAACGATATAACTTACAACAAGCTTCTTGAAACCCTCCGGGCCCATGTCTCCTCCAAAACCTATGTAAAAATAAATAAAAGCGGGGTTGAGAAATAGCAAACGGCCATTGTTCGCCAACCAATATGTTATTCTTTCTTTCTCAGCATCTCCACAAAGGCCTCGATGCGGGTGCGCATCTGGCCGTCAACCCCACCCGGACGGTCGCACTCGAGGGTCAAGATGGGTACGTCCAGGCCCCTTCTGAAGACGGCGTCATAAATATTCCTGAAACAAAAGCTTTGGACATAGTGGATTATGCCGTGTATATTCCGCCGCTTGACCTCGCAGGCTATGTCCTCCAGCCTGCCCCGGGCGTCGTATGGATACGTGTATCGAGAGTACTGTTCCACCAGATTATCCGTCGGGTACGGCATACTAAACTGCCGCTGTATCTCGTTAAAGACCACATGGACACCAAGCTCTTCTAAAAAGTTATATATCCCACCACATATTGGAGGGACGCCTATATAGCCCAATCTCACTGTGTGCTGCATAGGTACCCTATTCTTCGCCTCCACAAGAAATGTCTTTACCTTCTCCTCAAATAGCCCCACATTGCCCATTATGTCGCTAGTAGAGACGTTCCATATGTGGTTCTCCTCACCGGTGACCTTTGCCTCTTGGTAGGTGAGGCGGTCTACCTCGTGGACATAGGCACGCACCCGCTCTAGCTCCCGCTTTACGGCCTCCGCCTTGTCCATGTCTGTGCCAAGTGCGTCAGCGAGTGCATTGAGCTGTGCCTGCAAGAGCACCCTGTCCCTTCCATACGGATACTTGAAGGGGGTTACATCCACACCCTCTGCCCCAAGCACCTCCATAAGGGCATGGGTATTACTGCAGTCTCCCTCTATGACACCGACTATCCTCTTTATATTCAGCTTTTGTACCGCGGAGAAGATACCCTTTATCCAGGCACAGTTATTTCGGGGGAGGCCCGTGCTTTCGGCCTTTTCTACCAGCCGGGAGGGGTCATCATCAGTTATAAAAATATTATTAAGGTCCACAGGCACCAATCCCGCTGCGAAGATTATCTCGATGGGCACGGTGGTGGTAATGCCCACAGAGTTCTCAGGGGACGGCCCTTTGGGGATGAGTAAGGCCGGGTATGTTGTCGTATCTGGAAAGGCAAACTCCACGGGATTATCCCTTAAAAACAAAAACTCAAAATGCGTAAGGTGCGTTGTGATGCAACCTACATTATTATGTTAGCGAATAGGTTATGTAACCTCCACCAGTTTCCTCTCATTCTGTATCACAACCGTCGGGTTGGGATTTTCCTTTGGAACAGGTAGACCCCTCTCTTTTAAAAGGCTGATATGTTCTTCCATGCCCCATTTTGCCTTGTACAGGCAGTCCTCTATTGAACTGCCAACCCCGCTAAAACCCTCCAGGTCGGGAGAGTAGAATCCAAAGAAGTTTGGGTCCTTAGTTGCTTCTATGATTAAAGAATACTTTAAGTCTAGCATTTATTTTCTACCTCCTTCTTTCAGGCCAGCAGCTTTCAAGACTGCTTTACACGTACCAGTTGGAACTTTCTTGGCTCCATGATAGTCAATACGAATCAACTTTTCTACACCTGGTTTGCCATAGTAACGGACTGAACCCTTCTCTCTTAAAAGTACAAAACCGTTCTTTTCAAGAAGCCTGACAAGCTCACTAAATTTCATAATTGCTTCATAATTACAACAGAGCGATAGAGATAAGTCAAGGACATACTGTAGAGCCTCTCCAGGACAGCACACATTTGACAAGCGTAATATTGTAGACTAGAATGCCTTGAATAATATAATCGTGGCCCCATTTTATGGAAAAAGAGATACGCAAGAATAACAAAATCCCGCCGAACCTGAAGGACTATACCAAGACCTACAAGGAATTCCGCTGGGAAGACATCAAAAAAGAACTTGGGCTGGACACCAAAGGCGGCATCAATATCGCCACAAATGCCATCGATTCCCACGCTGACACCCGGCGCAGGGACAAGATAGCCCTCTACTGGGAGGGCTCCAGGGGGGAGCGCAAGAGATATACCTTCAGCGAGATGAGGCAGGAGTCAAACCGGGTGGGCAACGTGCTCAAGTCACTCGGTGTCAGAAACGGCGACCGGGTGTTTGTGTTCCTGCCCCGCATCCCAGAGCTCTACATAAGCATAATCGGCATTGCAAAAATAGGCGCGGTGGCAGGCCCCATGTTCAGCGCATTTGGCCCTGAGGCCATCCGCGACCGGCTGAAGGACAGCAACGCCAAGGTGCTTATAACAGACTTGTCTCTTAGGGAAAGGGTGCACCAGGTCTGGGATGAGCTGCCTGAACTAAAGACGGTGATAGTGACACGCGCCCCAGAGGGAGAACGGCTAAGGAGGGGTGAGATAAGTTATGAACAGGAGATAGAAAAGGCCTCGCATGGTTTAGAGATAGAGCCGATGTCCCTGGAGGACCCATTGTATATGCTCTACACATCGGGCACCACTGGGAGGCCCAAGGGGGTAGTACACGTCCAGAATGATATGGTCTCGCATTATATCACCACCAAATGGGTGCTTGACTTGCATGAAGAGGACGTGTACTGGTGCACGGCGGACCCTGGGTGGGTGACCGGCACCGTGTACGGGCTGTGGGGCCCGTGGCTTAACGGCACCTCCCAGGTAGTCTTTGAGGGCAGGTACGACGCCGAGCGCTGGTACTCCATCATGGAACACTACGGCGTAACCGTCTGGTACACGGCCCCAACGGCCCTGAGGATGCTGATGAAGGCCGGGGATGAACTGGTAAAAAGATATGACCTCAGTGCCCTCAGATATATATGCAGTGTGGGCGAGCCCCTGAACCCAGAGGTGATACGCTGGGGGATGGATGTCTACGGCCTCTGCATCCATGACAACTGGTGGCAGACCGAGACGGGCTCTATTATGATATCCAACTACCCCTCCATGCCGGTACGTCCAGGCTCTATGGGAAGGCCATTCCCAGGTGTTGAAGCGGCAATTATTGACGGTCAGGGCAAAACGCTACCCCCGGGGAATTCTGGCATACTGGCCCTCAGGCCCGGCTGGCCATCTATGATGCGGACCATCTGGGGAGATGAGAAACGATACAGGGAATATTTTCACATCCCGGAATGGTACGTAACGGGCGACACTGCCTATATGGATAAGGACGGCTACTTCTGGTTTATCGGCAGGGCGGATGATGTTATAATGACCGCAGGCCACAGAGTGGGCCCGTTTGAGGTGGAAAGTGCACTCGTTGAGCACAAGGCCGTGGCAGAGGCAGGCGTTATAGGAAAGCCCGATCCGGAGAGGGGACAGATAATAAAGGCTTTTCTGGTCTTGCGTAAGGGGTTTAGCCCATCGGAGGAGCTGGAGGACGACATCAAGGAGTTTATCAAGCATCGACTCTCCGGACACGCATACCCAAGGGAGATAGAATTCTGCGAGAGCGTCCCCAAGACCAGAAGCGGAAAGATAATGCGCCGTCTTCTCAAGGCACGCGAACTCGGCCTCCCGGAAGGAGACCTGTCCACGCTGGAGGAATGAGGTATAATCATCACAGATGGGTGGCCCAGGGCTTTAGCCCTGGGTACGGATTATGTAATGTTTTATCTCCGCAGGGCTGAAGCCCTGCGGCACCCTCATATTTGCGTGTAGCGTGCGACTAGTGCCATAGGCAGACCCGCCATTTTTTTGGGCGGGCTTGTGTCACACGTGCGAGATAAATCATGCCAGAGGCAGACCCGCCTCCGGCGTGGCTCGCACGCTACATCTAATAAGGAAAAGGTGGTTAATCATGAATGAACGAATTACATTAGTTATCCTTGTAATGGCCCTTTTGGTGCTTATCAATCTGGGTGACTTGCAGGACTCACCCGATGCGGTGGTTGAGAAATACCTGAAGGCAGTACGAGCAGGCGACTATGAGACGGCCTACACGTACATCTCACGCACAGATAATACCATTATCGAGTGGCTGGAACTAATAAGGTACATCAGGCGTGAGGCTCCCGCGCCCATAGTCTCCATGATTGACCTGGCACACTTCCTTTCCAGGCAGCAGATTGTCAAGACAACCATTAATGGGGGCAAGGCCGTGGTGGAGGTGGACTCTGTAGTACCGGACATGGGGAAAACCCTTGACATAGCCAGAAGCGAGGCCGCGGTAGGGGTCATGCACGAGCACGGCACCCTGCCCATGAGAGAAAGACACGGGATTTGTGAACTGGCCGTGGAGGATGGGCGGTGGAGGATAACCTGCGTCAGGGGCATCTCTGCCAGTCAGGCAGCCGAGCTGGCCACCGAGCTCGCAGAAAAGATACTTGGTAAAGAGGATGCGGCAAAACTGGCGCAGAAGATAGAGGACTTCCAAAAACGCCGGAAGAGAGGGACGTAAGGATAGTAGAAGGCGTCCCGCTAGAGGCGGGACTTACGATATGATGTACCTGCGTACTTTAAGCAACGTTCCTGGGAGTTTACTATCGCACAAACTTAGTTGGCTGGACGTACTCTAAAGAATGATGCCATGAAGCCCTTTAAAGGGCTTCATGGCTAGCTGATTGTTTATTCTATCTGTAGGTCCTCCTTCAATTTCCCGCTGCTCATTCTCCAGCCTCCGGTGCTGGGGCCTCTTCAGCCTCTGGTGCAGCCGCTGGTGCTGCTACTTCTTCAACCGCCGGTGCTGTGACTTCCTCGACCGCCGGTGCTGTGACTTCTTCAGCCGCCGGTGCTGCGACTTCCTCGACCGCTGGTGCTGTGACTTCCTCAACCGCCGGTGCAGCCGCTGGTGCTGTGACTTCCTCAACCGCCGGTGCAGCCGCTGGTGCTGCTACTTCTTCAACCGCCGGTGCTGCGACTTCTTTTACCTCAGGTGCACAACCTGCTAAGAACAAAAACCCGGCCAGAGCACAGCATAATAATAGCGTTTTTACTAGAAGCATTTTTACTCTCCTTCACGTTCCCATAATTTGGTTCTGTTACCTGCCATACAGAACTACAGGCAGTTTTTCCCAGAAAGGCCAGATAGATAGGCACTATCTGGCCTCCCTCCCATTCCTTCTAAATTTATGATTCATAAATACATCCTGATTGAAGAGAGATTTTAGCGTAAAATACAAATCCGACAAGGAAATTCTTGGCCTAAATTCGTTTCCACCAGAGTAGGTGTGGTGTACTATGGTGCACCCTGCATGCTAATCTCTCCTCATAGACCTTCTGCGCAATTGGTCTTCTTTCTCGGCCTCCTCGAACATCCCCATACGTTTATATGCCTGAGAGAGATGGTAGTGTGCCAGGGGGTCGTCGGGGTCTGTCTCTATTGCCCTCTTGTATTCGTTCACGGCCTTCTCGTATTCCCCTTTCTCGAAGTAGGCCCTGCCGATAAGCATGTGGGCTTCTGCCAGTTGCGGGTCTACATCCAGGGCGTGGCGGTACTCTCCTATGGCCTCATCGTACCTGCGAGTGGCAAAGTACGCACTGCCGAGGAACCTATACCAGTCTGCATTACCAGCATCCATCTCTATGGCCTTTTTCATCTCCTTCATAGCCTTGCCAAAATCTCTTAAGACAAAATATGTCTGACCGAGCGACATATAGGCCCTTGCAAGGCTGCGGTCGCGTTTTATAGCCTTCTTGAACGGCTTAATGGCCTTTTTGTATTTACCTACACGAAAGTACGCATCGCCCAGGGCAAGGTGGAAATCAGCCCGTTTCTTCTCAAACTTTACGGCCTTCTCATACGCCTCAACCCCCCGCTCGTGATTGCCCATCGCCGCACGTATCTGCCCTAGCAGGAAATAAAACTCGCCGTTCTTAGGTTCCAGCTCTATGGCCTCTTCCAACTCAGAAAGGGCCTCTTCCAATCGGTCTTCTTCATAATAGGACTGTCCTAACTGGTAATGTTCTATGGCCTCCTCGGCCCCAACCGAGGGGATTACAAAGAGGAGGGAGAGCAAAATAACAAACAAGTGGATAGAGACCACTGAAAAGCCCCGCATAATTGTCATTCTGAGGGAGTGAAACGACCGAAGAATCTCCACAACGCCAGATTTTCGCCAAGGCGAATCCGCCTTTGGCGTGACTTTGCTTCGCTCAGAATGACACATGGCACAGGGTTGATTTTTGCAGGGGTCTTGAATAATTCTTCGGCTCATTTCGTTACAACCACCGCAAATGTCCCGGTAGGCATCCAGGGGGCAATAATAGTAAATGGTTCAGGATGGGAAAATGAGGTCTTTTCGAGGAATGATGTTACCTCCTCCAGGTCACGAAGTCGCACGGCCCTGGTCACGGAGTATACATAACGGTTTGCCCATTGCATAGAGGAAGGCACAAACTCCCACACCACCAATCTGCCACCCGGCACCAAAACACGGTGTGCCTCTCTGAGCGCAGAAACTAGTGTCCCATCAAAAAGATGTTTTATAACGTATGCAAATAGGACCACGCTAAAACTCTCGTCCTTAAAGGGTAGGGACGAGGCGGGACCGGCAACAATAGAGATAGAATCCTCCAGGCGCTTCCTCTTGATATTATGCCTGGCCCTATCAAGCATAGTAATGGAAATGTCCACCCCGTAGTATCTTTTCGTAGAATCTCTGAAGCCATGGGCCCTCATCAATATACTCGCTGTACCGCATCCCACCTCAAGCACACGGTCAGAAGTTTTCAGATGGGCCTTCCTGATGAAATTACTGGCATAAAAATAACCACTAAGGTCAAAGACCACCTTGGCCACCACAGATAATAGCCCCAGCCGGCCCCCTTCCAGGTCTTCATAAAAGGCCTGGGCAAATTTTTCGTCGTCATTCATGGCTCACACGGCTCATGAGCTGGCCCCTGTCAGCAGGTTCCTTTTACTCCATGGCCCTCTGCACCCTTTCTTTAGCAATGTCCAGTGCAACGTCTCTGGGCTTCTGTTTCTTCTCCCTGGAGGTCTGCAGCACTAATCTTACGTTCTTCCTCACCTTCGTCTCGACCGTTTTGAACATCTGTTTCGGATTATACCCCTTGTACTCCGCGTAGGAGGATATTACACCGCCGGCGTTTGCCACAAAGTCAGGCACCACCAGGACGCCCCTTTTAAACAGCACCCCCTCCGTCTCCGGCTCCATGGGTATGTTCGATGCCTCTACCACTATCCCTGCCCGCACTCTGTCCACATTCTCACCGGTAATAACATCCGAGAGGGCCGCAGTGACAAGTATATCAACCTCAAGTTCAAAGATGTCCTTCCCCTGGAGTACTCCACCGGGCGTATAATTCACCACGCTGCCCGTTGATTTCTTTACCCTGAGGAGTCCCTCTGCGTCTAAACCTTTTTCATTATATATGGTCCCTTTTCTATCGCTCACCGCCACCACCTGCGCACCGAGCTCACACAGGTATTTGGCAACAAATGTACCCACATTCCCAAATCCTTCAACGGCTACTGTGGCACCCTTTATATCCATGCCAATATGGTTTGCCGCCTCCAGCGCCGCCTGGGCAGCACCGAAACCGGTAGAGCCAAACTCATGGGGTATGCCGCACTTCTCTCCTGACTTCACGCACATATCCGCAGGCTTACCCGTGCAGGAGGTAAGACACCCATTTGCCTCTGCATACCAGCGCATCTCTTCCATACCCGTGCCCGCATCTGGCCCTGCGATGTAAAGCTTAGGGGAGAGCGGCTTAAGTGCCCTGGCAAATGCCTCTACAAGCGCCTTCTTTTCCTCCAAAGCCAACTTCTTGGGTTCTGCCACTATGCCTGATTTGGCACCACCAAAGGGTATACCCGCAAGGGCAGACTTCCAGGTCATGGTCCTGGCAAGCCGGAAGATTTCCTCCACAGTAACTGCGGACGTCATCCTTATCCCACCCTTGCCAGGGCCCAAGGCGGTATTGTCTATAACTAAAAACCCGTGTAGCCCACTCCTTGGCTCGTATACCTCCAAGACCTTTTCAGGGCCAAACTTATCAAACTCTATCATCCGCCAACCTCTTTCCTCTCCTGGGTCCAGCCTACCACCTTGCCGTCCTGGAGTTCTACTGTCAGAGTCTCGTCCTCCTTGTCATAAAACCACCGCTCTTTAACGGTCCCGCCTAAGGCAGTCTTTGCAGAGGTCTCTGTGGGCTCTCCCAGAGAGGCCCTTACCATTTCCCTTGTCATTCCCACCTGGAGCCTGCCCTTGCGGATGTCATCCCTCTGGAGCGTCGTAAGCTCAGGGTTTTCGCCAATATAGGAACTCCTCCTGTATGTGTCCTTAACAGCGCCACAAGACGGACATCCTATAAGGAAGACCAGCAAAATCAGCACGGAGGGAGTTCTCATAGTATCTTGCGTGATTATTGTGTTGTTGCCGGAGTTTTTTTAATTGACTGTAATTTTCGTCACCAGTATACTTTACTAAGCATGTTAGTTCAAGGCCGTGATAACGGTCTTGCAATAGTTAGAGGGGGAAAGATAAATGCAACCGCAGGAGCATACACATAAAGGTCCTGAGGGCCATGAAGGTCATAAAACAGCAGATTCCCATGGAGAGAGTTGTCCTGCAGGCAAACTAGGCTCAACGAACTTCATATTGGTACTGCTTGCTGTGCTGTGTCTGGCCTTTAGCGTAACCATGGTACAGAAATACAGGGCACTTGAGGCAAAGTTATCGGCCATGGGGCTTGAGGTTAACGAAGACAGCACCGTTCAGGCAGCACAAAATACCGACCCAAAGGCTGAAGAACGCGCTAAGGCCCTTAACGAACTCGGTCATAAGCTGGCCACACTCAAGCTCGATATGGACGAGATTGGGTCGCTACTGAAAGAGCTGGGTGTAAAAGTAGAAGCGAAAAAGGCCGCCGGACCACACGGGGTACACTAATCCAAGCGCAGAAAGACCGGTTTTTTTAGGTGTCAGGTCTATGCTTCGCACCCACCAGACCTGCTTAATGCGCACAATACAACATGGGTCTATCTCGCCAAAGGCGACCTGACTTAAAAAGACCTCCCTGCACCGAATTCCTGACGGTGCTTAGTCAGTACAATGAAATTAAGGATCGTCTAAGCTGCTGCTGGCCTGGATGGCATAAAGATAGTTCATATACCTCTGGAGATTTGGGTCGTCAGTTTTTCCTGCGGCCTCGATTGTTTTCTCAATAAATTTCTCTGCCTCCTCATAATCCCCTTTTCCAGCATGCACCAGGCCCGTCAAGAAGAGAGTGTTGGTGTAAAAAGTCGGGAAGAATTTCTCACTAAAAACGTTTCGAGCATCCCACAGTGCATGGAGTGCCTTATCCTCCAGACCCTCTCTGCCCGCACCGGGCAAACTCGCATATAAGGTTCCTAGACCCATCTGGGCCTTTGCATACTCTACTGGAAACCTCTCATAGTTAGTTATCGAAAGCGCCTCTTTAAAATAACCTTCCGCCGCACTCACATCCTCCTTTTTCTGCCCGGCCAGATTGTAAAGATGCATGTGGGCAAAACCAAGGCCGTTACTTGCAATAACATAAGCCAGGGGAGGGCCTTCTTTCCTAGAGAATTCGGCCCCTTCGCTAAGCATATTGACCGCCTCATGCAGGTTGTCAACCTTATCCCCGTCTGATAACTCTATAAGGGCCAGGCCCAGGCCAATCTTTGCCCCATAATACTCCTTCACAAGCCCCTTTTCGCCGCAAACCCTGATTGCCTCATCAAAGTGCTCGGCTGCTGAACGAACGTCCTCCTCCCTTTGCGCCGTCTGTAGTGCAAGATAACTGAAGCCAAGGCGTATCTGCAACACGCCATACTCTCGCGGAGATTCCTGCTTATTATAATATGTGAGTAAGTCCTTACAGGCCCTGATGGCCTTTCCAAGCTCATCCGCGTCCATATACACATAAAGGGGTTCAAAGGGCCTCTGGCCAAGCTCTTCTATACTTACCTCTAATAACTCTCCCTCTGACCCTTGAGCTACTCCAGGCTGGGCATAACCCACACCGCCAATCATATTGCCACCAGCAATTATAAGACAAGATACGCTTATCAATAAAGCTTGCACGAACAGTAGTCGGTTTCTCATATTGGCGTCATCTCCAAGGTTTTCTCGCCCCCATTATGGCAGTGATTAAAAATCTGGTGTGGGTTATAATATATCCTAATCAGTTTGACAAGATTATTTGGCCATACAGTTTAACCTAACACCCTATTCTTAACAATGAATATTGTTTCTGTAAGCAGGCGCACGGATGTACCCGCCTTTTACGCCGACTGGTTTATGAGGCGTGTACGGGAGGGATACGCCCGATATCTCAACCCCTTCGGTGGGCAGGAGCACGAGATATCCCTGCTACCTAAGGACGTGCACGCATTCGTGTTCTGGTCAAAGAATTACGGGCCATTAATAAAATACCTCCCTGAGCTTGAGGAGAGGGGCTACGACTTCTATTTCCACTTCACCATAACAGGGCTCCCCAAGATATTTGAAAATCTTGTCACACCCGTTGACGATGCGGTTGCAAACTTCCGCCTGCTGGCAGGGCGCTACGGACCCAGGCGTATCCAGTGGAGATTCGACCCAATCGTTATCTCCAATATTACGGGGCCTGACTATTACACAAGGCGTTTTGAAGAAATAGCCTCCAGGCTACAGGGGGCTACGGAACGCTGCTACTTCAGCTTCGTATGCCTGTACTCAAAAGTCCGTAGGAACCTCAAGTCACTCGCGAATAAACACAATATTACCTGCTACGACCCATCTGACATGGACAAAATACTCCTGACCAGAAAGTTACAGGAAACAGCTCGCAAATACGGCATCACGCTTTACTCCTGCTGTGACGCGGTCCTGGCCGCAGGCGGGGTGAGGCAGGCGCAGTGCGTGGACGGCGAGCTACTCTTTGAACTCTTCCCGCATAAGCCGAGGCAGACAAAAATAAACCCCACACGAAAGGGGTGTCGGTGCGTCATAAGCAGGGATATTGGGGCCTACGATACCTGTCCACACGGCTGCATGTACTGCTACGCCAACATAAACAAAGATTTAGCGCATAAAAGATTCAGGATGCACGGCCCCTCCAGCGACATCCTAACACCCAGCCCGTCCCGTAGGGGCGGGGTCACCCCGCCCCTACAACCGTACGTTGACATTTAGCCCAAAAACGTTGGAGCAAGTGGTAGACAACGAAGTTTACTTCGTTGAACCAATGACCATAAAGGCTTCGGCCGTGAGCGGCTCAGCCTAACGGTCATTGTCTACCAAGGTAAAGTACGTCGAGACGCACCCTACACACCTCAGATTTTGTAGCGTCGTATCTCCGTATGCGACGTCCTTCTTACGTCCGTTGCGGAGAACGGACGCTACAAAAGATACACCCTAGCCCCACAGACGCTTCACGGCCCCTGTGAGATTTGAAACCTTGATTAGCTCTATGTCACCAATGTCTCCCAGCTCTCCTGAGCCGTCTATAGGAATTATCGCCCTCTTAAAGCCGTGACGGGCCGCCTCGCGGAGCCTTGTGCCAACGTAGCTAATAGCCCTTACCTCGCCTGCCAGACCCACCTCACCCAGAAGTACCACACCGGATGGGATAGGTTTCTCCTTAAAACTCGAGGCTATGCTCATGGCGATGCCCATATCGGCCGCGGGTTCATCCACCCTCACACCCCCCACAGCATTTACAAACACGTCCTGGTTACCCAGGTGGAGGCCGAGGCGTTTCTCGAGCACTGCTATAAGCATGGAGACACGGTTGCGGTCTACCCCGCTCACCCTGCGCTCAGGTGTGCCGAAGTTGGTCCGAGTAACCAGGGCCTGGACCTCAAGTAGCAGCGCCCTGGTCCCCTCCATGGCAGATATTACCGCCGTGCCGGAGGTCACCGTATTATTAGAGGAGAGAAATAGCCTCGAAAGGTCATCAACCCGGCCCAGGCCCTCTGCCCTCATCTCGAAGATGGCTACCTCGTCGGTGGGGCCAAAGCGGTTCTTTACCGCCCTCAATATCCTAAAGGGACGGGCCTTCTCCCCCTCGAAGTAGAGCACCGTATCGGCCATGTGCTCCAGCACCCTGGGGCCTGCCAGCATGCCCTGCTTGGTCACATGACCCACAATAAAGACGGCCGACCCTCCTGCCTTCGCTGCAAAGACCAGCTCATTTGCACACTGACTCACCTGAGAAAGCGTGCCTGGCGCGGACGGGAGCCCGGCCTTGGATATCATCTGAATAGAGTCTATCACCGTGAGGGTGGGTTTTAGTGTCTCGATATGCCCCAAGATATTCTCTAGGCTGGTCTCTACGCCGAGCAGGATCTTTTCCCCCGAATCAATCCCCAGCCTGTCCGCCCTCAGCCTTACCTGTACAAGTGATTCCTCGCCGGTTATATAGAGCGGTGTCTGGCCCTTTTGGCCCATCGAGTGGCAGACCTGTAGCAACAGGGTTGACTTCCCTATCCCTGGCGGCCCGCCTATCAAGACGGCCGAGCCCTTTACAACGCCCCCGCCCAACACCCGGTCAAATTCCTCTATGCCGGTAATGGTGCGTGCTTCCTCTGTTAAGCCTATCTCAGAGAGCGGGCGCGGCTCTTCGCCCGGGAGTGTGACATGCTTCGGTGCAGATTCAGATGGTTCATATTCCTCAATCAGGGAGTCCCACTCCCCACAGCCACCACATCTACCCAACCACTTCTTTGAGCGCCAACCGCACGCCTGACAGACGTAAGAGACCGATGATTTGACCACGTTTATATCCCGACCCTTTATAATCAATCCTTCATTGCAAAATCAAATACAGGGACTGTAAGGGTTTTTGTAGGCTTGGCCTCGGCCTTGGCAAAGCGTAACAACTCATCAGTTACTTCGGGCGAATAGGTCTTTTCCCCACATTTGGTGCAGACCTCTGCCGGTACGTTTTCCACCAGGAGAAACTTATCTGCCTCTTCGTAACTGAATGTTACGCTCTTCTTTTCTACCTTTCCGCCACAAAAGGTACATCTCATGACAATCCTACCTCCTGACCTTATAATCTACCCATTCCGATGTGCTGGGTTCATAAGTAGTAATAATAACTACGCTTGGGGGTTGCGAGATCTGAACGTGCATATGCCTGCCTTTGTTTGTCTTTCCATAGATAAGGCAACTCGGTGAGTATTTATCGTGAGGATATTCCTCGATAATCTCGCCTGAAAGTACGGCCTCTTCCACATCAGCACGGTTTATTGTCCTCTCAATCATCTTCTTCACAGCATGGTCAGAAAATCGGTATTCTCCGTCTCTTATCTTAGCCTGAATTATCTCTATTTCCATCTATTTATGGAACCCCCCTGCGGCTAATGAGAAATACACCATTTTAACCTAGCTTGCTTTTTACATTAAAGACATCAGAAAGATCGTGTCCTTCCTGATCTTCCAGAATATCCTCAGGGTAAATAAATGTAAGTGCGCCATAACTCTGTAATTCCCTAGAAATATGACTTTCAGGAATTTCGTGCGCAACTTTCCGAGGAATAATAGGATTTATACTATCCCAGTACAGAATTGCCCTTCTTAGCCACAAATTATCAGGTATCAAGATGTAGGGGTAATAGAGTGCGCTAGTGAACATAACTTTGCTCCTTATTATTATAACTACATGGTCAGCAATTTCAGTCTTACCATATCCAGGGCATACTTGGCAGCCAGGAGCTTTATCCATTTTCTGGTGCCTCGGAAATGGAAGTCCCTGTGCTTTACACCCTCTGCTGTGGCGAGGGCGGCATACACAAGGCCCACAGGTTCTTTCGGGTGTTGGCTTGTGGGGCCTGCTACGCCGGTGATGGAGAGGCCTATATCGGCCCCAGTCTTCTCTCTTACTGCCTGGGCCATCATACTGGCCGTCTCGACGTTTACCACACCTGTCTTTCTCATAAGTTCCTCTGGCACTTCCAGAAAATGTGCCTTGGACCTTATGGTGTATGTGACCACGTCTTCCAGAAGGTGCTCTGACATCCCCGGGATGTCAGTGAGTAGATTCCCTATCAAGCCACCCGTGCAGGACTCTGCCACTGCGATAGTCTTGTCATGTTTTTTTAGTAACGCAGCCACTACGCCTTCAAGCGTATCGTCATCAGTGCCGTAAACGGCATTCCCCAGAAGCCTGCGTATCTCAGCCTCGGCCTTACCCAGGTATGCCCTGGCCCAAACCTCCTCCCGCGCCTCCGCCATCAGGCGAATGGTGATGACACCATCGTGTACCATTGTGCTGACAGATGGGTTTGACTCCGGTGACATCAGGTGCCCTATCTTCTCACCCACCAACGCCTCTGGGAGGCCAAAGACATGTATCTTCCTATGGAGCCGAACTACCTGGGTGTCCAATGCCTCACGCACGTGTGGCACCACCCAGTCTTCGAACATCCGCTTCATCTCCTGCGGCACGCCTGGGATGCAGATTATCTCCTTGTTATTGTGTTTGAGGGAAAAACCTGGTGCCGTGCCTATCTTGTTTGGTATCACGGTTGCGCCTTCCGGTATCATGGCCTGGCGGATGTTAGAAGGGGGCATCTCCGTATCTTGGCAGCGAAAGGATTTCTTTATCTGGGAGAGGGCGTTCTCGTCCGCAACTAGCCTCTTACCCGAGGCCATTGCAGCGGCATCTCTGGTGACGTCGTCATGAGTGGGTCCAAGGCCACCAGTAACTATGATAAGGTCGGCCCTCTCCAGTGCCCTCTCCATGGCCGAGCCTATCGCTACAAGCTCATCTCCAACTGTGGTGTGATGGAGCACGGTTACTCCTATTCGGGTGAGTTCCTCGGCTATATGGGCTGCATTGGTGTTTACAACCTCACCCTGGACGAGCTCGCTGCCTGTAGCAATTATCTCTGCTGTCTTCATACATGAAAGCGAAAGGTGACGATGTCGCCGTCTTGGACTATATAATCCTTGCCCACCAGGTGGAGCTTCCCGTGGGCCTTCACCTCCTTTATGGATCCCAGCTCCACTAAGTCAGTGAGGGCCATTACTTCGGCCTTTATAAAGCCCCTGGCAATATCTGTATGAATCTTTCCAGCGGCAGTATGTGCCGTCTGGCCCTTGGGCAGGGGCCATACCCTCATTTCATCCCCCTCAATAGTATAAAAGGATACCAGGTCCAGGATGTGCCAGCATGCCTTAAGCAGTCTATCTGACGCGGGTTCAACGATACCCCATTCCTTCTGAAATTCCTGGCGCTCCTTGTCATCCAGGTCCCACATCTCTTGCTCCAGCTTTGCACAAAATGCCAGGACCTCCTTTGCACGGCTGGGAGATTCTTTGACGGCCTCACCCAACTGGTCTTCCCCTACATTTTCTACCACAATCCTCTGCTTTTCAGTGAGGAAGCAGAATCCCCTTATAAGCTTCTTCTGCTCGGGGGTGAGGTCAATATCTATTATCTCCCTGCTTTTTTCCAGGGCCTCCTTACACTGGCGGAGTACGTCGAGTTCCTCCTTATCACTCTGCTGGGTACGGGTAGGTTTCTTTACAGAGATTTCCAGCTTCTCAATCCTCTTATCCACGAGGAGGAGGTCGTTGAGAATGAGCTCCTGGTCCATGTCCTTTATATCTCTTTCATGGTCAACGGAACCCTTTGGGTGGGGAACAACTTCGCTCACAAAAACTCTGACCACTTCTATTATCGCATCCATTTCCCTGAGGAGTGCAAGGGAAGATGCGGCATCTGTGCGTGCCTCCCAGGGGCTGGGGAATATGCCATGCAGCTCAAGCAGCTCCACGGTGGCAGGCGTGGCCTTCTTTTCGGGAAATATCTTTTTTAGAAGGTTCAGGCGTTCATCGGGGACCTTGACGACCGCAATATTTTGTACAGCGCTGTCAGGTGGGGCATGTCTTTCCTTATGGGGACCTACAACGGCGTCAAACACCGTCGTCTTCCCACTCTTAGGGAGGCCTATAATACCAAGTCTCACCTTCTACCTCTCGGGCTAGAGGTAATGGGTTTAGCATATTCGGATGAAACTACTGGGTCAAGGCCCTGCTAACCCCTGCCTCGCTAAACGTGGTCATCTGTGTCAGAAGTTTTACAGAGGCCTCCACAAGTCCCATGGCCAGTACTGCCCCGGTGCCTTCTCCCAGCCGCATTTCCAGGTCGAGTACGGGCCT
The DNA here is from genome assembly GCA_046758865.1 of Candidatus Brocadiales bacterium. Taxonomy (GTDB): domain Bacteria; phylum Planctomycetota; class Brocadiia; order Brocadiales; family Bathyanammoxibiaceae; genus JBHIBD01. Next base: position 17,887 of record JBHIBD010000002.1, on the reverse strand, counting down.
TTTGCCGAGCTTCTCCAGCATGAGGCGGTGGCCTCTTTCGGTGGAGAGATGGGATGCCATCAAATAGTCCTTCACCTTGGGTTCTATGTGAGAGGCCAGGAGGGCACCTGCTGTGGATATGAAGCCGTCTATAATTACGGGGCGCCTGTGCCTCGCCGCCCCAAGGCATACCCCTGCAATGGCGCCTATTTCGTACCCCCCAACCTTTGCTAGGACATCCATTGGGTCTTTGGGGTTCGGCTGATTTGCATTTAGGGCCATCTCGACTACCTTGAGTTTACGGGCCAGACCAGCGCCATCAACACCCGTCCCCTGCCCTGTCACATCTTTTATGTCTGCGCCACTCAAGGCAGCAAGTACTGCACTGCTAGGTGTGGTGTTTCCTATGCCCATATCCCCCACGGCAACTAAATCAGTACCATACCGAAGTTCTTCTTCCAGGGCTTCTATGCCCAGTTCTATAGACTTTACGGCTTCCTCAGGGGACATTGCCGGACCCTTTGCTATGTTCCTGGTGCCATGGCTTATCTTTTTTGTTTTTAACCCTGGGGCGGGGGGAAGTTCGCCTGCCACACCACAGTCTACGACCACCACCCTTGCGCCCACATGTCTTGCCAGGACGTTTATAGCGGCAACACCGCTTAGAAAATTTCTCACCATCTGTTTGGTCACTTCCTGGGGAAAGGCGCTTACTCCCTCAGCCACCACACCATGGTCGCCTGCCATGGTAAATACTACCTTGTCCCTAATTTTCTTCTCAGGCACTGCCCTTATCGAGGCATAAAGTATGGCCAGTTCCTCCAACCGGCCCAGACTACCTCTGGGGATGGCCCATTCATCCATCCTTGCCCGTATCTCTCCCTGTGGGTCTATCTCGACCTCTTCGATGTTATTGATAGTCTTTACCAAAAGTTCCATATATTCTAGGAAGATACTTCCCGGGTTCTGGGGAGGTCGCGGAGGGAACGGAGACCAAAGTATTCAAGGAATTTTTTTGTGGTTCCGTAAAGGAGTGGGCGTCCCAGCGTTTCGTCTCGCCCCACTATCTTTACCAGGCCCTTTTCTAAGAGGCTCCGCAGCGTCTGGCTGGATTCTACGCCCCTTATGGCCTCTACAGTAGAACGAAGGATAGGTTGCTTGTAGGCGATAATGGATAGCGTCTCCATGGCCGCTGGCGAAAGTTTCGACTCTCGAACCTTTTTCTCTAGTCCAGCAATCCACTGATGGTATTCCGGCCTGGAAAGGATTAGAAAGCCACCTGCTATCTCTTCTATCTGGAATGCCCTTCCCATGCTGTCATACTCTTTACGCAACTCCTCAATGGCCTTGAGGATTTTACCCTTTTCTGCACCCACTATCTCTGTAAGTCTCTTTATCGTTACGGGTTGGTCAGTTGCAAAAAGCAGGGCCTCAAGAATGGGCCGAATCTCTTTGAGGTCTCCTTCTGTGGGGCTTTTCTCTCTTGTGGGGGGGATAATTTCAGTACTTTGTTCTTCCTGCGTAGCTTGTTCTTCTTGCGGGTGCGAGTCTTCTATTGTCATAAATAGTCTATCACCCTGCGGTCGGGGCCCCCGATATAAATCTTATCTTGTGACTTGTTATATCCTTGTAACCGTCCACCACAGTGCCCTTAAAGGTCTTTATCTGGCCATCATAAAAGTCTGTTATTTGGAAGGGTTCTTCGGATATTAGCTTACCGCGTCTGTCGTAGGCACTAAACATAAATTTTACTATGCCAAAATCCCTGCCACTCTTATTAACCATTTCACCAATAAAATGGGACTCAAAGGTGTAGCTGCCCTGAAATAGCTGAATGTCTTTGTATGCAAACCCAAGTTCAATCTTCACCCAATCGTCTTTTTTCTTCTCGGCCTTACGGCGGGTTAGGGGGACCTTTTCTCGCGCCTCTTTCTCTGCCTTTTCAGCCTTACGTCTGGTTACGTGGGGCCTCCGAGCCCTTATCTTTGGACGGGCGATACGACGCTTGGCCTCTTTTTCGGCCTTCTCTACAGAGAATAAGGACACGTCTTTTTCCTCTTTTGCCTTCTCTGGCACCATTTCGTGTATACTAGTCTGTTCTTTACCCGCTTTTTCGGCCTCCTCCACAGAGAATAAGGACTCACCTCCTGCCTTTTCTGACACCATTTCGTGTATACTAATTTGTTCTTTGTGTGCTCTTTCACTCTCCTCTACTGAAAATAAGGCCCCGGTATCCCCTTTTTCTGCTACTTTCGGTTTGGATTCAGGTGGAGGGCTTTTCCGGACGCTTTCTTGGCCGGCAGGTTGCTTCTTTGCTTCTTTGGACACCTTAGTGGAGGTCTCTGCTCTTTTCTCTGGTGAGGTAGTGGGGTCTTTTCCTGACCCCTTAGCCGTTGCAGACTTTTCTGTTTCTCGTGTCGCTGGCCCTTCCTTGGCCTCTAGTGTGGCGCTTTCCGCCACAGAGAGACTTGCGAGGAACAACAGGCATAGCACTAACAATACTGACCTCAACTCCGTCCCCCCCTTTAAATATGGACAGTTACATAACGTCCCTTAAGGAACTATATCATATAATCTTTGTTGTGTCAAAGGATTATACTGCAAAGGTCTGGCGTTTTAAACATTGACAACTCACATACTTTTGGATATTTATGACAGGGGCAAAAAGGGGATTTTGGATTGAGAAATCATATCGGCAGAAAGGGCCTACATTATGGATAAGCTGTCTGGTTCGTATCAATTTCCATCTATTACCCTGCCACAATACAGCTTTCAGCTGAGGTCGGATGAGTTCAAGAGGCCGGGAGAGGATTTCACAATATGGTTCCTGGAGGGGGTACTGGAGAACAACCCGAACTACACTGATTGTCTCTTGTACCTTGGAAATGCCTACACGGCCGTTGGAAGACATGAAGAAGGATTAAAGGTGGATAAGAGGCTTGTGGAGCTTAGGCCCGAGGACCCCGTCGTGCGCTACAATCTTGCCTGCAGTTATTGCCTTACAGGCTACGTAGATGCCGCCCTAAAAGAACTGGAGATTTCAATAACGCTGGGCTATAAGGACATTCGACACATAGAAACGGATAAGGACCTGGAAAGACTGAGGGGCGATAAGAGGTACCGGGAGCTTATAGCCAGGGTTAAGAGGACAGGCACGGTAATAGGAGATAAGGAAGACAAGTAGGTAGTCAGATGCCTTTGCCGCTAAATTGCGCATTGTAGGCGGTCAGGATGCCTTCGAGTGTAAGATGAGGAACCACTCTGTCTATTAATTGTATTTCGTTTGCAAGGAGTTCTGCATCTCCACCGGTAGCCAAAACACTGGGCTTATTGCCCAGTTCCTCTATGAGCTTTTTTGTAATCTTCTCTATCACTCCTACCCCACCCCAGTAGAGTCCTGTTCTAACAGCCTTCTCCGTGTCTTTACCCAGGACGTGTTGTGGTCTTTGCACTGATACTTTAGGCAGGAAGGCCGTGCGCGTGTGCAGTGCCTCCTTGAGGGACTCGAGCCCTGGAGCTATTACCCCGCCCAGAAACTCACCTTTGTTTGATATAACATCTATAGTTATAGCAGTCCCTACGTCCACCACAATGGTTGTAGTGCCGGTCCTCTGGAAGGCTGCCAGGGCGTTAAGCAGCCTATCCACTCCTACCCTCTCGGGGTCTTTCACCAGGACTGGTATGTGGATAGGTACGTCAATGGGGATCCTGAGGGGGCTTCTGTCCCATCTGGAATCTAACCAGTTGCAAAAGGCACTTTCTGCCCTCGGATTAACAGAGGCCAATATGCAGTCAGAAGCACTCTGTAGTATAAACGAATCTACAGGGAGGTTCTTCAAGTGAGTATTAGAGGCACTCACCGTGAAACGGCTGACTAATTGCCTGCTATCGAGGTCAAATAAGCCCAGGTGGATGTTTGTATTGCCAATGTCTACGGCGATTAACATGGTGATTGCTAACTATACTATATAGTGGCGGTTTCCTCTAACCGGGTTTCGCTGGATAAAGTTCTAAGCGTCTCGGCCACAACCTTAAGAAGCACTTCCAGGTTGTTTCCCTTCTTAGCAGAGATGCCGTAAACGGGTTGTGATATAGTTTCTTCCAACGACTTGACTCTTTTCTTGTAGAGGGTCTCGTCAATAATGTCTATTTTGTTGGCTGCGATTATCTCTCTTTTCTTCGAGAGTTCTGGGTTATAGAGTTCTAGCTCCTTTCTTATGATACGATAGGCCTCAAGTGGGTCTGGGCCACTCTTGGGGGCGATGTCGATGAGGTGCAGCAGCAACTTGGTGCGCTCTACGTGTCGAAGAAACTCATCTCCCAGGCCTACGCCACTGTGGGCACCCTGGATGAGTCCGGGTAGGTCAGCCACCACTATTCTTCGGTATTCTTCTATCTCCACGATGCCGAGGTGGGGATAAAGTGTTGTGAACGGATATTCGGCAATCTTTGGGTGTGCTTTAGATATGCGGGACAGGAGGGTAGATTTCCCTGCGTTGGGCATCCCTATAACTCCGACATCGGCAACAAGCTTTAGTTCCAGTTTGAGCCAGCGTTCCTTGCCCTTCTCGCCCCTTTCCGCTATGCGTGGCGTTCTGTTGGTTGAACTGGCAAAATATTTGTTTCCTCTACCGCCCCTGCCGCCCCTGGCGATGCGTATCCACTGCCCTGGTTCTGTGAGGTCCTTTAGCACACGGCCACTATCTCTGTCCTTGACTACTGTCCCTACTGGTAGGTGCATAATTAGATTCTTCCCGTTGCGACCATGCTTGTTGGAACCCTCCCCGTGGCGCCCGTTCTCTGCCATATATTTTACTCTGGAAGTAATGTCCATGAGTGTATCTATCTTTGCGCTTGTGCGGAGGATCACATCACCACCCTTTCCTCCATCTCCACCATCAGGGCCGCCCTTTGGCACGAACTTCTCCCGTCGGAAACTCACACAGCCGTGACCTCCGTCGCCTCCCTTAACGTAGATTGTGGCTTCGTCTATGAACATATTGACGTGATAGAAAAAGGGGAGCAAGATGTGCTCCCCTAATGTGCAGAAAACGCCCTTGTGGCCAGGCTGTGATTATGAGGAATAAACGCTCACACGTCTGCCTGTATCGAAACGCACTGTTCCGCTTGCCTTGGCGAAGAGGGTGTCATCGCGACCGCGGCCCACGTTAAAGCCAGGACGGAACTTGGTACCGCACTGCCTCACTATTATTGAGCCGGCCGTGACAAACTCCCCGCCATAGCGTTTTACCCCTCGGTACTGAGGGTTGCTGTCGCGCCCGTTCCTGCTTGAGCCTTGTCCCTTCTTATGTGCCATGATTCCTTCCTCTTTTTATTATACGACAATTCCCTTTATTTTCACCAGTGTAAAACGTTGTCTGTGGCCCCTCTTTCTCCTGTAGCCTTTTCTTCGTTTAAATTTGAAGACGGTTATCTTGTCTCCTTGTCTTTGGCCTTCTACCTCGCCAACTACCTTTGCTCCCTTGACAAGCGGTGTGCCAATCTTACCCTTATCATCGCCCCCTACGGCCACCACTTCATCGAACTCTATCCGGTCAGCCTCTTTTAGGCCCTCCAGTGAGTCAATGAGGATGCTTTCTCCTGGCGTCACCTTATACTGTTTGCCTCTATCCTTTATTATGGCGTACACGTGTCTCCCCCTTCTTTACAGGGTCAATGGGCCGACCGTCTGAGTTGAAGTAATTTATCCTTATGTCGCCCACCCTCCATCCATTTTCTACAGCGCTTTTTACCACTATCCTTTTACTATAATGGTCTTCAAGTTCAGATATATGTTTTCTCTTCTGATTCTGTAGAAATTGGGCTACCTGGTTGTCTGCCACCACCTCGATTGTTTTAAGTTCTTTATTATCGAGGGCAGACCTTATTTCCCTCATTATATTGAGGCTAAGGCTTTCTACGGTCTTTGTGAACCCGGTTCCCCCGCACTCTGGGCAGCTTTCGTACAGTGCATCCCTCAGGCTGCGCTTAATCCTTTGCCTCGTAATCTCAACGATGCCGAACTTTGACATCTTGAGCATTTTGGTACGCGCCCAGTCCTTCTTCAGGGCATCAGCAAGGGCCTTTTCCACCGCGCGCCTGTGAGGCTCTTGCTGCATATCAATAAAATCTATTATAATAACTCCCCCCAGGTCACGCAAACGAATTTGTCGGACAATCTCCTTAGTGGCTTCTATATTGGTTCTAAAGGCGGTCTCTTCTGGGTCGGCGCCCTTTTTAAACCGTCCACTGTTTACATCTATCGCCACCAGGGCTTCCGTCTGTTCTATAACCAGAGAGCCCCCCTGCTTTAGGGGTATCTTCCTATTGTTTATCATTTCAATTTCTTCTTCGATGCGGTATTTGTGGAATATGGGTACTCTCGCCCTGTGGAGCCTTACACTTTTAACGTATTTTGGCATTATCTGCTTCAGGAAATCTTTGGTCTTTCTGTAAGTGTCCTCCGAGTCAACGATTATCTCCTCAATATCCGGGGAGAAAATATCTCTGATGGTCCTGATGACCAGGTCGCTCTCTTGGTATATGAGTGAAGGGATAAGGGTGTTCGTTTGTCGCTCCTCCACCGCCTTCCACAGGCGGAGTAAATAGTTGAGGTCTTTGGAAAGTTCTCTCTTGGTCTGACCCGCCCCAGCGGTACGAACGATAAGGCCCATGTTAGCTGGAGGTTTTAGTTCTTTGATGATCTGCTTGAGTCGTGCCCGTTCCTCTTCGTCCAAAATCTTTCTTGATACGCCGTGCCTGGTGGCGTAGGGCATGAGAACCAAGTAGCGGCCAGGCAGACTTATGTAGCCGGTAAGGCTTGGCCCCTTTTCACCAACGCCCTCCCTTATTATTTGTACCAGAAGTTCTTGACCTGGCTTGAGCAGTGACTGTATTCGCCTTTGTTCCTTCTTGCTTCGTGTTTTCTCTGCTTTTTCCTCCTCACCAAGAACAGCATTCAGCACCTCACTTATGTGAAGGAAGCCGTTTCTTTTTAACCCTATGTCCACAAAGGCAGCCTCCAGGCTAGGCTCTATGTTGGACACCCTACCCATGTAGATGTTTCCTACCGTCTGACCCTTGGATATACGTTCAATATAGAGCTCTTCCAACGTATTATCTTCCAGGATGGCTATGCGGCTCTCTTCAGGTTCCACTACATTTATTAACATTTTTTTGCTCATGGTTTTAATCACCCTTCTGAGAGGAAGAAAGATGGACAGCGCTCCTCGTTATCCTCGGTGTACTCCCTATACCCATTTTTAGTCCGAGGGCCTTGAGGACTTCGTCTGGACGCGCCGTGCCTTCCTTGGTAGGCTTGAGTTTTAACAGGAGGACATTGTCTTCCAGTGTTATGGATACTATTGAGGAGCGGAGGTTAAAGAGCTTCTTTCCACCCTTCTTCTCTCTTGATATTTGAAATTTTTTTTCAGCAAGGAATTCATCAACCTTTTCCTGTGTTATCTCTTTAGGAAGGTCCACTTCAATTTGATAGACCAACTCATCTACCCTGGAAGGGCTTCGAGGGGTGATAGGCTCGGCTGAGGTTATAACTAGGCCCGGTGGGAGCTGTGCCTTCAGGCACTCCTGCAATTTCCCAGGTGCCATCCATTGGGAGAGTTCTAGCTCTATAATCTCATCGATACCCTCTATTCCCAGGGCTAGCGCCGTTGGGAAAGACATCTTTGGCCGTGGGTTAAAGCCCTGGCTCATCCAGATAGGGATGTTGGCCCTCCTGATAGCCCTTTCGAACAACCTCATTAGGTCGTGATGGGAGATGAGCCTCAAGACCCCAGTCTTCTGGAATCTGAGCCTAACCCTTATGTGTCGGCCCCTTCCTACAATACTTTTCTCTTGCAATTTAAAGAAATTTGCCAGGGATTACGCCAGAAAAACAGGCAATAGGTTTTCCCCTAGAAGGCCTCGGGGAGAATCTCTTTGGTAATTTCTCTTAGGTAGCGTACCGATTTCTCCGGGTCAGTGAATTTGGACACCTCTTCGGCCACCTCCCTAGCCCTTTCATATGTAATGGTGCGTATAACCTTCTTTAGTGCAGGGATTATGGTAGGCGGCGCCACACTGAACTCTGTTAGGCCCAAACCCATCAGAAGCACCAAATATTCCAATTCACTGCCCATTTCGCCACACATCGTCACCGGAATATTGTTATTTTCGGCAACTTCAATGGTCATCTTAAGTAGCCTTAGTATGGCGGGGTGTGCTGGGCAATACATTTTGGCCACCCCCTCGTTGTCCCTATCTATGGCCAAGGAGTACTGGACTAGGTCGTTGGTGCCTATGCTAAAGAAGTCTGCTTCTTTAGCCAGCACATCTGCTATCAGAACAGATGAGGGCACCTCTATCATAATCCCCATGGGTATGTTCTCGTCAAAAGGTAATCCTTTTCTCTCCAATTCTTCCATTGCCTCTCTAACCATCTTCTTTGCCCTGCGGAACTCCTGCAGGGAGGAAATAAGCGGAAAGAGTATCCTTACGTTCTTCTTCAGGGCCGATGCCCTGAGGATTGCCTTTAGCTGGGTGTTAAATATGTTCGGGTGTTCAAAGCAGTAACGGATGGAACGGCACCCCAGAAATGGATTTGATTCCATGTAGTCATTGCCATTGAAGAACTTATCGGCCCCCAGGTCCACCGTCCTTACAACGATCGGCCTGTCCCCGAGCTGCTCCACAGACTCAAGGTAAGACCTAAGGTGATGTCCTTCAGTGGGAGGATTGCCCGTCTCAAGGAAGAGGTACTCCGTCCTGTAAAGCCCAACACCGCTGGCACCGTAGCGTAGATGGGTCTTAACTTCCCTGGGGAAATCGATGTTTCCCATGATGGTTATCGCCCTGCCATCTGGTGTCTCAGCAGGCTGGTCCTGTAATTCTTGAGTAAGCTTGGCCTCAAATACATGTATAGTCTTTTCCCTCTCCGCATACTCATTTATGGTCTCTTCGTCAGGCCTTAATATTACCACGCCTTTGTTTCCGTCGATGATGACCGTATCACCTGGGTAAATCTCCGTGGTGATAGTGCCGAGGCCCACTACGCCTGGTATCCCCAAGGCGCGAGCCAGTATGGCAGTGTGTGATGTTCTACCGCCGACCTCCGTAGCAAAACCTTTTATCTTTTCTGCATCGAGAGATGCTGTCTCTGAAGGCCTTAAAACGCGGGTGATAAGTACTACCTCTTCCGAGAGATTTTTTAACTCTTCGCGCTTCTCCCCCATCAGGTTGCCCAGCAGTTTGTTCTCTATATCAACTATATCGCCTGCCCGTTCCTTTATGTATTGGTTTTCGATGCTGTGGAATTTCTTTATATAGCCTTTCAAGACCATCGAGACGGCAAACTCTGCTGTGACCCAAAAATTTTCTATTTTAGAGATAAATTCCCTCTTAAGATGCTCATCCCGCAATATCATCCTGTGGGCCTCAAGGACGGTTGCTATTTCATGCCCCAGTCTTGAGGAAACCTGATTTTCAAGTTCCAGCATCTGCTTCTCTGTCGCTTCTATAGCCTTCTTAAGTCTCTTTATTTCATGGGGGACCTGTTCCTCGAGGATAAAATTCCTCTTTACCCAGTAGCCTGTTCCCTCCAAAATAAACGCCTTTCTTATCACCACACCCGGTGCCAGGGCTATACCCTTCTTGACAACCATCGTTTGTTCATCGAAGTTACCACTTACCAGACTGGAGAGGGCATCCAATGCATCATTAGCGTCGTTGCCGTCTGCCATGATGCGTATATCAGTACCCCGTTCAGCACCAAGCGTTAGCAGCTCTATGACACTCTTACCATTGACCTCTTTATCCTTGGCCTTCACCTTTATCTTCGCAGAGTACTTGTTTGCTATCTCTGCAAAGCGGGTGGCCGGACGGGCATGGAGGCCGTCCGCATTCAATATCCGTAGTTGACGATTCATGATTGTGTTTTACCGATGGGAAAATGGTCCAGCAGGCTTAGGTCAAGCTTCCAGTGCGGTGACTGTCTACCTCTCTGAGGATCTCTATCATTTCCTCCTTGTTAGAAGCCGTAGTCATAAAGCGTCTAAAATCATTGTCCCTTATAAGTGTGGCTATCCTTTCGAGGGCTTGCAGGTGCGCACCAGCGGTCTCATTAGGGGATAAAAGAAGAAAAACAAGGTGTACAGGCTCTCCATCCAAGGCATCGAAGTCTACGCCTTCTTCTGAGCGTGCAACCGTCACTAACAGCCTTGACACGAACCCGTGTTTTGTGTGAGGTACTGCCACTCCGCCACCTATTCCGGTGCTGCCCAGCTGCTCCCTCTTCATGAGTGCAGCCATCACACTATCGACTTCCTTAGCAGGGATCTTATGAGACCGTGTAAGGGCCTCAACCATCTCCCTGATAGCGCTTTTCTTATCTCTAAACTTTAATTCATAGATTATCGACTCCTCGACAAGGAAGTCAGTCAGCTTCATCTAATCCTCCAACTGGGAAAAAGCCCCCACCGCTGAACAAGTATCTTAGCAAACCAATAACGTCAAAGAGCCTCTGCAGAGGCGTGCTCTTCCCCAGCCTTCCTCATGGACCTGCCGCTGGACCAATCGGTGGGGACCCCTTCTTTGGTCTCTTTTTGTGCAGCTTTTCCTTATGTCGGGTTAACTGCCTCTCTAATTTGTCCGTTGCCCTGTCTATAGCTGCATAGATATCGTGGTCAATAACCTCTGCTATAAGTATCGAGCCCCTTGCTGCAGAGGCAATCATCTCTGCACGGTGCCTCTCGCTCTCCACATCCAGGTTTACTTGTACCTTAATAAGCTTATCAAAATACTTCTCTAACTTCTTGACTTTCTTCTCAGCATAGCTCTTTATGGCATCGGTTATGCTGAGATGCCTTCCAGAAACTATGATATTCAAAGGGGGGTTCCTTTCTCTTAACTTTAGGAACATCTGGCCGATTTTTTTCACTTTTATTGTACTTTTTCGAGCCTGGGTAGTCAAGGGTATTAAGCTCTGGCCATCATTCGTCTAGATTTCACAACTGTAAGGACATAGACCCTTCTTGCTCCGGCCTCTTTAAGAACCCTGGCACATTCCGATGCGGTAAGGCCAGAGGTCAGGACATCGTCTACAAGAAGTATGTCCTTTTCTCCAAATTCGGCGGGTTTTTTGACCAAAAAGGCATCACGAACATTTTCTTCACGCCGATAATAGGGAAGGCTGGTCTGGGAACGGGTGTTTCGGACCCTCTGTAGGCCCCCAATGCATACATCTATACCAAGAAACCTTCCAACGTTTCGCCCCAAAAGCTCTGCCTGGTTAAAACCCCGCTCTGTCCTCTTCCTCCAATGGAGGGGTACAGCCACCACTTTATCTATATTGGCTAGACTAAGGTTGCTTTCTTTGACATACCGCACGAGGATTTCTGCCAGGGGTGCTGCGAGAAATTCTTGTCTTCCATATTTGAATTGATGTATAAGCTCTTTTATGACACCCTCATAATAGACAGCAGAAAAGGCGCCATCAAACCTGAACCTGTGGGTCCTACATTCCACGCAGCCTTCCAGAGAAATCAGGGCATAATCACCAAGGCCCATGCCACACCTCGGGCATCGTGTGCCTGTAATATAACTTATTCCTCCCCAGCAGCTCTTGCAAAGATACCGACTCTCCTCACCATGAAGACTCCTTCGGCAGCCAAAGCAATGCATCGGGTAGAGGAGGTTAGTAAAGGCCGCTAGATATTGCCTAAATGCCATGGGCTAAATACCAAAATACTGTATACTTCTACAGCAATGCCGTAGTATCCGACATACAATAGTCTCGATGATACTATTCTCAATATCGACCGGACATTGCAAGACTTTTATTACTGTGAACATAAGCCTATATTTCACACAACGATAGATATACTCAAAAAAGATATAATGCCTTACCACAACAGTCTTGTAAACATTCTATAACATGGCATTGTAATTGCTCTACTTACCTGTGGTTCTGTTACCTGCCATACAGAACTACAGGCAGTTTTTCCCAGAAAGGCCAGATAGATAGGCACTATCTGGCCTCCCTCCTTTCCCCTTCCAAGCTGTAGTTACACTTTTTGTCGCTTCATCGGCATGTTCTTCCTTACCGCCTTCAAAATATCTATATCCAATTCTGACGATATGACACACACCTTATCTGGGGCCTGTGAGAGTACGATGCCCCAGGGGTCGACTATCATACTGTGTCCGTAGGTGGTTATGCGGTTTGGATGTGTACCAAACTGATTTGGGGCCACCACGAATGCCTGATTTTCTATGGCCCTTGCCCTGAGAAGGACCTCCCAGTGGTCCTTTCCAGTATGGGCAGCAAATGCGGAGGGTATGAGTATGAGTTCTGCTCCCCTGCCGTTAAGGGCGCTGAATATTTCTGGGAAACGCAGGTCGTAACAGATGGTCAGCCCAACGACAAGCCCATTTACATTTACCGTTACTATCTCACTGCCGGGTAGTATCCTTTCAGACTCCTTGAAGCGCACTCCTCCGGGAATATCTACATCAAAGAGATTTACCTTCCTGTAGATTCCCAGGATGTCTCCCCTTGGCCCAACTATTACAGAGGTATTGAAGAACTTGCCTCCAGTTGCTGCCTCAAGAATACTGCCACAGAGGAGATAGAGCTTATTGCGGCGGGCCTTTTGGGCAAGCGTATTTATCGTCGGTCCCGGTACAGGTTCTGCCTTCTTCACCATTTTCCCAAGGGTACTATAACAATTGAACAGCTCCGGCAGTACCACCAATCTAGCCCCACACGCCCCTGCCTTATCAATAAATTCCAGCGCCTTTTCTATATTTTGTCTCTTGCCGTCCTGAGACGATAGCTGGACAGCGGCTACTCTCAAGAGGCGCTTTTTTTTCATACTAGGTTCTCGTCCAGTCGAAGATGATAAATCCTACTATGGCAAATATCGTCACGGGTAACCAACCGGCTAGTGCGGGGTGGAGGTTTCCTGTGACGCCCAGGTTGGTGCAGAATATGTTAACCACAAAGAAACAACATACTATGGCAATCAGGGCACTTATACTAAAGAAAATGTTCTTTCTCAGCCTTTCAAAACCTACTATGAATGGAACACCTAACAGCACCAGTACAGGGCCAACGAACGGATAAGCGAGTCTTGTGTGAAAAAAGACCGGGTAACGTGGGTTATTGGGGTCTTTTTTGGAAAGCGTCCATAGTTGAACAAGACTTATAAGGTCTGGGTCTCTTTCCTTCTCTCTCATATCTTCAGGACCAATCTCCGTTTCCAAGAAATAGTCCTTCTTTGCTTCTGATGGGGGTATCCACTTACCGCCTTCGTAGTTGTTAATCACAAGGCCTGTGAGGTACCACGTGTTATCGCCAATCCACTTACCCTCTTTGGCGCTAACTGTCGTGAGGCCGTCCTCGCCTGTCCTTCTTAGTATGAAGACAGAATGCATGGTTTCCTCTGCGATGTCGTATTTCGCCACTCGTACGACGAGTCGGTTGGTAAAGTCTTTGACCAAGAGGTTTCTGAGCTCGCTCTCGTCAAATGTTATGGTTCTAGAACGTTCCAGCCGGTCTGCAAATACAGGTATAAGAAGCTCCTGGTTTGCCAAGCACGCCAAAGACAGAACACCAACAGCAACAAAGAGGGGAAGTAGAATTCTGGACATGCTCAGGCCAGAGACCTGCATCGCCACTATCTCATTGCCTTTACTCATCTTAACCAGAACAAATCCCACCGCTATCAGCACCATTGCAGGGAAGAGTTTTACAACCATTACCGGTATCAATAGGCTGTAGTAGCTTAATGCCATGAGAAAAGCGTCATCTCCCAGGGCTAAGAGGTCGTCAAATCTCTGGAAGATATCTACAATCAGGTATATACCCAACAGGATAAATGCTGTAACGCCCAGCACTGGGATGAAGGTAAGGATGAGATATTTGTCCAGTTTATACATTTTGAGGGGCCTTTCGACCATGTGTACTACTTTCTGCAGGAATACCTTTCATGGTCTCTAGGAGCTGAGATACTGTCTTGTTCAGTACCGGGTGCATAGACGCTGGCGATATATCCGATAAGGGCTCAAGGACAAACCGCCTCCGGTGCATCATGGGATGAGGTATCTTCAGGTCTTTTTCTTCAATTACCTGATTGTCGTACAGGAGGATATCGATGTCAATGGCACGGGGCCCCCAATGTTCTTCCTTGTTGCGTTCACGCCCCAGACCCCTCTCAATCTCCTGAGTTACTCTCAAAAGTTCTTTAGGTGAAAGGCTTGTCTCTATGCTCAGCACAGCGTTAATGAACCGTGGTTGAGGTGGCCCTCCCTGGGGCTCTGTCTCATAGTATGGGGATTTTACCAGAACAGATATATCAGGGTGGTCCCCCAGCCTTTTAATGCCATCCTCTAGGGTCTTTATCCTCTTTCCCAGATTGGCTCCCAGTCCCAGATAAACTAAGGCCATGGCTCTATGCTACCTCCTGAAAACTGGGCGAGCGAGGGCAGGCACCACAATCGGGACACTCCCCAGTAAAGCAGTCCTCCGTGGTGACACCCTGGGTGGCCTTTGACTTCTCGGACCACAAGAATTCCTTTCTAACGCCAACGCTTATGTGGTCCCAGGGTAGGAGCTCTTCCCAACCTCTCTCCCGGTAGAGGTAGAACCCCATATCTAACCCTGTGTCTTCGAACGCGGTCTGCCACCTATGGAAGTCGAAATGGTCTTCCCAGGAGTCAAACTTACACCCCAACTCCCAAGCCCTGTGGATGACCTTGCCCAATCTTCGGTCGCCTCTCGAAAGTACCCCCTCTAGCGTACTGCGCTCTAGGCTATTAAATTTTAACCTTATACGGCGGCTTCTTACCTTGGCTTTCAGCCTTTCCTTTATCTCCCGTACCTTTTCACGTGACACCATCGATTCCCACTGAAAGGGCGTATGGGCCTTTGGCACGAAGGGCGCAACGGTTATATTAACGTTAGCAGGATGGCCGTCCTCCTCCTTCTTCATATTAGACACTTTGTACGCCAATTTAGCTATAGCGTCTACATCATCATCCTTTTCTCCGGGGAGTCCAACCATGAAATAGAGCTTTACCAGACGCCATCCAAGCCTGAAGGCCTCTCTGACGCCGCTATAGAGGTCGCCATCTTTTATATCCTTGCTGATTACCCTTCTCATCCTGGGTGTGGCAGCCTCCGGGGCCAGGGTAAGACTGGACTTGCGTACGGAGCTTAAGAACGGGGGTAGGCGTTCGAGCATATCTGAGACCCTAAGAGACGGGAGGGATGTGTTTACCTTCCTTAAGTCAAATTTTCTTTGAAGCTCAAATAAGAGCTCCTCCAGCCAGGGGTAGTCACCTATAGATAATGCGGCCAGAGATATTTCTTCCTGTCCGGTGTTCTTGTAGCAGCTCTCCGCAAGCCTTAGCAGGGTGTTTACGGTGCGCACCCGAGTGGGGCGTTTTATCATACCCGCCTGGCAGAAGCGACAACCCTGGGTGCAACCTCTCATCACCTCGAGTGTAATCCTGTCATGAACCGTCTTTATAAAGGGCACAACAGGTTTCTCGGGGAAGTAGGACTCATTCAGGTCTCTTACAGCGGCGGCACGTACTATTGCAGGCGCCCAGGGCTCCGTAGGTCGAATCTCTTTTATAGTGCCACCGGGGAGGTAGCTCACGTCATAGAGACACGGTGCGTAGAGTCCCTTTTGTCCCTTTACCAGGGAGTGGATTTTTTCCTTTCTTGTCAGCGTCAGACCTGAGTCCTTAATCTCCTTTAAATGCGTTACCAGGTGAGTGATAGTCTCTTCCCCATCTCCCAGTAGAAAGATGTCTATAAAATCGGCAAGGGGTTCAGGGGAGAGGGCGCCGGGTCCGCCGGCAATCACGAGTGGGTCTTCCTCCCCGCGTTCCTCCCCGAGGAGTGGTACGCCCGCAAGGTCAAGCATGTTAAGCACGTTGGTGTAGGACATCTCGTACTGAAGGGAGAACCCTACAACGTCGAAATCCCTGAGCGGACGGTAGTTTTCAAGGCTGAACAGGGGGACATTGCGGTCCCTCATGAGTGACTCCATGTCTGGCCAGGGTGCAAATACCCGTTCGCACGCCACGTCATTTATTGAGTTTATAAGGCCGTAGAGGAGTTGGAGTCCAAGGTGCGACATCCCTATTTCGTAGGTATCTGGAAAGGCCAGGGCAACTGCTACACGGGTCTTCTCTGGGTCTTTTACAATAGAATTCCACTCGCAGCCTATATATCTCCCGGGCCTCTCCACATGCGGCAGTAGTTCCTCGGTAACTATGGTTCTTAGGTTGTTCATGGTGGGATTATAAAATAGGAGTGACCATTAAATAAACAACTTTTTAAAGGAATCCTCTAACTCGGTTTTCAATACAACTTGGTTTACAGGATAAGTTTTCTCATTAAAAGAGACCATAACGAGCCAATTGTCATCGTTAAACTTTGAGAGTACATGCGCATACTCAAATTGACGATGACAGTTTGCACAAACTAAAACTATATTTTTGGGATTATTACCCAACGAACGTTTGAGATGATGGGTCTCAAAATACGGTGTATTATCTCTTTTAAGAAACCAAAAATCACATACTTGGCAGTGGCCTTGATAAATGCAGCCCAAAAGGGCTCTTAGATTGTAAGGTACACTTTCTCCGGCCCGACTCGAAGGGCGTTCAACGTATCGTCTTTCTTCAACCTTGCTAGTATCAAGCAACCGGCGATACTCGTTGAGTACCACTTCCCGTTTATCCAGATCAGTCCATTTAGCAAGCTTCGCTACCTGCTCTGAAGCTTCTGCCTCATTTTCAGATTCATCAAAGTCCTTTTGTAATTCATTAGTTTTTATGAGAAACTTGTGCTCTGGAACTAATTTATAAATAAATTTCTCTTTATCCACCAGTTGAACAACTACTTCATCCCCATCCTTAATATTGTTATCTCTAAACCACTCTGCCATACCTCCAATTCTACATTCTCTGGTGGTACTCCTGTACGACGAATAGTTCTTAGTGTATAAGGCACTTGATTCATCCAGGTAAACTTGAACAGTAGTATTGTAGTCTGGAAACCATTCTGCCAAAGACACAGGAACAGCTATTAGCCCTTTGTCTATGCGACTTTGAGTTATCTTAATTGTCGAATAACTATAATTGATTCTACTTTTGCTTTGAATTACCTGTGACAATGTGCTGTACCTTATTTTTCAAAAGGTGTTAGCTCATTCGTTCAGCCAACATCACTTATGGAATTCTTCTCCTTTTCATTTATAGCCTATCCCAAAGCCAAAGTCGAGGCCCGTACCAACGACTTTGTCACATTCTGGACACCGTACAGGTTGCCCGAAATCAGTAACAAGGCTATGCCTTGCAGTGCACTCCTTAGAACCATCCTTGTCTAAATACCACTCCTCTGTCATTAGGGCTGTAAACCAAATACGGTCCAAGATGCTGTTGCAATGCTTACAACGTTTTCTTCTAATTCTCCTTTTACTATCCATGAGACCTCTCCACAAAACTCCGTGTTTCCGTCTGCTACAATTTATAGGGGTGTGATTTATCGCACCAGCAAGTATGGTGCACCGAAACGCACCCTACACTCCTTTTGACCTGCCCAAATCGCAGGGCGGCAAGCCACGCTTTAGGCGGGTCTGCCTTAGGCATGGCCCTGCGATACCCATTTTTGATGTAGTGGTCGAGGTAGACAACGACCTTCATGGTCGTTGATGCAACGAAGTAAACTTCGTTGTCTACCGCTACAGGACAAATTAAGCCTCTACAGTATTCGTAGGGACAGACCTTTAGGTCTGTCCGCTTGCGGACAGGTTTAAAAACTGCCCCTACGTAAACACGTGGGCAGGATTGTAGGGGCAACTCCCTGCGGCTGCCCTTTATTTTTCATAGATGTAGC
>JBHIBD010000001.1:0-94376 GCA_046758865.1 Candidatus Brocadiales bacterium | reverse complement strand
TGTGACCTATGCAGCCCCTTAGCATGCCGTTTTTCTTCAGGGTAACGAACACACCACTCTTTTTCCTTAGTTTTGGTGTTAGATGGTCTTCTGCAATCTCGGGAAGTTCTTTTGTTCGCGTATAGGTTTCCAAGGTGTAACGGGCAATGCCCAGCAGTACTTCGCCCTCTTCGTCAGTAATAAGACCTGGTGTTTGTGTGTGCCCATCTGTCGACAGTACCTCTCCTCCTGTTGCCCTCCTACCTCCCTCCGGAGGGTCGGCTACGAGGACGGTCTGGCGGTCAGGTACGGGTAGTTTCAGTGCCTTACCTGTCTTTTTTCCCGTCGGGGCGGTAAAGATTATGGAGGCGTAACTGACGGAGTGGCTAAAATCTTCTACCATCCTGCCGGATGTATCGTATTTCAGCACAGTGCCCTGGACGTCAGTATAAGTGGACAGGAGTTTTATGAGCACTGCTACAGGCATGAACCCGCAGACGGTTATCCCTGTCTTTTTCCTGTAGCCGACAAAGCCGTCGAAATCCATCTCAAGAATTTGGTCTATAGCCCCGTAGTCAAGGTCCTTGATCTTCTTTTCTATTTCGGTAAAGAACGGTACATAATTAAACCTTCGCCCATAGTGGGTGAAGTCGGTGCTGGCAACAATCAGGGTACTGTCGTCGATGTAAGGCTTAATGGCGTCAGCAACTTTACTGTAGTCGTCGTCCATGAGCAGTCCTACGAGTAGCGGTACCAGCTTAAATTCACCAAGGACTGTCTGCAGAAAGGGGAGCTGTGTCTCTATAGAATGTTCGTTCTTGTAGGGCGCCGTAGAATAATCAATTAGCTTGTATGATTCGAGAGGGGGGGAGTTATTAACAAGTTCATTGCAGACCTCTGTATCTATTTCTATCTCCCCCAGAGGCGTTTTATATCGAGATGCCTTTAGAACGGCTACCCCCCTGTATCTCTTGCCATAGTGGCTTGGGGCAAGGACTACGACCCTTTTGTAGTCCTTTCCCTTGATGGCCCTGTAACCGTGGGCAGCTACCCCCCCTGAGTAGTCGTATCCAGCATGTGGAGAAATGAGTGCCACGGGCCTTCCTTGGATCTCTTGTTTTGTTGCCTTGTCCAGCAGAGTAGTAATCATCTTTTGCAGCTTATCCTCCGCTCTTGGATAGAAGAAGCCCGATACCACCGGACCATATACTTCATTTTCTGTTTTGGTGGTCTGGGCAGAGAGTCCGGGAGAGAGCACCAGGAGGATTGTTATGATAATAATTATTGAGACCCCTGAAACACTTTGTGCAATTGATGTTATTCTGAGGGAGTGAAACGACCGAAAAATCTCTGGAATGCTAGATTGCTTCGCTTCGCTCGCAATGACACGCTGGGGTTGATTCGCTTTGCCAGAGACTAGGCCTTCGTTTTGCCATTCTGTCATTGCGAGGGACAACGTCCCGAAGCAATCTCCAGGGTGTTCAAGAGATTCTTCACTTTGCTCAGAATGACATATGGCGTTGGAGCCACTTTCGTAAAGGTTTCTTATTGCTGGCCTGTGCATAATTGCTTACTCACTTTGATAAGACTTTGAGAAGCATGTATCCGAGTACAAGCAGCACCACAAAGGCTATAGAGAGCATGTTGAAGTATTTCTCAATAAAAGTCTTTACCCTCTCACCGAAGAAATATATTAAAGCACCTTCCGCAAGAAACCTTGAGCTTCGGCTCAATATCGACGCTACTACCAAGGTAGAAAAATCAATTTTACAGGCTCCTGCCGCAATAGTAAAGAGTTTATACGGTATGGGGGTGAAACCGGCAACAGCTATGGCTGCGAAGGCGTTTTCGTGGAACCGTGTGCTTACGTAATCGAACTCCTTCCACAAATCGTAGAAATTTATGATGGGTTTACCCACGTGTTCGAACAGCTCGTAACCGATGATGTATCCAAGGCATCCCCCGAGTACAGAGCCGACGCTACAGATAAGGGCATACCAGAAGGCCTTCGATGGTATGGCAAGCGCCAGGGCGATGAGTAGTATGTCGGGGGGGATGGGAAAAAAGGACGCCTCGGCAAAGGCTACCATAAAGAGGAAAAATGTGGCATAAGGCGTCTTTGCCCAGTGGAGTGTCCAATCTTGAAGTCTCTTTAACAGTGTAGTCCCCCGTATCTCTTCTGCTCGAAAAGTGGGTTTACCGTCTCGAGACCTCTGCAAATGATGCTCCAATGTCCTGTGTCATTCTGAGCTATACTGTAGTGGTCGAGCCATGCCTTCGGCATGACTTGCTCGATATTAGGCAGAACCAAACAGAGCTTGCTCTGCCGCTACAATAATATTCCCCTCAGGATGATCCGCCTCAGGCAGATGCAGGGTTTTCAGAGGTCTCATCACTTCAGACGCAGGTAATCTTTATGCCGTTCTGAGATAGCAGTGCGGCACATACTCCATTGCCTTTGACTTGGTGGCCATTTCTAAGTATTGTCCCAAGGCCGCAAGACGGACTCTTGCCCTTCAGATAGGCCTCGGTTATGTTAAAGAGCCGTACAAGTTTCATTGACTCTGTGGCACCACGAATAAAGGGCTCGGTGATGTCTTCACCCTCTTCGCTGATGACCCTGGCCTTGTGGGCCAAGACATCGTGTCCATCGCCACCTATTATCTCTGCCCTGGGTCTCGGGGTAGAAAGCCCACCCATTTGCTCGGGGCAAAAGGGCAGGAGGTTGGCGCCTTTGAGTGAGGCCAGCAAGCTATCTTTTTTCTCGGTGCTGCCGTCGTACCTGCACTCCAAACCAACAAGGCATCCGCTTATTAATATCATTTTAAAGGGGTCCATTTTATAACGCCCTAGTGGTTCAGTGGGCCAGCAGGACGGAGGGGGGCGCGCATCACAAGATATTATTGATGCATAAGTTAAACAGGCTTGAGGAGGAAAGTCAAGGGGATTCTAGTCAGTGGGAAATTGCTTGACTTGACCAACGAGCTGTGATAGCATTTTGCTTTTGTGAAGAGCATGTAAAGTATTTTAATCCTTTGTTATCTTTGCACTTATACACTTCAACCTTTAGTCAGTAAGTTAAAGGATCCTCTTGCGTAGCGACGTTGTAAAGGCAGGGCTAGAGCGCGCCCCTGCTAGATCCCTTCTCTTTGCTACAGGTCTAGACAAGGAGGACTTAAAAAAGCCCTTCATAGGCGTGGCCAGTAGCTACACCGAGCTTATCCCAGGACATGTCCATATGAGACGCCTGGAGGTAGCCATAGAGAAAGGCGTGCATGCAGGCGGTGGGGTGAGTTTTGTCTTTGGCATCCCTGGGATATGCGATGGCATAGCAATGGGACACCCAGGCATGCGTTACTCCTTGGCCATAAGGGAGGTGATAGCCGATGCCATTGAATGTGTGGCCAGCGCACATAGCCTGGATGGTCTGGTATTACTCACCAATTGTGATAAGATTACCCCAGGGATGTTAATGGCCCTGGCCAGGCTGGACATACCTGGCATAGTGGTAACGGCTGGCCCCATGCTGTGCGGCCATTTCAGGGGAAAGAGGCTCTCCCTAGTAGGTGATACATTTGAGGCCGTGGGGAGGAGACGAAAGGGGGAGATCACCCAGGAGGAGATGGACCGGCTGGAGATGGAGGCATGCCCGGGGGCGGGTTCCTGCCAGGGCCTTTATACGGCCAATACCATGGCCTGTTTGACCGAGATCATGGGTATGTCCCTGCCTGGTTGTGCTGCTGCTCTGGCCATCTCTGCGGAAAAGGATAGGATTGCCTATAAGAGCGGGCAGGTAGCGGTCAGGCTGGCCAAAGAAGATGTAACCGCACGAACCATAATGACCCCCGAGGCCTTTGAGAATGCGATGGTGATGGACATGGCCCTGGGAGGGTCTACTAACACGTGTCTTCATCTACCTGCCATAGGAAGAGAGGCCGGGGTAGAGATTACCTTAGACCAGTTTAATGAAACGAGCAAGCGGATACCCCACCTGGTTAGCCTTGTGCCGGGTGGAGAATATTTCCTTGAGGACCTATATTATGCAGGAGGCATTCCAGCCGTTACGAAGAGGTTGGCGGGAGACCTTAATGATTGTATGACGGTGAGTGGCAAGAGGGTATTGGAGATTGCGGAAGAGGCAGAGGTCTCAGACCCGAAGGTGATAAAGACCAAGGAGGAGGTCAGTGGCGGGGAAGGGGGCATAGCTATCCTCTATGGCAACCTTGCTCCAGAAGGTGCCGTTGTTAAGCAGAGTGCGGTCGCCGCGGAGGCCAGGCGTTTTAAGGGCCGCGCTAGGGTTTTTAATAGAGAAGAACAGGCCATGAAGGCCATAATGAACAAGGAGATTGGCCTTGGAAGCGTGGTGGTGATTAGGTATGAGGGGCCCCAGGGCGGCCCTGGTATGCGGGAGATGCTCTCTCCCACTGCGGCCCTGGTGGGGATGGGCCTTGAGACCTCCGTAGCCCTCATCACAGACGGCCGTTTCTCAGGCGGTACCCGTGGGCCGTGCGTTGGACATGTCTGCCCGGAGGCCATCGTAGGTGGCACTATTGGTCTGGTTGAAGACGGCGATGAGATTTTTATAGATATACCTAACCGCCGGTTAGAGCTCCATGTATCAGAGGATGTACTCGAGGGGCGCAGGACTAAGTGGAAGCCCGTCACACCCCAGGTGAATGGCTATCTTGCCAGATACGCTCGGTTGGTTAGCTCAGCCAGTAAAGGGGCTGTGTTGGAGGCCGATCACTACCCGGTGGTGTAATCGGTAACACTAGAGATTTTGGATCTCTCATTGGAGGTTCGAGTCCTCCCCGGGTAGCTTTTATAAAATAATTTTGAAAAAATGAGCTTATGTAGAGAAGTGGTTATTATCCTTGCTGCGGGCAAGGGTACTAGGATGGGCTCCCCGGGCCCGAAAGTGCTCGCCAGATTATGCGGCAGGCCCATGATAGAGTGGGTGATTAACGCAGTGAGGAAGGCAGGCATTACGAGGGTCTTGGTGGTAGTTGGCCACAAGAAAGAGGGGGTTACCATGGTGCTGGAGGGGCTTGGGGTGGATTGGGTAGAGCAGCCCCAGCAGTTGGGCACTGGAGATGCCCTGAAGGTTGCAAGCGCCCTTTTAAAGAGCCATGTTATTGATGACACGCCTGAGGATATAATAGTACTTCCTGGAGACGCCCCCCTTGTAAAACCTGATACAATAAAGACCCTTGGAAAGATGCATCGGGAGACCCACTCTGATGCAACCATCGTTACTGCATATCTTGATGACCCCAGGGGTTACGGCCGCGTGGTGAGGGATGTGCAGGGTCGGGTGAGAGGGATTGTGGAGGAATTGGACGCCACCGAGGAAGAGGCAGAGATAAAGGAGGTGAACTCGGGTGTCTACTGCTTCAGGTTAGCCCCCCTTCTGGAGGCCCTTGAAAGGCTTACCCCGGGTAATAGGAAGGGCGAATATTATCTAACGCAGGTAATAGAGGTCCTTAGTGGCATGGGCAAGAGGGTAAGTGCCGTTGTTGTCTCTGACCCCAATGAGGTGCTTGGTGTGAATTCTCCGGAAGATCTTAAAAGGGTTTCCCTGATAGCGGGTGGGGAGACGAAGGTATGTAGATAATTATCAGTGTCTTCAAGAGAGTGGTCTTAGGTTACTAGTGGTGTGAGGGGGAATTTTACTGAGAATCCGAGGTAAATAGAGGATGGACCAAAAGACACTTATTGAAGGTCTGAATAATCTAAGGGTTTTTACTGGTAATTCTAATCCAGACCTGGCCCATAAGATGTGCGATTACCTTAGTATCCCGCTTGGAGATGCCTACGTAGGCCGCTTTCCTGACGGTGAGATAGACTTGAAAATAAATGAGGATATAAGGGGGGCGGATGTTTTCGTGGTGCAGTCGGTGTGTCCGCCGGTGAACGAAAACATAATGGAGCTTTTGGTACTTATAGACTGTGTCAGGAGGGCCTCTGCTGCAAGGGTTACAGCGGTAATACCCTACTATGGCTACGCCAGAAAGGACAGAAAAGATGAGGGTCGAGTGCCTATAACGGCCAAACTGGTGGCAAACCTCATCAGCGAGGCCGGTGTGGATAGGGTGTTAGCCATGGACCTCCATGCGGCGCAGATCCAGGGGTTCTTTGACATACCGGTAGACCATATTTACGCATTTCCGGTGCTTTGTGAGCATTATAGATCGTTAAACCTGCCCGACGCAATGGTAGTGTCGCCAGACGTGGGCGGGCTAAAGATCGCCAAGGCGTACTCAAGGAAGCTTCATATAAAGATGGCAGTGGTAGATAAACGCAGGGTGGGCCCCGAGGAGACAGAGGTGGGGTTTGTGATAGGCGATGTAGCGGGTAAAAATGTGATTATGATAGACGACATAATAGCCACAGGTGGCTCCATAGTTCAGGCCGCGAGGGTGCTTAAGGATAAGGGTGCAAATGACATATACGTTGGCACAACCCACGCTGTGCTCTGCGGTGGGGCAGCCGAGAAACTTGCAGGGGCACCCATCAAGGAAGTGGCGGTTACAGATACCATTCCACTCGACGGAAGGGCAAAGCCGTTAGGAGAGAGGATTACAGTGCTTTCCATATCGGAGCTGTTGGGTGAGGCTATCAGGAGGATACACACCAATGAGTCTGTTAGTGCATTGTTTGTATAGACGGTGAGAGGGGAGGTAGGAGTAAATGGAAAATCCTGTTTTGCAGGCAGAGAGAAGGGCTCAACTGGGAACGCGCGCTGTTCGCAGGTTAAGGAGAGAGGGTAAAGTACCGGCTATCCTCTATGGGCACAAAGAAGATACACTTCCTCTTTCTATTCCGGAGAAGGATTTTGAGACAGCCCTGCAAACAGGTGTAAAGATGTTCCGTATTCACTGGGATAACAATGAGCAAAATGCACTTCTGAAGGAAATGCAGTATGACACCTTTGGCAGTAAAGTGCTTCATGCCGATTTCATCCGTGTGGCCATGGATGAAGAAGTGACCTTAGAGGTCTCTATAGAGCTACGTGGCACCCCGGTTGGTGCGACGAAGGGCGGTGTACTAGAGCAAATGGTAAGGGCGGTCTATGTAAAGTGTTTGCCTACAGCGATACCAGATAAGCTCGCTACGGATGTATCCAAGCTTGACGTTGGGGAACGTTTGGCGTTGAAGGACTTGGTGCTCCCTTCTGGTGTCAAAGTGGTTCATGATGACCTGGATGCTACAGTGGCACAGGTGAAGTTGTTGGCAGTGGAGGAAGAGGCAGCACCCGCTGAAGAGGAGAAGTTGGCTAAAGAACCAGAGGTGATTACAAAGAAGGCTAAGGAAGGGGAAGAAGAGGAAGAAAAGGAAAAAAAGTCGTAAGACCCTTTTGATGAAGATCCTTATAGGTTTGGGAAATCCAGGGGAAAGATATGCTAAAACGAGGCACAATCTAGGGTGTATGGTAGTTGATAGGTTGGCAGGACGTTTTGGTGTAGAGGTAAGTAGGCGGCGGTTTAGGTCCCTTGTTGGGGAAGTGTCTCTTGATGCCGACAGACTTGTTTTGGTAAAACCACTGACGTACGTGAATCAGAGTGGCCTCTCAGTCAAAAGGATACTCAAGCATTACGCTTGCAGTGCGGACTCTTTAATGGTAATCTGTGACGACATCAATCTGCCTTTAGGCAGGCTCAGGATAAGGAGAAGGGGCTCTAGTGGAGGACACAAGGGCCTGGAGTCTATTATTGCTGGCCTGGGCGGCAACGAGTTCCCTCGGTTGAGGATAGGCGTCGGACTTCCACCCCATGGTGAGGCAAGGGAATATGTACTAGCGCCATTTCCTAAAGAGGAAGAAAGGGTAATCAAGGAGGCGTTGGAAACGGCCTGTGAGGCCGTTATTGAATGGGCGCGTAGCGGTGTAGAGCAGTGTATGAAAAAGTACAATTAGTTTTTTTGGTAGCAAATAGACTTTCTTACCCTGCGTGGCATGTGTCTGTGTAGTAATATTAATGACGAGGCCTATGTAAGGAGGTGCTTAAGGGTTTGAAGACCTACGAAGCGATGTTTTTGATAGACAACGCAAGGACCAGTGATTGGGATAAAGTGGTAGAGCATGTTCATGGCATCTTGAAGAAGGGGAACGCTAGGGTGCTCAGTACAGAGAAGTGGGCTGAGAGAAAGCTTGCCTACCGTATAGATGGGCACAAGAGAGGGACCTACATGCTAGTCTATTTTGATGCACCTGCTGGCGCAATTACCGATATAAGACGGGACTGTCAACTGTCTGATGCCATTTTAAGGTGTTTAATACTGAAGGTTGAGAAAAGACCGGAGCCGGCTGCGGAAGGGCCTGTGGAGGAGTCGTTACGCGCTGACGAAAAGGGGAAGTCCACCGAGGGGACTGAAGAGGCAGCCGCTAAAGAATGAGTATTAAAGAATAATTTCTAAGGAGACGAGTTATGGCCAGTCTCAATAAAGTATTTCTGATGGGCAATTTAACCAGAGACCCTGAACTTCGCTATACCCAGAACGGTACAGCAGTAACTAGTTTTGGTGTAGCTGTATCAAGAAACTGGACTACCCCCAGTGGAGAACAGAGAGAAGATGTATGTTTCGTGGATGTAAGCATGTTTGGAAAAAGGGCCGAGATTATCAGTGAGTACTTTTCCAAGGGCAACCCAATATTTATAGAGGGTCGCCTTCAGTTAAGACAGTGGGAGACCCAAGAAGGCCAGAAGCGGAGTATCTTGAGGGTGGTGGCCGATGACTTTCAGTTTATTGGGCAGGCTAGGAAGCGGAGTGGGCCTTCTGACACAGTTCGAGGAGACAAGAGCTCCACGACAAAAGGCGTTAGTGGGGACATTAGTGAGGAGGAGATACCTTTTTAGATGGCACGTGAAACAACTAAAGTATTTAAGAGGAAGTATGTATACTCAAGGAAATGTCGATTCTGCAGAATGAAGATGGGGGATGTGGACTATAAAGACCTGTCCAACATCCAGAAACTTGTAGCTATACAGGGAAAGATGCTTTCTCGTAAACGCACAGGCACCTGTGCTACGCACCAGCGTTCGACCAAAATAGCTGTGAAGAGGGCACGGTACATGGCCTTGCTTCCTTATGTGGATTAGCCTTTTGAAGGTATTTCTATGAAGGTGCTGCTTAGAAAGAACGTGGAAAAGCTGGGAAGGGTGGGTGACATAGTAGCTGTGGCGGATGGATATGCCAGGAACTTTCTCTTCCCCAAGGGGATGGCTACTACAGTAACCCCTGCCAATGTCAAGGAAGCGGGGATAAGGAAAAGGAAAGAGACACTAAAGGAGAAACTTGCTAAAGAGGGGCTGAGCAAACTGGTGGGAGAGCTCACAGGGTTTGAGTTTAGTATTGCCGCCAAAGCGAATGAAGAGGGCCGTCTCTTTGGTTCGGTTGCCCCTGCCGATATTGCCGAAGAGCTCACCCGCAGGGGCTATCCTGTGGACGAGAACTCTGTGTGCCTGGAGGAGCATATAAAGGAGTGCGGTACTTACGATGTAACCCTTGACCTTTATCCAGGAATAAAGACTCAAGTTAAGCTCTTTGTGGTGGGAGAGGAATAGGGTCCATGCGGGATGTGAAATTTCTAAATAAGGAGGAGGCTTATGGCAGTGCAAACTTTAGAAAGGATGCCGCCTCAAAGTCTCGATGCTGAGGTCAGCCTTCTGGGGGCCATGCTTCTTGACAATGCAGTTATAGATACGGCCCTGCAATACCTTTCAAAGGACAGTTTCTATAAGACTGCCCACCAAGAAGTCTTTCGGGTCATCGTTGAGCTTTACGACAAAAATCAGGCCGTGGACCTAGTTCTCCTGAAGGATGAGCTTGAAAGGCGTGGATGCCTGGAGAAGGTAGGGGGGCGGGATTACCTGTTGGAGCTGGAAGAAGCTGTACCTGCAGTAGCAAACGCTGAGTACTACGCTCGTCTTATACGAGACAACGCAATAAGGAGGGGCCTTGTTGAAGCTGCTGTAAAGATACAGAAAGATACCTACGAGAATAGGGAGGACCTTGATTCGCTACTGGATAAATCAGAAAAGCTAATATTTGACGTTGCAGAAAGGAAATACGCATCCACTACTGTACACATCCACGACCTGCTGGACCAAATCTGGCCGAGACTGGAAAATATAAGTGATAGGAAGAATAGGCTCACGGGTCTGGACACGGGTTTTTACGACCTCAATGACCTGACCTGCGGGCTCCAACCCTCTCAACTTATTGTGGTGGCGGGTAGGCCGAGTATGGGCAAGTCGAGCTTTGTTATGAATATAGTCCAGCATGTAGGTACACTGGAGAAGCTGCCTGTGGTGCTGTTTTCCCTTGAGATGTCTGCGCAGCAGATAGCACAGAACATGCTCTGTGCCTACGCCCGGCTCAACACCCACAAAGTGCGTAAGGGTGGAATACCTCCTGAAGAGTGGCCCAAACTTACCGTTGCCGCTGACATACTTTCGCCGGCCAAGATATTTATTGATGACGCCCCGGGGCTATCCATAATGGCCCTTAGAGCAAAGGCACGACGCCTGAAGGCCCAGAACGACATAAAGTTAGTGGTAGTGGATTATCTCCAGCTCATGGACTCCCCGGGTGCAGAGAATCGTCAGCAGGAGATATCTATGATCTCCAGAGGGCTGAAGTCCCTGGCCATGGAGTTGGACGTCCCGGTCATAGCCGTATCTCAGCTTAATCGTGCTGTGGAAATGCGGGAGGATCGTAGGCCACGGATGTCCGACCTCAGGGAATCTGGGTCCATTGAGCAGGACGCTGACCTTGTGTTGCTTCTTCATCGTGAGGGGTACTATGACCCGAACAAGAATCCAAAAGATGCGGAGGTGATAATAGCTAAACAGAGAAACGGCCCTACTGGCAATGTGAAGCTTGTTTTCCTTAATGAGTACATGCGTTTTGAGAGTCCAGCCAATATCCAGGAAGAGGGTTATTGAAGAAAGCATGGGATGGCTTATCCCAGGGTTTGGAACCTTGTCATTACTTCTGTATTTGTCTTTTTTCTAGCATATGGGGCTGCAGTTCAGGCCCAAGAGGCGGAAAAAGGTAGAATTATAAGAAAGATAGAGATAAAGGGCAATAAACGTATAGGCACGGCGGCAATAAAGGGGTCGATAAGACTGAGGGAAGGTGACCCATATAATCCAGAGATGGTATCGCAGGACGTCTCAAGTATATGGGCCATGGGATACTTTGATAATGTGGAAGTGGTTTTAGAAGATATTGAAGACGGTCTTAAACTCACTTTTTTGGTGACTGAGAGGCCGGTAATTACAGCCATTGTATTTGAGGGTAATGATAAGGTAAAGAGCAGCAAGCTCGAAGGTGTCCTTGAATTTAGACAGAGAGATTACCTAAAACATTACCTGGTCAAACTGGGTGAGGAAAGAATAAAGGCCATCTATCTAAAAGAAGGATTTCAATTTGCAAAGGTCAGTAGTAGACTCAGTAGGTCTGATGGTGAGGTAGAGGTCGTCTATGTGATAAAGGAGGGCCCCAAGGCAACCATAAAAAGGGTATTATTTGAGGGCAACAAGTCGTTCAGCGAGAAAAAGCTCAGGAAGCAGGTAAAGACCCGTAAAAGACGCTTCCCAAGGCTCGTCTTCAAAGGCGTCTTTGACAGAGAAAAATTCGATGAGGACAAGGAGAGGTTAAGGGAATTTTATGTAGACAAGGGGTGGTTAGATGTAAGAGTAGAAGGGCGATTGACTTATAGCAAAGACAAGACAGACATCTTTGTCACCTTCTTGATAGAGGAAGGAGAGAGGTACTTTGTAAGCAGGATAGCGATTAAAGGCAATAAGCTCTTCTCTACTGCTGAACTTCTTGCCGAGATGACACTTTATACAGGTGGACCATTCCTGCCACCAGTTATGGAGGAGGACGCCAGAAACGTTAGAATACACTACGGTGAGCAGGGCTTTGTCAATGCTAGGGTGATTCCCAAGCGGATCTTCAGCCCCGTGGCGGCGAGGGTGGATGTGATATATGAGGTAAACGAGGGAGAGAGGCTCCTTATAGAAGAAATCAAGATAAGAGGTAATGAAAAGACCAGAGACAATGTTATAAGGAGGGAACTATCATTCTTTCCTGGTGAGAGGTTTGATAGCGTAAAGATTCGAGAGAGCCACGAGAGATTAATAGCAACCGGGTACTTTGAACGGCAGTCGCCGATGCCAGTAAACATGCTTAGTGAGCCGGGCTCACGCCCGGGCCGGGCCAACATCATCACAGAGGTGAAGGAGGGGCGGACAGGTTTATTACGGTTTGGCGGCGGGTTTGGAGTGAATTCCGGGTTCTTTGGAGACATTTCCTATACCGACAAGAACTTTAATATCTTGGACCCTCCCAAAAATATGCACGATTTTTGGGCAGGCGATGCCTTTAGAGGTGCGGGCCATGTGTTTAACATAACATTAAGTCCAGGGTTGCTGCGAACTCAAGCTATTGTCTCTCTGAGCAATCCCTCTATTTATGATTCGGTCTATTCTGCCGGGACAAGTGCCTTCTTTTTCACGAGGGTTAGAGAAGATTATGACGAGGAGAGGAGGGGATTTCGTTTCTCAATAGGGAGGATGCTAAGACCCAACCTTAGCATCTCCCTTACTCCGGAATTTCAGGATATTGAGGTACAGGATGTGGACTTTGATGCACCCCAGGTGGTGAAAGATTTGCTGGGGTCAAGGAAGAAGTTCGGCGCCGAACTAAGGGCTGTCTGGGACACACGAAACAATCCAATGTTTCCCCAAAGAGGCCACCTAGTGGACGCCAGCATCGAGGGATCTGGTATAGACGTTGATATACTCAGATTTACTATATCAGCGAAAAAATATTATAAGATATTTGAGCCGGAATGGTGGGGGGCTCACATATTGAATGTCAGGGCTACCCTTGGCAGAGTGGATTCGACTTCGGATGAGCCGGTCCCCATCTTTGAGCGGTTTTTTGCCGGAGGTACCGGCTCTATCAGGGGTTTTGATTTTCGTGGTGTTGCACCAACAGACCCGGTGACAGATGAACAAGTGGGTGGAGAGTCGCTCGTACTTTTTGGTGTTGAAGATGCTTTTCCTATTTATAAAAATTTTCTTAGGGGAGTTGTCTTTATAGATGCCGGTAAAGCGGATGAAGATGCGAGTGACATTGGTTTAGACAATATGCGAGTAGCTGTGGGTGCCGGCGTTCGGTTTACTCTACCCTTCTTTGGGCGTATGAGTGTAGGATTAGATGTTGGTATCCCTATCATGAAGGAATCAGGGGATGATACCAAGACTATAAGTATTAACGTCGGCGGTGGTGGATTCTAGAAATAAGAAATTTTGGAAAGGAAAAGGGCCAATGAAGTTAGGCAAACTTATGTTTGTACTTTCTGCAGTGATTATTGCTTTACCTGCTGTTGTGTCTGCAGAGGAACTCCAAATAGGCGTGGTGAATCTTAACCAAGTTTTTGAGAACTACGAGAAGAGGGCAGAGCTG
The DNA here is from genome assembly GCA_046758865.1 of Candidatus Brocadiales bacterium. Classification (GTDB taxonomy): domain Bacteria; phylum Planctomycetota; class Brocadiia; order Brocadiales; family Bathyanammoxibiaceae; genus JBHIBD01. The sequence continues at coordinate 80,915 of JBHIBD010000001.1, read as the reverse complement.
GAGGAGAGCTTTAAGGAATTAAGGGCCGGGGAAGAGGACCTTCTCAGGGATAAACAGGACAACCTGGTAGGTCTGAGGGAGGAGATCCAGCTCCTGGAGAGAGGCAGCGAGGCCAGGAAGGAAAAGGAAGTTGAGTTGGAAAAGAAGCTGCTTTACCTCCAGCTAGAAGAAGAAGTTGCCAGGAAGAACCTTGGCGCGAAGGAAAAGGAGTTCTATGAAGAACTCTATAATGACATAAGTGGCGCAATAGAAGAAATAGGGAGAGAACAGGGGTTCGATCTCATATTGAAGAAGGAGGTTATCGAGCCAAAGAGTGCAGATCTTCTGGAATTAAGGCTCAAGATAGGGATGGGTACGGTTCTCTATTATTCCGATGTCGTGGACATTACTGACATGGTAATTGATTACTTAAACGAGAAGTATGCCGGGTGACAAAGTTGCACCGAGGGCAGAGAACTATAGGGCGCGAAATAGAGTACCATGGCCGTGGCCTTTTTCATGGTCAGGAGGTCTCCATAAAGTTAAGGCCTCAGCCCCCCAACACAGGCATACAATTCCAGAGGGTGGACCTCCCTGGCTCTCCCCCTATACCTGCTAGTGTGGATTATGTTGAGGACCACACGAGGCGTATCTTGTTGGTTAGAGACGGGGCAGAGGTAGAGGGCGTTGAGCATTTTATGGCATCAGTGTTTGGCTTGGGCATTGACAATCTTTTGGTAGAGATAACGGGTAAAGAGGTGCCCGCCGGGGACGGCAGCTCTTTAGTCTTTGTACGATTAATTAAAGAAGCTGGGGTAGTCGACCAGAATGCCCCGAGGCACATTTTCACCCTTTGGCGCACCATTACCTTGGAAGACGATGGAGCAAGTATCATTGCCCTTCCGTATGACAAAGGCCTGGAGCTCTCCTACCACCTGGATTTTGGGGACCGGTCGGCGCTTAGACAGTCATATACCTTGTCTGTTACGGAAGATACTTTTTCCGAACAGATTGCCCCCGCTAGGACCTTTTGTCTGTCAAGCGGTGTGGAAGAATTTGTAAAGCTTGGGTTCGGAAAAGGTGTTACAGAAGAAAACTGTTTTCTGGTAAACGAGGACGGTACAGCTTTCACACCAATCAACAGAAATCAAGCCACCCTTCGCTTTGTCAATGAGAGTGTCAGGCACAAGCTCCTTGACATGGTTGGAGATCTCTGTCTAACGGGAATGGTGCTGAGGGCGCGGGTTGTTGGCACACGTTCTGGACATTCCCTTAACGTTCTCCTGGCAAGAAAGATATTGGAACTTGCCCATGCTGAAGGTTCTTTCTCTACAGTAGCAGATGTAGAGGCATGAATATACACCCAACGGCCCAAGTACATCCCGACGCAGAGCTGGGCAGAGATGTTGAAATAGGAGCATTTTCCTTTATCGATGAGTATGTAAAGATTGGTGATGGCACCATCATAAAAAATAATGTCACTATAACGGGACACGCCTCTCTTGGCAGAGAGAACAGAGTATATCCAGGAACAGCCCTGGGTACAGAACCGCAGGATCTAAAGCACAAGGGTGAGGACACAAGACTAGAGATAGGCGACCGCAACGTTATAAGAGAGTGTGTAACTATTAATACAGGAACGGTGGTAGGGGGCGGTCTAACCAAAATAGGTAATGACAATCTATTTATGGCCTGCTCACATGTCGCCCACGACTGCGAGATTGACAATGGTGTGCTTCTGGCAAACAACGTCCTTTTAGGAGGGCACGTAAGGGTGGAAAGCAATGCAAAGCTCATGGGCTTGGTAGGGGTACAGCCCTTCACGACGATAGGCCAGTACGCTTATGTGGGAGGTCTTACAAGGATTGTGCAGGATGTACCCCCCTTTATGCTGGTGGAGGGGAACCCTTCGCGCGTGCGCCAGGTCAACGTAGTTGGCCTTGAGAGGTCTGGTTTCTCGCGTGAGCAAATAGAGTCAATCAGGGAGGCCTTTCATAAGATCTTTCGCCGGCCAGAAGTCCTGGACCAGGGCAAGGTTCTTGAGGAGTTGGGGAGACAGGACGAACTCACCTCGGAAGTAAAGACGCTGCTCAATTTTATGAGAAACACCATGAAGGGCAAGTGCGGCAGGTATAGGGAGATACTGAGGAATTCCCAAAAAATGTAAGTGATGGCTGAGCAAAGACTCAAAATAGCGGTTATAGGCGTCGGTCACCTGGGTAAGGAGCATGCTAGAGTCTATTCCCAACTCCCCAATGTAGAGCTTGTTGGAGTAGTAGACGTTGACACAGGGCTGGGAGAGACAGTCGCAAAGCAGCTGGGTACGCATTTTTATTCTAGTGCAGAGGAAGTAGGCGACAAGGTGTCGGCTGTTAGCGTAGTAGTACCAACCAGCACCCACTACGACATAGCCTCTTACTTCTTAAACAAAGGTGTACCGGTAATGCTAGAGAAACCCATGGCTGGAGACCTTGGGGAGGCAGAGGCCCTGGTGGACCTCAGCTTGAAGAACGATACCATCTTACAGGTAGGCTATGTGGAGCGCTTCAATCCCGTGTTCAAGGCTGTGGAAGAATATCCCATGGTTCCAAGGTTTATAGAGTGCCACAGGCTTTCTAACTTTAACTTCCGCGCAAAGGATATCGGTGTAGTCCTTGACCTAATGGTGCATGACATTGATATAATACTTCACCTTGCTAAATCCCCTGTAAAGAAGGTAGAGGCAGTGGGCACACGCATCATCTCTTCCAAAGAAGACGTAGCCAATGCCAGGATAACCTTTGAGAACGGCTGTGTGGCAAATGTTACTGCAAGTCGTGTATCCTTCAGGCCCATGAGGAAGATTCGCCTGTTTTCAGAGAACGTATATATTTCACTGGATTACGAGAAACAAGAGGCTATAATTTACAAGAAAGCTCCAGAGCTTACTGTTGATTCGCTAAACCTGCGTGGACTAGATGCGAAGAGCCTTATTGACTTAAAAGGTTATGACTTCGGCGACCTCTTGGAGATTAAACATATAAGGATGGAGAATGAGCAGGAGCCGCTAAAAATGGAGCTGGAGAGTTTTGTAGATTGCGTGTTGAAGGACAGGGGGCCGACGGTCTCTGGAAAAGAGGGCCTGAAGGCCTTGAGGGTGGCTACTGAAGTGCTTGAGAGAATAGAAGAGAACCTGAGGGTTATGCAGGGAGCCTAGTTGAATGGATACGTATGATTTTTTCCATGTAGAGGCCGAAATGCTCAACGGTAAGGTGTTCGGGAGGGCTGGTGGTTACCTTGGCGACATGTTACAACCCTTCGTACAACAGTTCTTTCACAAGGTTAACTCTCTAAAGGTTATTGCCAAGGTAGACGGCAAGAATGTTTATAATCTGTACAACCCTCCACATCCATCACCCGCAGGGATGCGCTTTTTAACCAGAAAGGTGAGGATGATGCTGGAAAAGATGGCCTTCCCTGTGACAGCAAACCTGGCTATCACTCACAAGTGCCAGTGCCAGTGCATACACTGCAGCGCAGACCCCTTCAAGGACCCTACCAAAGAGGAGCTAAGTGTAGACGAGATAAAAAGGGTGGTGGACGGTGCCCTAGACCTAGGTGCAAGCCTTATTATCTATGTGGGTGGGGAGCCCATGCTGAGGGAAGATTTATACGAATTGATTGAGTATGTGGATAAATCCAAGGCAGTTGTTATGATTTTTACAAATGGACTCCTCCTTACAGAAGAAAACGTCAAGAAGCTGAAGAAAGCCGGGCTGTTTTCATTGAATATATCAATAGACCACAGTGAGGCAGTCTTACACGATGAGTTCCGAAAGGTGGTGGGTTGCTACGAGAAGGCCTTTAAAGGTGCAGGACTTGCCAGGGAGGTGGGTATACTTACAGGCATCTCAACCTATGCTACCCATGAAAATCTCGTGGAGGGCCATCTGGAAAGACTGCTCCAGATAGCAAATAAAGAGGGCTTTTCTGAGGTTACTATTTTTGATTGTATCCCATCGGGGAGATACCTCAAAGATACCTCCAAGATTCTTACCCCTGCCGAGAGGAAGGCGGTCATTGCCCTGGCTAAGAGGTATTACGAGGCCACGCCCATGGGAGTAAACGCCATGGCACTTATAAACTCCCCCCTGGGTGTGGGCTGCTATGGTGCTCATTCTCAGTTTTATATGACGGCGTATGGTGATATAAATCCCTGTGACTTTAATCCGATAAACTTCGGTAACGTGAGGGACATGCCTATACAGGCAATATGGAAGAAGATGGTAACTCATCCTGATTTCAACCGCCGCTTCCCAAGTTGCAGGATGCAGAGCAAGGCGTATCGGAGGAAGTACATAGACCCCCTTCCATCCAATCCAAAACTGCCCATACCCATCGAATCCATCCCTGCCGACATTCCTGCCGTAAGCACAGAAAATAAGGTAGGCGCATTGTCTTGACATTTTTGATATTTGTGCTAAATTCAACCTTTTTCAATTCTCGCATACGTTTATAGGAGAGAACTTTGCCGGTAGTTACGCTCGAGGAATTGATAAGAGCTGGGTTCCACTTCGGTCATAGGACCTCGCGGTGGAATCCCAAAATGAAGCCCTACATTTTTGGCAGGCATAATTTGATACATATTATTGACTTAAGAGAGACGCTGAGGGGTCTTATAACGGCTTATAAATTTCTGACAAAGCTGTCTGCAACAGGCAAGGATGTCCTCTTTGTGGGCACCAAATGGCAGGCGCGTGACACCGTTGCCCGTGAGGCCCAGCGAGCAGGGATGCACTATGTAAACGAAAGGTGGCTGGGCGGCACTTTAACCAACTTCAATACCATACGCCTTAGACTCAAGTACCTAAAGGAGCTGGAAGAACTCCTCTCCAGCGATGCTGTTAATGAATATAGCAAAAAGATGATATCCTCCTTAAATCGGGAAGCTAAAAAACTTAAAAAGAACCTAGAAGGTATAAGAAATATAATGGAGCTACCGGGAGCCATTATAGTGGTTGATCCAACCAGAGAGATAACGGCCGTAAAAGAGGCCAACAAGCTTGGTATTCCCACTATCTGCCTTACAGATACAGACTGTGACCCAGACCTGGTAGACATATGTGTTCCTGGAAACGATGACGCTATGAGGTCGATCGAGGTATTTCTCTCTAAGATGACAGACGCAATTCTGGATGGTAGGCCCAGTGTGCCTGTTGTCAGTCATCAAGAAGTTGGCCAACCTTAGAATCTACTGAACGTGTAACGAGGCAGAAGGGGATTGGTGAATGCCCGTAGACACAGAAAGTATAAAGACACTGAGAGAGAAGACAGGTGCAGGCATATTAGACTGTAAAAATGCGCTGGAGAAAACAGGTGGTGATTTCGACAGGGCCGCTGAGATACTCAGGAAAAAGGGCTACCGTGTCGCTGAAAAAAAGGGTACCCGCGCCACCAACGAGGGCCGTGTGGGATCTTACATACATTTCAACGGTAGGATAGGTGTTCTGGTGGAGGTTAACTGTGAGACAGATTTCGTGGCAAAAAATGAAACAGTCGAGCAGCTCTTGAGGGACCTCTGCATGCAAATTGCAGCTACTAATCCCTTGGCCCTTTCCAGGGAGGATGTGCCTGCTGAGATCGTGGATGAGAAGAAGGCGGAATTTCAGCGCGCAGTCTCTGACAAGCCTCCGCAGATGGTGGAGAAGATAGTCCAAGGAAAACTTGAGGCATTTTATAAGGAAAAATGCCTTTTGGAACAACCATTTATAAAGGATGAGAGCCAGACCGTTAGGGACATCATCACCGCATGTATTGCCAAGTTGGGAGAAAATGTACGGGTGAATCGATTTGCAAGGTTTGAGGTTGGGCAGTAAGAAGTAATTAAAGACTGGATCGGCCGACCTTCTTATGCCAAAGGTCAAATACAATAGGGCGGTAATAAAGATAAGTGGAGAAGAGTTTGGTGCCGGTATTGATACCGACAGCGTAAATTTTATAGCACGGGAGATAGCCGCCGCCGCCGTCTCAGCAAAGTTAGCCCTTGTGGTGGGTGGCGGTAATATCGTCAGAGGTTCCGAGCTTTCAAAGTTGGGGACAAGCCGAGCCCAGGCAGACTATGCGGGCATGGTCGCCACTGTCATAAATGCCTTAGTGCTTCAGGACGCCTTGGAGAGAATAGGGATTAAAACCGCCACTCAGAGCGTGCTTGAGATATATGAACTGATTGAACCTTACAACAGACGAAACTGTAAGAGGTACCTGGACGAAGGAAGTGTCGTTATACTGGCAGGAGGCACGGGAAACCCCTACCTCACCACAGATAGTGCGGCCGCTATAAAGGCACTGGAGCTTGAGGTAGATGTCCTACTAAAGGCAACAAAGGTTGAAGGTGTGTATTCAGCCGATCCGGAGATAGATTCCAACGCCAAGCTCTTTGATAGGCTGACCTATAACCAGGTACTTGACGGTAGTTTCAAGACCCTCTTTGACCCAGCAGCCATTACCCTCTGTAGGGAGAACAGCTTGCCTATAATCATATTCAAACTAAAGACACAGCATAATATCAGGAAGGTTATTGAGGGTGAACCTATAGGTACATTTATTGGGGGTGAAAGTGATAAGAGATGAGCAGTGAAGAAATTATTCTGGGGACCAAAAAGAAGATGGAGAAGACCCTGGGTGTGTTGGAAGAGGAACTGAAGGGTATACGCACCGGCCGTGCAAGCCCTGGTCTCGTTGAGAATATAGAGATTGGCTACTACGGCACAGCTACACCACTAAAGCAACTTGCTTCTATAGCCGTGCCCGAACCTCAAGCCATCGTGATAAAGCCCTACGACCCTTCTATATTAAAAGAGATAGAAAAGGCCATACTACAATCTGATTTGGGCCTTAATCCTCAGAGTGATGGAAGATGCATCCGCATTAATCTCCCACCGCTCAGTGAGGAGCGGAGGAAGAAGCTGGCTTCCCAAACTAAAGAACTCTCTGAAGCTACCAAAGTCGCTATAAGAAATGCCCGTAGAGAGGCAAACAAGCATATAGATAAGGAGGAGAAGGACTCTATACTCACTGAGGATGATGCCCGTAGGGCCAGAGATAAGATACAAGACCTAACCCACGATTATGAGAAGAAGATTAACCAGACTTTAGACAGAAAGACCAAAGAGATAATGAAGTTTTAACCCGCCTAAGGTGAGTCACTTGGCAAGTAGTTGTTGCTAAAGTCATTCTGTAGTGTCAGCCTCAACGTAACAGAAAGCCTGCCACAGGGAAAATTTGTTTCTGTAGTACCTATCCCCTCTCATGGAGATTATCATTGACTCTGCTTGAGTAGCATTATAGGATATTTTTAGTTGTACTGAGATTAGGTTCACGATGCCTATTACTCCTAAACCTTACCATGTTTCGATCTCTTTAGGAGAAAAGAGGTAGAACGATTTGTTAGTATCCTGCCATTTATGAAGAAGTTTTGGACGAAGGGGCGTTTGTTTACAACGGAGTCCCAATGAGGAGGGATATTCTATAATGCGCAATGAGTTTTGTGTTATTCTATGTTTGATGGTACTTTACTTCGGTCTGGCAACACCATTAGGCGTCAGCGCAGGTGGAGAAGACATAGAGTCTTGGGATGAACCTAGGGGGGAGATAGAGAGGATATATGAACGTTTTGCTGATATAAGCGCTACGATGCTTGCCTCCGTCCGTAATGTCATTGCAAAGAACCAGGAGCTCATAAACCGAGACCCCGAGACAGGGAACTACTATTTCAAGGGTTTTGTGCCAGCGATTGTCGGGAGCCATGTTGCCAACGATTTCAGCCTCAGGACAGGATACAAGGTGAAGCAGACGGCCCTAAAGGTTAGAAATCCCAAAAATAAGCCCGACGAGTGGGAAGTAAAGGCGCTCGGGATACTTGAAAAGAATGAGACGAGAAAGAGCTTTGGGGAAATAACCAAGGTGGGGAATAAGGATGTTTATCGCTACATGAAACCTCTGTATATGGAGAAGGAATGCTTATTGTGCCATTCCGTTCCTGAGGTCATGCCCCCGGAGATCAGGGCATACATCAAGAAGTATTATGCCACTGATGAGGCACTGGGGTACAAGGAGGGTGACCTGCGTGGGGGTATAAGTATTACAATCCCAATAACAGAGTGGCTTGTTCCTTGAGGTTCATATTTCATATAAAGTAGAAATTTTTGTGTAACCTGTATTAATTGAAGGGCTAGATGCCCAAGAAGATTCTCACACGTTTTGGTGTAAACCAGCTGTGCTGGTTCATGTTGATTGCGCTGGTGCCATTGACGATTGCAGGTACGGTCTGCTACTTCTTCGTTAGGGGCCAAATCAAGCAAGACGTGTTTAGTGAGCTGCAGATGGAGGCCAGGGGTATTCAAAAAAGTATAGAATACCTCCTGGACAAGAACCTGACCAGGATTGTGGGTTTTGGTTCGGACGGGTTCATCAGGGATTCTATTAGGGCACTGTCGCTCCCAGGCGCAGATATAGAGACTGTAAGGAGAGACCTGAATAAGCACCTGGAGGTGAACAAGAGGAGCTTGGACCCAAATATTCTCGAAGTCTTTGTCATAGACACTACGGGAAAAGTGCTTGCCTCGACATCTGAGGCTCAAGTAGGGAAGGATGCCTCAGGAGAGCAGTATTTTATACAGCCATTTCTCCACTTTGAGCAAACCGGGCCCCTTTTTAGTAGAGAGACAGTGCCAGAAGGGGGTGCTAGTGAACCAGACCTTGTGTTCTCTATCTTACTTACCGACAAACATCTACATACGCCGATCGGTGTTATCGCTAATAGAGTCTCGATAGATGTATTGCTGGATACTATAGTGCTTGGTACCAATCCCCCTGGCGAAGAAACCAAACACAGGGGTCAAGACTACATTTATATTTCAAACAAGGATAAGTTTATACTTGCGGCGTCAGGCAATCCAATGGGTACGTATCCGATAGAGATTGCAGAGACGTCTGTAACCGAAAAGGCATTAGTAGAAAACAGGGACGTGATTGACACATATAAGAACCCCTGGGGGCGTCGTGTACTGGGTGCAGCAGTGCCTGTTAAAGAGACAGGTTGGGTGGTCTTGGCCGAGAGAGACTACAAGGTTGCATTTGCGCCTCTTGCCAGGATACGAAATTTATTTATTATCCTCAACTCCTCGGTAGCTCTCATGGCGTTCTTGGTCTCCTTTTTTGTCTCAAAGAACATGAGTGCCACCATCAAGAAACTCAAGGATGGCACGGAAACAATAGCCAGAGGCAACCTGGACCACAAGATAGAACTAAAGCGGAAGGACGAACTCCGAGACCTGAGCCTTTCCTTTAACGCCATGACCAAGAAGCTAAAGGATTATACAGAAGAAAGAGCACGCAGGGAGGAAGAGCTAAGAAGGACGCAAAAACAGCTATTTCAGGCAGAAAAGATGTCGTCCCTCGGCACACTTGCCTCAGGGATTGCTCATGAGATAAATAATCCTTTGAGCTATATCATAAATAACGCCGAACTGATGAAGGATTACATTATGGACATTATTTCCATCAAGGAGCAGCAAATAGATAAGAAAAAGCTTCTTCCCACATTAGAGGAAATGAAGGCCTGTCTGGAAGACTCCAAGGTGGGAACAGAGCAGATACGTAGGACGATTTCTGCGGTATCTGAGTTTTCGCATCCCGGACAGGATAGACTTGACTACGTTGACATAAACAAAACAATGGAAGCTGCTCTAAGGATTGCATGGCACGAACTCAAACACAAGGCAAAGATAACGAAGGATTATGCCGAACTCCCACGGATACTGTGTTATCCTCACTACCTTGCCCAGATATTTACAAACCTGCTTGTAAATGCGACCCACGCAATCCCCGAGTATGGAGAAATACATATTAAAACCTACCAGCAAGGGCAAACGGTCTGTGCCGAAATAAGTGATACGGGTGTGGGCATCCCAGAAGAAGATTTAAAGAGGGTCTTTGACCCGTTTTTTACTACAAAAGATGTAGGTAAGGGCACAGGACTCGGATTGAGCATCGTTTACAATCTGGTTACACAGGTGGAAGGCAACATAGAGGTGACGAGCACCGTCGGAAAAGGTACGACGTTCAAGATAACTCTTCCCCTTAGAACAGAATCTGATATCTCTGCAACATAACGCAGATAGGTGCTGCGGCCGATGAAGCAAAAAAAGTACACAATAATGATAGTGGATGATGATGAACAGGTATTGGGTTCATTGGAGAGGACCTTTACAAGGCTTGGTTATAATGTACTTACAGCGAGAAGTGGCCAGGAAGGGCTGGATATCCTGCGCAATGAGAATGTAGAGCTGATAATCTCGGACATTAGGATGCCGGTGATGTCAGGTGTTGGATTCTTAGAGAAGACCAAAGAGATTGCGCCCGATGCCGTAAGGATAGCAATAACTGGCTATGCAGACATCCGGGCCGCGGCCGATGCAATAAACAATGTGGACGTATTTAAATTTATACTTAAACCGTGGGATAGGTACCATCTTGAGAAGGTAGTGCGCCAGGGTTTGGAATACTACGATACCGTCCATGAAAATAAACGGTTGCACATGCTCTTACTGGAACAAAATAAGGAACTTGCTAAAAAGGCCAGTTCCGCCGCCAAGGCGGCGGCTAGTATGAAAGAGAAGATAGCCAAACTCGAGAATAAACTGGAAAAACTCTACGCAAAATATCCAGCTGCCAGACCAAAGGAGAAAAAATAAACATTATCTTCCAAACTATAGTAATAATGTAGTGCACAGGACAAACAGGCCTGGATTCCCAACTCGGCAGACATAAATATTATATAGAGATATTTTAGGGGGATGCCTAATGCAACAGCGTAAGGACCCTTCCCGGCTTCGCAGGCCGTAGTAAATGAGCTAACTTGGCTAAAAACCCTTTGCAAGATGTTGTTTCACCAGCATAGTCAGTTTTTAACCCACGCCTTTTTTGCTTTTCCATTTTTGTTTGATACAGTCTCGTCTGCTCCACCTTGTGGTACTGTATCAAACGTACACTTGGAAATATTTAGATGTACGCTTCAAATCCTTTTCCCTTCAACTCTTCTACGAGCCTTTTAGCCTCTCCTGCCCTATCTCTATGGCAGACCAGGGTAACATCGTGGGTGTGAATTACTATAAGGTCTTTGACACCAACTGTCACTAAGAGACCATCTGAGTTGCCAATACTAGCACAATTTGATGTATCAATGCCATAATGCTTGCCAATGACAATATTTGTACCGTGTTTTTTGCCATAGAATTCTCCGAAAATGCTCCAGTCCCCTACATCCGCCCATTCGAAATTCGCTTCAATCACCCTAATATTTTTCACCTTCTCCATAACACCACAGTCTATAGAGACACTATCGAGCTTTTCATATTCCTCACGTAAGGTTGGGCCTTCGGTAGGAGTACCCAAGCTGCTCTCGATCCTCTGCAATGCCTTTGCAAGTGGCGGCATTAATTTATTCAACGTGTCAAGGACCGAATCCACCCTCCACACAAACATGCCACTGTTCCAGTAATATTCCTTCGTGTCCAGTAGTTTCTTTGCTAGTTCTTGGTCCGGTTTTTCCGTAAAAGCTTCACACTGGAAGACCCTGAAGCCTTTCTCCCTTAGCAACATTTCACCCCTTTTAACATAACCATAATTGGTTGACGGAAAAGATGGTTTTATGCCAAAGATTATAGGGCATTCACAACTTGAAGCCATAAGTGCACCAAACCTTAGGATTTCGATAAATCTCTCTTTTGGCTTTATGAGGTGGTCTGCAGTGAGTACCGCCACAACCGAGTCTTCAGACCTCTTATTGATGGCAACAGCAGCGAGCCCTACACAGGCTGCAGTATTTCTGCCAAGTGGCTCCACCAGGAGGTTCTCGGCGGGAAGAGTGGGCAGTTGTGCCCTTATATCGCTTTCCTGTTCCAAGGTAGTCACTACAAGGATGTTGCTTGGGTCAATAGTGGGATATATTCTGTCATAGGCCTGCTGAAGTAGTGATCGGCCGCAAGACATCTTAATCTGGTGCTTGGGTTTGTTTCGACGGCTTAGCGGCCACAGTCTTGTACCTGACCCACCGGCGAGAATAACTGCATACATTGACTTTTCCATAACCCTATACATCTTATAACGTCATATTCACATAGGAAAATAATAAAGCCCTCTATTATCCGATGACATACCTTTGGGAACCTCGGCAAGCAGGCTTTTTCTATCTACATTGGGTGTGATTTATGAGAAGGAAGGGCAGACGGTCCCGAAAAGGGGGGCTTCTGTAAAGGTGAGGGAGGGGTTAAACAATAAAAGAATCGCAAGCTCACAGGTTATCCCTTAATTACCTTCCCCAGGAAACCTGTAAAACGAATCTGGTCTAATCGAGCTGTTATAGTGAAGCTCTTGAACTGGGTATACTTGGAATAAGGCCCTGCTAATGCCAGGGTATCATTTACGTATACCTCATAAAAGCCATTCTTTCTGACCAGCTTGAATTTATTAGCCGAGTTGGTGTCTACTCTTACTCTTACACTCTTTGGTCCGGGGAGCACTATGTAACAGTTGCCTTCGTTGAGTTGGAAATCTAAGCCAAACTCATTACCAGAAACATCGGCAAACTTCAACGTATTCCAATATTTGCTGCTTCCTTTCACTTCAAACCCCAGGGTGAAGTTTGTTGGAAAATCTATTTTCTTCCCCACATTTACGAATCTGGGTTCTTGTGATGCCAAGAAACGCTTCTCTCCCTCACTGGTAATGATTAAATCATTACCCCATTCGAGCAGGCGGTGTACTACCTCGGGGTCGGAAAAATCTTCCCTCAGGAAAAAGTCCTCTCCAAGTCTGTTTACTACAGAAACCTCACTTTTCTGCCCAGAGTAAGCGGTCTTCAAACCCTCCTTGACCACACCCGCATTAACGGAACTGCCAGAGGTTAGAACTCGCCCATTGTCTTTATTTAAAAGGAATTCGACGCTTCTATCCCTTAGTATATCCACAGAAGCAGTACCCCAGGTCAAACCCTCCATTATATCACCTACCTTTACGTTCACCTTAACGCCGTTGCCTAGGTCTGTGACCGTTCCTTCGATAATGGCCTCTATACCCAACCCTCCAGCCAGTCCTTCTGTAAGGTCCGTAATGGTCAAATCTGAGATGGATGAGATCTCTCTGCCAAGAAGTTTTTCAACTCTAGCGGTGGGAACAAACTTCCATAATTTATTCTTAGAAAGCCTTAGTTTACATTCTTCAGCCAAGAATTTCCCCAGGAAATTCTTCTTGCCTCCCAGCGTGCGGAAATCCAGGACACATAGCCTTTGCGGAACTTCCTTATCTCCCTGGAGGTCGTACAAGATCTGTTCCACCTGCCAGGCCAGAGAGTCCAGCCTCGTATTCAGGTCTTCACTTTCTATGGGCCTTTTGGGGGTTATTTCGGCCCCTAAAAGGCTCACAGCGGTTTCGGACGCGGGTATTCTTGTTGAGATTGAGGATATTAATATGTGAGTATCTGCTGAGACAAGTCTAGCATTAATCTTTATTTCCTTTCCTATTTTTGCCAAGCTTCCCGTTATTATCCCGTCTAGTCGATTAGGTGCTAGGCCACCATCTATGGGATTACAACAGATTCGCAGGCTACCGCCCACCCATGGGCTATTTGAGAGTTGCGTAAAAAGTTCCTCTGCCAGAAGGCTCGAAAGCATAGTCAGATTTCCGTCAAGAGTCGTAAATGATTTCACTAGGACGGTGAAGTCCTTTCCCTTTGTTGGTGGAAAGCTCTCTTCAAACTTACGCACTATTTGCGCGGCGGCAACCTCTATGAAATCCTTGCTTCCCTCCTCGATGGTTGGAGGCTCTGAAACCCATTTTTCCACCGGATCAATGTCTTTTTGCTCTTCCAGGCCTGTAGCACTCGCACGAGGTTTTTTATGTCCTTTTGGCGATTCTTCAGCAAGTTCTTTCAAAATTTCCTTCTCTTGGATATCCTTTGTAGCTTCCTTCGTTGTATCCTTTAGTGCTGTCATGCTTTTAGAAGTATCAGTTTCACTGGAGGGCCGTTGTTTTCTTTTTGTATTATTCTGCTGTTTATGGTAAAGTGTTCCGATAGCTGCCGTATACGGAACGTTTTTGGACAACTTCAGCAATTTGTCTCTTTCATCTTCAGTCATAACCCCCTTAAGAACCAGGCGCTCATTATCCGTGTCGTAGCGTATCTTGCTTTTGAGATTTTCTGGGAATTTTACGTCAGTCGGTAATGAACTAAGCTTTGCGTAGTGGGTATCTTTTCGCTGTAGGGCAGTAGACTGACATCCAACTAGGCTAAAACAGTAAAAAGCTACAAGTAAAACTAAACCAAGGAGTAATCGGACTTGCATAAAAAACCCTCCATTGGAAGTAGATAGGAAAGAATTACTCATCTAAATTGCCAGATGCTGAAAATCTGTTTTCCTGAGGACTACTGTCCCAATTCCCCGACAGTTTTGTAGTGAAAGTTTCAGCCTTAAAGGCACCTGAATTGGCAGTCTCACTCTGCAAAAGGGATAATGTTACTGATAAAACGGACAAAATAAATCTCGTCAAAGCCTGACCATCCAGAACTGTCGTAGGAGAATGCTATGGGCTCAAAGGATAAGCTAGCCCAAGGCCCCCCCCGCCACCAGACCAGAAGCGGCGGCGGCACCTGCTGCTGCTCCAGCTACGGCCAAACCTATTAGGACATAGCCCCAAACGGGAAAGCCCCCACCAGCACCGGCCAAGGCCATGAAACCTTTGGTCTGGCTAAGCTTCAAGGCAACAGGTTTTGAGGGGCCAGATGAAACGGTTACTAGGGCACTATCCACATCCTTACCGTGCAAGGCCTGTACCTTGTATGTATTTCCTGCCTTTAGCCCACTAAAACTAAACGAACCATCTTTGGCAGTTTTTATGGAGGCTACCGCGTTTCCCGTATTAATGTCCACAAGTCTCGCTTCCACCCCCATTAGAGGCCTGCCGTCAACACCAACCACGGTTCCAGAAATGTCCCCTAGTGTCTGGGCCAGCACTGCCCCCATATGGCCTGCAATGGGAAACACCAAAGAGAGGAACACAGGAAGGAAGGTCACAAGCCTTGACTTTATCAGCACTTAAGTACCTCTACAAGTCTAACTATATGGAAATTCTTCCAAACAAGAAAGCAATGTACGTTATTTCTCTAAACTTGTCAACACTTTTTTCTTCTGTAAGTAAAAATATTTTTAAATTGTCATAAATTATTCTCTTGCGATAAAATTCTTTTTGTAGTAAAATTCGTGTTTTGAGCTGGGGGGGCGGTTTTCGTACTTGCCCGTAACGGTGTCTGAGTCAAGTTAAGCCACAGCCATTCTCCAACCTTCACCAACGTGAAAGCAGCTAAAACCATAAGGTATATGTCTAAATACACCCGGCTTGAGGTATGAGCAAAGAAGAGCATCGTTATCAGCAGAAAAGGAACAAATAAAAAATAGATGATGGAAATCTCTCTCCAGGTCTTCCTGGTAAGGATGGCACCAGCAATTCCAAATATAAGCAAAGGGAGATAAGATGCTGTGTAGATAAAGTTTAAAATTGGCCTATCTTTTTGTGGTGAAAGAATCCAACCCATGCCGGCAAAGGCCTTGATAAACGCAGCCTTTATGGTAAGCACTGGGTTTTCTCTCATAAACTTAACCGCCTTTTGCCTGTACCAGCGCTGTTTTCCTAACTCATCCAGGCCAAGCAACTCTTTTTTATCTTTTGTTGTGAGGGCCTCCAATGCCTTCCCTGTACTGTTATCGATACTTTTCCACGGGTAGTAAGATAAAACGAAGGGATTGTTCCCCTGCCACAAAACACCGCCGGTCTGGGTGGTACCAATAATAGGTTTACCGAGAACAAGTGTGTTGCGAATTACCCATGGAGACATTACTATGGCAAAACTGAGTAACAGGATTGAAATCTTTCTAGTCTTGTCTTTTATGGGATTTAAGAGAATCCAAAAGACTGCAAAAGGTACAAAACCTAGTAGAATATTTTTGCAGAGGGATCCAATTCCCAGGGAAACGCCAGCTAGGACATAGTAGCGCAATGAATTGTACCGGATACATTTTATAAGGCATAGAACGCTGACACCTGTCAGCAACGTGAGAAGGCTCGTTTCTTGGAGGGCTGTGTCATGGACAACATAATAGGGATAAATTGCTGTCAACGAAGAGGCTGCTATTCCTACCTTCTCATTGAAAAGCTGCCGTCCTATCAAAAAGGTAATTAAAACGGTCAATGTTCCTATAATGGATTGAGCGAGTACTGGAGCCGTGGTGCTCTTACCGAATCCAACATATAACACTGACAGGAATAAGGGATATAAGGGCATCCGTTCAGCCCTCGTCTCTCCCATGAAATAAACGCCATTTTTACCTCCGTGCTGCAAACGAAATCCCCTGCCTTCGACAACGTTTATGGCTAGCACACCGTAAGCGGTATACCCGCTATCCCAAAAACTGCCCTGAAAGTCTTTGAACAATGGCATATTACCCGAGTAAAGACTAAGTCCAACAAGTACTCTTAGAGTAAATGCCGCCACCAGCACAGCAGTCAGGATAAGGCTACTCTTACCGAACCCACTTGCGTCCATGTTAGAAGTCAAACAAAACCTCGCATCGGATTTCTATGAGAGGTCTTACGTTACCCTGAGACCCTTGAGGAAAAATCTGCGGCAATTGCCGCACGAAAGTAGATAATAAAGAGTTCTTAATAAAACTGTTCCCCCCAGTATCAATAGTCCAAATAGCGCGCTTGGTGATAGAAGGTCATTCTTAGATACTTCAAACCATTTACCACTGCCTCTCTGTCCGGGGTTGAAAAGTTTTTTTAAGTTGACGAGATTTAGATAAAACAAAAGATTTGCCAAAAGAACACTTCCTTCAAGTTCATTCTCTGTGCAGCCTTCCGGAATATATGGAAGAGGGTATTTCTTCCTAATACCTGCTGTAACTGCACCGGCAGAGCTAAAGTTCACCCACTGAGGTGCGAAATTAATCTTGTCCCTAACCATTTTATACATTTGTGTGCCAGGGTACGGTGTGGCATTATTAAACCTGGCCCTGTCTATCCCAATACTCACTGCAAGAGAGAGGGCTGCAAGTCTGTCCTTGAAGGTCTCGGTCGGAAACCCGTAGATGAATGTAGCTTCTACTGTAAAACCAATCTCCTTGGCTAATCTTATTGCATCGATATTTTCCTGGACAGTTTCATTCTTATTAATTAACTTCATCAAATCTTCCGAAGCAGTTTCGACACCGAACATCAGACTGTCAAAGTTAGCCGCTTTCATAGCTATCATAAGTTCCTTGTCAATGCTATCGCCACGGGTTTGGACTCCAAAAGAGGCCTTTTTGTGCAGCCCTCTTTCTTGAATCATGTTGCACAGCTCAAATACCCTTTTTTTATTCCCGGTAAAATAATCATCAAAAAAGGTAATGTTTGGTTGGTGCATCTCATTTATTATGTAATCAAGCTCTTCGACTACTCTTTCTGACGAAACGTACCTATAAACCCTCTTCGTAATGGCCTTCTGACTGCAAAAGATACAATCAAACGGGCATCCCCTGGATGTCAGGATGAAACCAAGGTTATATTTTGATGGGTCAAACATGTCATAAGGAAACATGGGAACCTCATTTACATCTACCGTCTTTGTTGAGGGCTTTGTGTAAATGATTTGTCCGTCTTCCACGTAACTGATGTTTTCAAGCGTATCTCGTTGAATTCTACCACCCTTAATCTGACGGATTAGTTCCAAAAGTGTATATTCCGCCTCCCCTTGAACAACAAAGTCAACGCAACCCGACAGAAGAATCTCATCTGGCATTACTGTGGCGTGAATGCCCCCGAATACGACAACTGCTTCTTTACTAACAGACTTCACCAATTTAGCTATGTGATATCCACTGGCAACATTCGCTGTCATGACGCTAATGCCAACGATCCAAGGTTTTTTGCATTGCGCTAGGCAGCTCCGCAATGTTTCCGTACTTATATCTGTCAACTCCTGGTCAAGTATCTTGGCGGAAATACCCTTCCCTCTAAGAAACCCGGCCAAGATGCCTATTCCAATAGGCACACTTCTCGGCACAAACCTCTTAAAACGTCCGAGCTGTGTGTTTCGTGGAGAGATTAGGAGTAAATCATACATTTCTTTTTACATCCTTCCTAAGGCCTCGAAGCAAAGATTTTATCAATAGTTCTTTCAGTGAAAAAAGCGATAAAAAACATTTTCCATGTAAGAATAGACCCACGTAGCTCTCGTAATATGAACGTGGGGTTCAAGAAGAAGACACGATGATAAGAATCTACCAGTTGTAACTCCTTGCTTCTCGGGAGAGGTAACTCAAAATCTTTTGTGGGCTTCTTGATAAACTCTGCCCAGTAATCCTTCTTAAACATACCATCGTCAAGGAGCGATTTATAGTACACCGTCTTTTAGAATATTACTCATGGTGCAGTGTCAATCAAATTCGCTTCTTTTCCCAAGAATGATTAGCTTCATCATTACTACAATCTTCGCTATTATCAGCATGACGGGGTTTCCAATATAATATCTGCCACTTTTGTATATAATTTGTCCGTTGTTAATAAGCCTATTTATTCTTACTTCAACAATTTTTCTGGCGTTATATCTTTGCAGAATTTCCTGCATTGATAATCCCTCTTTTGAATCATATAATTCTCTCAATATCCTGATGCGGCGGGCTGTCTCCCCAAGATTTGCGAAATGAAAATAACAATATCCCAGTGAAGAATACATTATAAAGTTGACAATAAAAATAGGCACAAAATCATCTGTAGATGTTGACTGCGTGGAGAAAACACACAGTTCAAGTGTCAAAACGACAGTAAGACCCGTAGCAAAACCTAAAATTATCGACTTTAATAATCCCAACCTGGGAATATACCTGAAACTGACAACCTGCATCAGTACATTAATAATTAGACCTAAAATTGGGTTTAGAACATGCAAAAGGCTATAAGGCATAAGAAACTCAACCACCAATTTCTGCATTTAGCAATCTACGATATAAGCTAAATATGCGTACAACCAGAAATCCTTTTGAAGTTAGCTTATATTTGTTTCCTTCCATATAGATTAGCTCATCATGAACGAGGTCTCTTATTCTTGGTTTTATCAACAGGTCGTCAGTCATTCTCTGGTTGAATCGTTTCTCATCTAACCCTTCTGAACCGGCCATGGCAATGCTCATTACCATTACGAGGGAAGGGCTGTCCACCTCAACGGCAACGTAAGTAAGTATGTAAGCTAGTGTAAGTGAAGTAAAAAACAGGCAAATGTGCAGGTATTCTAAATGACTTCCCGGAGCAGAAGACTCACGGTTCGCAAGAAATGCCGATGTGCCCCATAGAATAGAAATACTTGCAACTAAGACTCCAAAAAAGATTTGGAACAGAGCCTTTGACTGTCTTTTGGGCAGACGTACTTTCCAGATAACCAGATGTAAAAAGAAAGATGCGCAAAAAATGGCTGAGCCCCAAAATAGAACCCTCATGACCAAGTAACTCTTTTTGCAATTATGATCTCTGTCATTGCTTAATTTGCCGTCTGGTTGTTGTTAAGGAATCATCCGAAAAATGCGGTTTACTCTCTCTGTCTTTGTCAAAATACTGATCTTTCATTAGGCGCAGGTAGCCCTTTATAACTTGCAACAGGGAAGGAAAGGATACCGCATTAGACACCCCTTCTTTTCTCAAGCCAAGCCTATAGGGGACTTCAGCAAAGAGATAGCCCTTTTTTACGGTTCTTATCAAAATGTCGGTTTGAAAGAAGAAGCCCTCACTCCTATAATCCAGTTCTTTTAAGATGGATCTACGGTAGAGGACTGTTCCGTTTGTATAATTAAAATTTACCAAGAAGGTGGTGTTGACAATGAAGCGGTAAACAAATGAGAGTGCATTCCTGAAGAGTGGCCGTACTTCTCTATTATAGACAAAGGGGACAACAACATCTACCTGTTCGAGTAACTTGTAATAACGGAAAATTTCCCACGGGTCGTTTTCATTATCGCCGGGGATCCAGGTCACTATATCTCCATCCGCGGCATCGACCCCATTCCAAAACGATGTGCCTATGCCTTTAGGGGTGTCATGCCTGATTAACCTGACACGGTTATCTTTTTTTATTATATCCTTTACTACATCCTCTGTCCCATCGGTACTCCCATCATTAATCACAATAATCTCGCCATTAATGCTAAAATCTTCAAAGGCCCTCAAGGTATTGTTAACAGCAGCCAGGATATTTTCCCCCTCGTTAAGTGCTGGCATTACAACCGTTAGATCGATTTTGTTATTATCCGTTGGTTGCATTTTGCCTAAACAAAATTGACGTGTTCCGGTGGATGAGTCAATTGCCAGAGAAATTTGTTTATACAATGCGTCCTGCAGTTTGAATAGCACTCTTTGTGAACATCTATTCTCTTGACCTTTTCCACAACCTCCCAGTATCTGTCACTCTCAAAGATTTCTTTAAAAGATTGTTTTACAAGGTCCCCCATTCTATATTCTTCCTCTTTGAAGTCGAAAAATGCTCCACACGGGTACAACCTTCCATCGCCGCTTGAATATAACAGAAGCGGGACACCGATACACTGGTCGTAACTCCTCTCTCCTTTGTTTGTAATCTTTCCCCATTTTACTATTACGTTGTAACCATTCGAGCTTATACCTTCAGCCTCTTGGAGAACGTCTGCAAAATTGTCGTATTCCTGAAGTCTACCGTATATCCCAAGAGCATTCTCAACCGTATCACTGCACTGTTTTATAACACAGTAGTCTACCCCCAGCTGTCTTCCCAGTTTGGCCAGGGGGACGGCCTGGTCAACATTAGCTGGAGTTAGAACCATTTGGAGGCCGATTGTGGCATTCAGGCCCTTTCGACGTTTCAAATCCACGCAAAACTTTATCTTCTCAACAACCGTTGAGAACTCCTTACTGGCATGAATTCTTCTGTAGGCCTCATCCGAAGCCGCACTGATATTAAACCTTATCCAGCTTAGAAGTTCTAACGCCTCTTCTCCCCTCTTTCCGGTGTCAAATAATATCCCGTTCGTCCCCAGTGCAATATCAACACCAGCCCTCTTGCCTTCTGCGATTGCCTCATAGACATAGGGATTCAAGAGTGGTTCCGCCTCCCCAACGAATGCCATAGACCGCACCCCTATTTTTCCTGCCTCTTTCAAATATCTCAATAAAGGTTTGCGGGGGAAGTAAACCTCTGAACCTTTTCTATAAAAGTTGCCTTGTATAACACCAAAGCAATACTGGCACCTGATATTGCATCCTTTACTTAGACCAACATCAATATGTATGGGCGCCACCCTTTCCCCATTTAACCAGTCCATTACTCTATCCAGGTGCCAATAGAGCTTGTGACCATTCATTATGTATTTATCTGGCAAGGGTTACTTCTCCTCTCAATTTTTCGTCACAATACTCTTTAACAGCCTCCCTCCATGGCCGCAGGGGGGCTACTTTTTCTGATTTGATTGGTGTAAATGTATTCTTTCTCCCTAAATAAGGGAAGTCCTTGTAGGAAGCCCTTTCCACCTCGACATCAAGATTGAGGTTTTTGACGATTTCATTCATTAAATCGTATAGAGTGGCCATCCCTTCATTCGCTATATGGTAAAGCCCGAACTCTGATGAAGCCTCTGTAAGTCGCCTTACTTCTTTGGCAATGTCAACACTGTAGCTGGGGGAAGAAACAATGTCGTCTGCAACCCTTAAGACTTTCTGGCCCTCACACACCTTTTGCAACATCTTCTCTACAAACTGGGTGTTCTTGGTAGTCTTTCCAAATATGACAGAGAGTCTGAATACATAATAATTTTTTGAAATCGTTTGTACAAAACAATCCCCTCCGTGTTTTGTAAACCCATACAAATTTAATGGTCTCGGGCGGTCGGTTTCGGTATAAAACCCCCTCGCCCCATCGTCAAAGACGGCATCCGTACTAAAGTTTATAAGTAAAAACCTTTTCTCGTTTGAGAGTTCTGCCAGCATTCTCGGATAAAGTGTATTCAGCCTAAGGGCCTTTTCGGGCTCTCTTTCACACGGGTCTATACCTAAGAATGCGACGGTATTTATGACCATGTCCGGTCTATTTTCCTCTACCAGATTCCGAATGCTTTCCGGCCGGAGGGCGTCAAAGTCCCTGGTGTTTTTTCCGATAACGGTATAGCCGTCCTCAAAGACCTCTCTTAATGCCATCCCCATCTTGCCGGTAGAGCCGAGTAGTAAAACCTTTTTAGCCACTCTCCAAGGCCTCCGTAACAGCTTTTCCAATACTGGCACTGGAGATGCCGTAGATGCTCCTCATTCCGCTATTGCTTTGAATTGCATGAATAAATTCATTTTTTATTCCAAGTCTTTTTAATCTGAAGGGCAGTCTCTCCTTTGTGAGCCACTCTGATATAACACTGCCGAGGCCACCCTCAACGAAATGTTCTTCAACAGTTATCAGGGTGTGAACGTTCTTCAGCTTTTTTAAGAGTGAAGTGAAATTCAAGGGTTGGATCATTGGAATGGAAATAAGCATGGGGAGGCTTTGCAAGTTCCCTAGCGCCGTAATTACTTCATAGCTTATAGAGCCGTGAAATAATAGGGCTACTTCTTCACCTTCTTTTATAACTATGGGTTCTGTTATACTTTCAATGCCATTTTTATGGATTGCAGGCTCTCCTCTTTTTGCTACCCTTATATAAACGGGTCTATCGCTTTTAAATGCGAATTCTGCACACTTTTCTGCCTCCACTGGGTCGGATGGAGAAAGGATCACTAAATTTGGTAAAGTCCTTGCTATTGCAATATCTTCTACCCCGTAATGGGTAATACCCTGTGGTGCATAAGTGACACCACTTCCTATTCCTATTAATGTTATTGGTAAGCGTTGATAACAGATGTCATTTCTCACCTGCTCGTAACACCTATAAAGAACAAAAGGTATGATGTTATAAACAAACACGTTATATCCAGCCAATCCCAGTCCGGCAGCAAAGCTTATCATGTTCTGCTCAGCAACACCTAGATTTAGATATTTGTCCGGAAAACATTTCTTATATTTATCAAGAACGCCGAAGCCGGCATCGCCACTTACTAAAAAAACGCTCTTATCCTCTTCTGCATATTTTGCAATTCTATTGATAACGGTATTCCTCATTCTTGCCCTGACTTAAAGTCCCGCATTGCCTTTTCCTTATAATCTTTAGTAACAATAAAATAGTGCCACTTCAATTCATCCTCCATAAAGGACACGCCCTTTCCCTTTGTGGTATCAGCAATAATTATTTTGGGCCTTCCATTATTGGGTCTTTTAAGAGCCTGAATAATTTCAGAGAAATTATGCCCGTTTATCCTGCAAACTTCCCATCCAAATGCCTTCCATTTGTCCTCAACAGGCTCGTAGTGACAGATTTCATTGGGCCGGCCATATCCCTGCAAATTATTGTAATCTAAAATTGCGGTAAAATTGTTGATACCGAGTTTCGGTGCAAATAAAGCACCCTCCCATATTGACCCTTCTTCGGATTCTCCATCGCCTATCAATACAAAAACATTTCTCTTGTCGCCTTTAGTCTTAAAGCCATAAGCCATGCCTAAAGCCGTATTGAAGCCATGCCCTAGCGAGCCGGCAGAAACTTCTATACCTTTAGCCGTGAACCGGTCAAGATGTGCTGGTAATGTTCCGTCGTCTTGCATATAATTTAAGAAAGTTTCTTTGTCTATGAAACCCTTAATCGTTAAAACGGCATACAAGGCCATTGCCGCATGTGCCTTGCTCAACACAAATATATCTCTATTGTGCCAACTCTTCTCATCGATATGTAGTTCATGAAAATAAAGAGAAACCATCAAATCAACACATGACAATGAAGTTCCTACGTGAGCGCTTTTTGACCTGTGTGCAACTTCTATAATTAATTTTCTAACCTCTTTTGCAATTAGACTTAGTTTTTCTTCTGCTTTTGTTTTCATTCTCATTTGCAACTTTTACATCTTTATCTTTAACTCTCGGCCCTTTCAGAATTTGTATTTGTACTATTTTCCAAATAGCGTGTTATTGACTTTACCAGCTTTCTATCATGGTCGATCATTCTCAGGCCATCAACCTCGGATGCTTTATACCAACCCCACCCTTGTCCTTCCTGTAAGTTAAGCAACGACTTATCACTATCAAAAGCTTCGATATATACGTACATGTAACCTTCCGTGCTGCCAATTTTGAAATCCTGTTCAATAAAAAGTTGAGGTGCCTTGAGTTTGTAATTCAACTCTTCAAGTGCCTCTCTGCGAACAGCTTCATGTGGCGTCTCTCCTTGTCTAACACTACCACCAAAGAACGCCCAATAATCGGGTAGTATTTTGGCATCTTTGGTTCTGTGTTGAAGCAATAATCTTCTTCCGGGATCGTACAAAATAATGAGTGCTACCCTGTACTTTGCTTCCAATATTTATTTACGGCCCCAATTCCTAGATAAAATTTACGTGTTCAGGGGGGTGCTTT
Source organism: Candidatus Brocadiales bacterium (assembly GCA_046758865.1). Taxonomy (GTDB): domain Bacteria; phylum Planctomycetota; class Brocadiia; order Brocadiales; family Bathyanammoxibiaceae; genus JBHIBD01. Next base: position 56,359 of record JBHIBD010000001.1, on the reverse strand, counting down.
AATTCCCATAAATATTTGTTTACTTCGTCCATCCTGCAGTTTACCCTACACTGATTTGTATCAAGTTCCCCATCTGCCCAACGAACTGACTGAATCCTTTTTTTGCCCTCCCAAATCTCCTTGAATGTATTCTCATAAATGTTGCCATATCGAAAACGCTCGTCGGAGAGATAAGCGCTACACCCCCACACATTGCCCCCAGCATCGATGTATGACCAGAAGGGAAGGGCATAGCAGTGTCTATAATTGCGTATACCTTCATCCCACTTTTTCATTGTGTTAATGCGGAATATTACGCTGAACTTTCTATCGTTAAGACCATTTAGGCTGTCTGCTAAATGAAGATACTTACTGTATTTTATATCCTTATACTTTGTTGTTTTACTCAGTGGATGCTGTGAATAAGGCTTCACAACTAAATAATCCATGCCTATATCCTTGGCCTTTTGTGCTAGAAGGGTCACCTCGGGGCAGTTTTCTGGCAAGAGGATTAGCTGCACACCAAGAACGCAGTCATAACCCTTCTCATCTCTCAACCTTGCTGCATAAGACATGTTTTCCATCACCCTGTCAAAATCATCAGGGCTTGCTCTGTGAATCTTTGCATAGGTTCCTTTTGTTGCTCCATTTATGCTCACCTTTATCCATGCAATATTACTGAGCGCAGAGTCAACAAAACCTTTCTTTAACAGCACCCCATTCGTGGTTACGGCTACATCAATACCGACCTTCTTTGTGTGATTGACTATCTCAACAATATCCTTGTGCAGAAGCGGTTCACCCTCCCCCGCATACATAACACTCTTTAATCCAAGAGACGCCATTTCAGAGAGCCTGTCCATCAATACCTTTTTGTCCAGGAACCTTTGCTGATACCCCATATAGTCAAGCGCACAGTAAGCACATCGGTGGTTACATGCACCTGAAGTCGCTATCTCAGTATAGATTGGATAGACAGGTATTCCTGCAAGCCAATCATTTACCCTGCCCACATGGTAAATTAGCTTATGACTATCTATTCTGAATCTATCCATGTGAATTCTTGTTTATTATTATATCCACAACATAATGACAAAGAACTAAATGGGCTATCTCCACATATCCATAGGAATTGGACGGGACATAAAAGTTTATCTCTCCAGCTGAGCGAAGTGGATTATCTGGTTCAAATCCAGACATCGTAATAACTTTACACAATCTTTTCTCCGCTGCACTAACCCCATTTAGAATATTCTCTGATCTTCCAGAACTGCTTATGGCAATAAGAACATCCCCTGCATCACCAAACATCCTTATAGGTTTTTCAAAGACACACTCATAACCCAAGTCATTACTCACACAGGTAAGTAATGCTGGGTCACCAAAAGTAATCGCCCTCACTCCTCCGTTTTTCCATAAATCGACTGTTATGTGGCTTGCGATTGATGAGCTACCGCCATTTCCAATCATTATAACTTTGTTGCCTTTCTCCGATTGAGCAGATATTATTTTTGTAACTTCCTCGATGCCATTAATCAAATCTATATTAGCATTATCAGAATTTGTTACCTGAATTTCTAATAAAGTATTTTCAAGCTGGTCAAGATAATTTTTAAGGTCTAATTGCATAACGCTTCTGTTTCATTTAAGAAGGGTGGTAATAAATTTATATAGACTAATAGGCTCAACGGATGACCTGTTGCATACAATACCGACCGCTATTGCCCCCACAGCATTTCCTACAAAACCAGCCAGTTCCATCGAGCAACCCAAAGTGACTATCGGTGATGTTAGGGAAAGAAAGGCATCACCTGCACCTACTCTGTCAACAACTTTTCCTGAGAAAACGGGTATCTCATAAAAACTGCCCGTCTCATCGTAAGTAATCGATCCTAAGTGTCCCCTTGTTACAGCTACCTTTTTGCTCTTTAGTTTCTTTGCAATCTCTTGGATTATATCTTTAATTTCTCCATGCTTACTATGTGCGGCATGCCTTATTTCTGGCTCATCAATACACACAAAATCTGCCCTCGGATATTTAGTTACCAGGTTAAAACCGATGTTTGCGCTGTTAGTCTGAGTATTAACGGCAAGAAACCTCGCCTTCTCACATAAAACGTTTACAATATTCCGGTCAATAAAACCGTGCCCAAAATCGGCTACAATAACAAGGTCATAATTCGCAGCTACAGCGTGCAGGTAGTCACAAACTGCAAGATTTACGGCTTGAGGGAGCGGACGGTCTTCCAAGGAAGATATTTCAAACATCTTGGTTAGAAATGCAGATTCAACAAATCTCCTCTTTACAATAGTACACGCATCATCGCGATAGAAGAACTTAGAGTCTATGTGAGATTTTAAGTGGTCTAAGATATAGCCCTCTTTCGAATCCATAGTTCCTAAACAAGTTACTAAATGCACATTATCGCAAAATCCTGCTATGTGATTAGCACATGCCAACACGCCTCCGGCAAATCTTTCTTCACTGATGTATTTTGTTGAGATTATGCTCTCCTTAGGAGACTTACCCATTGGTACACAGTAGTGGTATTCATCAATAATAGTATCTCCTATTACAAGTATCTTTAAATCCCTTACGGCTTTCAATTTATCAATAACATCGAATGAAGAAAATCTTGAACGGAAATCTTGAAGAAACTTTCTTGACTCATCAGGATATACATCAAAGAATTTATTTAAAAGCTGTGATGAGCTAAAGGTAGTCTCATTTGTGAAATGAATCTTTCCACCTATAGACTCTATAGCTTCTTTTTCGTGGTATATCTCACCCGTTATGTCTGTCTCTGGGGCTGCGTAATCACTTCCCTTTGCATATATATCGGGTTTTATCTTTTTGATAGTTTCTACCGCCGTCTGCCACTCATTTATTGCCACATAATCAGCGCATTCGAGTGCAACTATAGATTCTGCCCTGAGATGCTGGTTAAATACGGGCCTCCCCGGACCTTTGCCAACATATTTATCTTGTGTCAATGTTACAATCAGGACATCACCTTCTCTTTTCGCCGCCTCTAGGTGTTTAATGTGACCAGGATGCATAAGATCAAAAACACCATGACAATGGACTACGGTCTTATTCTTTTTTTTCAGTCTTTGCACTATTTTCTCTAACTCATCGAGACTTCTTATCTTCCCATCTTTTCTGTATGCCTTCATTATTCTCTATCAGTTCCCTTACAGTTTATTCCGAAAGATACCGAACCCACTCTTTTGTTGTCTCTTTAATTGTCTCAGGTGTCCAGACGGGTGCTTTTCTCCAGTATTCTATATTTTCAAGGATAATCTTTACCCCATTCTCAAAAGATACAGTGGGTTTCCAGTTCAAGAGGCTCTTTATTTTGGTTGTGTCAGCGCAAGTACACTCTGGCTCTCCAGGGCGTTTTGGTATATATACAATATTGCCATTACAACCCAATAACTCAGCCAGGTAATTAATGCTGTGTGTTTTCCCAGAACCCACATTTATTACTTCGCCTCTTAGATTTGAATTAGCAGACATTACAAAGGCCTTCACAATGTCGGTTACAAATGTAAAATCCCTGACTTGTGTTCCATCCCCTATTATTGTGAATGGCATGTTATTCAATTTCTGTGCAAGGAAGACACCAAACACAGCACCGTATGCCCCCGACGTACGAGAATGGGGCCCATATACATTAAATAGTCTGAGGGACACAACTGGCAATTTATATACTTTCCCCCAGTGAAGAACAATTTGTTCCCCTAAATACTTTGTCAATGCATAGGGGTATTGTGGACGGATTTCTGCTGTTTCAGGTGTGGGATAAATGTCCGGAATTCCGTAACAAGAGGACGAGGCAGCGTATATTAAACGTTTTACCCCTGCCAAACGCGCCGCTTCAACAACACGTGCTGTCCCGGTGACATTGGATTTATAGTAGTCCATCGGCCTTAAAACAGATGGAACAATGTCAGCGAGGGCTGCGAGATGGAAAACCACATCAATATCCTTGAAGAAAGGCATAATTTTTTCAAAATCAGAAGTATCCGCCTCAAGCACCTTTAGGCGGTTACCGATATGGGCAAGATTTTCAGGTCTTCCGGTTGAAAAATTATCAACGACAGTAACCTCATGCCCTTCCGCTACAAGGTGATCAACTAGATGGCTCCCTATAAAGCCAGCCCCGCCAGTAACTATATATCTTAGTGCTTTCATGGAAAAAACTGTTGTGTAAGCTTAAAGAAGTTTTTGCCCAGAAGTCTTTTAACGTCGAGCCTTCGTAAAAGAGAGGAGAAGAAGGGCCTCTGCCAGTCAAATTTGGCCTGTAGGTTTATCAAGGTGGCTATCCCATCGTTCCTGGCAAACTGTATAAATTTGTTTATTCTTTCATCATCAAAGCTGGAAAAGACGCCTCTTAGCCTCATGCCCATCTCTATCTCTGGGGCCAGCCTCTCCTTCCACCTTTCTTCATAGCCCTGGAGGTAATCCTCGCTGAAATCTCCCTTTGAGAGGGCCTCTTTGAGTACCTCGGCGGCTATACTAGCTCCGATAAGCCCATAGTATATTCCGCCTCCGGTAGTGGTCTTTGCATGGCCGGCGGCATCACCTATCACCAGAGTCCTATTGGTGTAGGTTCGAGCTGCCATTCCATAAGGGATGGACCGTGACCTTATATCAGCAATTCCGTCTTTTATCCCAAGCGATCTCAGAAACCGTCTGAAGTTAGGCATAATGAGCCTTCTAGTGCTCATGCCCATCTTGGCCGTACCATCTCCTAGAGGTACCACCCAGGCAAAAGAACCCGGGGCAATCTTATTCCCAAGAAAGACCTTAACCTGGTCTTCGCCGCCAAAGTCAGTCTCTATCTGCACAGCGTTTAAATAATCTGGAGGTTTTAATCCTACCATTCTTAAAAGACGCCGGTTTAGCCCTGTGGCTAAAGCCAAGGCCTGTGCGGTAGTTTGAAATTGGCCATTTTTTCCGTATCGTACCCTTACCCCCTCCTTTGCCACCTCCAGGGAGGTAACCACCGCTTCCCCCAAGAAGGATACCCCTGCCTCCTGTGCCATGTCTAGAAGCAGGGAATCAAAGGCCTTTCTATCCACTGCGTGGGCAAAAGGTGTTGGGTGCTCGTATATGAAGCCCCCTCCCAAAGGAGACACAAACTCAATAGAACGTATCCCCCTCAGAATACACCTCCTATCCAAGGAGAAGCTCTGGAAGGCCTCTTCGCTTATCACCCCTGTGCACAACTTCCCGCCGGGCTGGCCCTTGTCCAGCAGCAGCACCTTAAGGCCTTCTTTGGCTAGTAGATACGAGGTGTAAGCCCCTGAAGGGCCTCCACCTACGGTGATGACATCATACATGTAAATATCACCTTTCTGACTGAGTGTCGCAAAGACATCTTCCTAGGGTCATAGGATTTAATGAGCCTTTTAGTAGCTTCCTCAATCTCTTGAAATGTGCACCTCAGAGACATCCACCTTTGTTTCTTTCTGCCATTCCTCAACATACTTCTTTATCACGGTATCTTTTGGGGCAAGCTCCAGGGCCCTCTGGAAACAGGCCTTAGACATATCTATATAGTGTCTGGACAATCTGTATCCCCCTGGATGCACCTCCATCAGGGTGGCAAGAGAGTGATATGCCCAGCCTAGTTCAATGCACGCCTCTGCATCAAGAGGACTTAGCTCCAGGGCTCGTTTATAGTGGGGTATAATTACCTCTATCAATAACCATAGGGCCTGACGCTCGGGAGTCTCTAAATATTCCCACAATGGGTAACTCTTGTAAGGGGAATTTAAGTAGCCCATCCTTTCTGCATAAGCCCTGAGCTTGTAAGGGTCTGTGAGGATGCGTGCGGAGTGCGCGGCCAGCCTTCGATGGTAAAGGGCGTTGGTAGAATCCCTTCTAATAGCCAGTAAGAGCCAATCTAGCTGGAGAGGGTTATCTCCCTCTTCGTTATTGCTAAACCCTTGATAACTGAGATTACCCAGGAACTGCTTTGTCACCCATATGCCCATAAGAATTGTCCCTATGAATAAGAACACGGGTAGTAGCCACCTGGCTAAGCGTTTTCTTCTGTAGATGAGAGATGTCCTCGGCATATCATAAACTTCGTCCTCTTAAGGTTGCTTCAGTCTGCAACTCCTTCGTGTGGGAGATGTACACTTGTCCATGCTATGGCCAGTAAAGTTGCGAATAACATGGCATTTGAAGGGATATGCATATTAAAATCTGCAATACTGTGTAACAAGAGGGCAAGTATGCCCAGCAGGCTCCCCAGTCCTATCCACCTGGCTAGAGGACCAGTGCTGTGGAGCCAATCCCGGAGGGTCTTTTGGAGGAAGAGCACGGCCCCGGTTAATACTATTAAAAACCCTATTGTCCCACCTTCCGCCAAGAGCTGTAGATAATCATTGTGCGTATAATCGTAAATATAGTATTTCTCTACACTTTGATATTGGGGAAAGGTGTTTATAAAGGTTGCCAGGCCCGTCCCAAAAACAGGAAAGTCTAGGAAAAGCCTGCATGTATCTGCCCAGAGCAAGGGGCGTTCATCTGTAAATATACTCCCCTGGAAACGTTGGATAACGGGCTGGAGCCCTATCCATATAAAGAATAGTGTTGCAAGACCCGACCATGCCCCTATGGAGATGATCTTCCATTTCCTCAATCTACCCCGAAGAGAGGCATAAAGTGCGAAGCCTATAATAACGGCCAGGAAGGCCCCAATACCTGTCCTGGACTGCGACATTATGAGGGCGGCTGAGGTGACCATGATACTATAACCCAGTAATAATCCCTTTGGGTCTTTCCACCGTGGAGGTGTACCCTGGGCTTCTCTGACTCCCCAGGTTTGATAGGCCCAGAGGCCCAGGCCCAGGGGTACAACCATCTCCAGGTAGCCACAGAAGTGGTTGGGGTTTATGTACGTGCCATTGGCCCTTCCCGAGTTTCTGAAAATCCACAGGGACTCCCCTGCAAGATATTGAACCAGCCCAAAGACCGCCTCCAGGAAGCCCAGGGCAACGATTGCGATCACCAAGAGATTTATCTGCCATACCTTTCTAAAATTATTCACAATAAGGAGGAACAAACCCATACAGCTTAAAATCTTTAGGGTCTCTGTCCTCGTAGCATGAGAGTAAAGGCTGAGGGGCCTCCATATAGCAGGTCGGCTGGGAGCCTCAGAGGCCCCATTATCATAGGCCGCAGGGCCTTCTATTAAGGAATCCCTGTAGAGTTCGTATGTTTTAGGGGATATATTCTTTAGCATCCTTTCTGGAAGGGGCGTCATTTGAAAGAGCATAAATCCTATAAAGATACATATCGGGAGGTTTAATGGATTCTTTACCAGGCCCAAGGGATTTAAAGACGTACCTTCAGACCTTGCCCTGCGCGATTTACTAAGCAAGCCCGCCACCAGCTTGCCCACCCATATTAGAAGGAGAAATATAATAACGAATTCAATCACTGAGTAGGCCCATACCTGGAAACCCCCATAAAATATGGGCGCAAAGATTACAAGGAAAATGACACCCCCTGTTATGATGTACTCACATAAATCCGTAAACTTTTGTTTCATGAGTTATGCTGCCCGGAAAGATTGGCCAGGCTCTGTTTTAATTCCACCATAGGGAACTAAGGAGATTCAGGCCTGGGGAGACGTTTTTCCCTTCTTTGCAGTCTACAAGGGATCGAGACTCTCTCCACCGCCAGATTGGGAACACCCTTGATGTTCTTTACCTGCCCTTGCAGATAAAAAGGATATGTGGCTGTACTACGTCCTCCTCAGAGAGGGCTACGTCAGTTGGGGCAACATAAATCCCACCTGGACCCTTTTCTCTCACATAACTCCAGAGGATAAATTCTAAATCCCCTAGGACCTTCTGATGGTAAGTCTCCGGTGCAGGTACCGTAAAAAGCTCCCCCTCTATGAGCTCATACCTCCCATCTGCCGGCGGGTGCAGGTAGTCTTCATAGGTAAATTTAATGGTAGATTTCCTCATGACTTCGTCTTTTTCCGCCAGAACCGTTTCTTAACCCCCTTTTTCTTTCCTTCCTTTGCCTCATCATGATGGTAGCTATAGTAGGGGTAGCCGCCGTAATAGTAGCCAAAGGGCTCTGGTTTTACGCGGTTTAATATGGCCCCCACTATGCGTCCCCCTATCGCCTGGATGGACTCCTTTGTCTTGGTAACGTCCTTCAGGGAGGTCTTGTGGTGTCTAATAACTACCAAACAACCATCTACCTTAGTAGAGAGAACCCTTGCATCGGCCAGGCCGAGCACAGGAGGGCAATCCATCAATACTATATCAAACCTCTCCCTCAGTTCAGCTATCACTGCATCCATGCTCTTTGAGCTTAGGAGCTCCGAGGGGTTAGGTGGCTTGGGTCCGCAGGGTAGTACGGCCATATGGTCGTTCTTAGGCATTTTTATTATCACCTCCTCTGGCCGGCACCTCTTCATTACAAGGCTTGAGAGCCCAAAGGTCTTCCCGGGCGTCCCCAGGGAAAAGAGCTTTGAGAAACTAGGTCGTCGCATATCTGCCTCTACCAGGAGCACACTCTTTCCCGCCTGGGCGATCGCTGTCCCCAGGTTTAGGGTGGTGAAGGTCTTCCCCTCTTCGGCGCGGGCGGCGGTTATAATGAGGGTACGGAGCTGGACGTCTGGGGAAGAAAAAAGGAGATGGGTGCGGATAGAACGGAAGGATTCTGCCACCAACGAATTAGGCATTTGCTGGGCAATTAAGTAGGGATTAGTATTATCTCTTACTGGGGGCATGTTTGATGTTGGGTATAGCGCCCAGGCAGACCAGGCCTATGCGCCTCTCAATATCTTCCTGGGTTTTGACGCTCTTGTCCAGATACTCAATAAAGAAACATAATCCGGTGCCCATGGTCAGGCCCACTATCACGCTGAGAAGGATATTCAGCTTCTTCCTGGGCCTGTAGGGTGTCTTGGGTACCTCTGCCTTCTCTAAAATCTGAATGTTGGCAGTCCTTGTCCCAGAAGTTACCTCAGAAGAAAGTGCAGTCTCCTTCATCCTCTTGAGTAAGTGGTTATAAAGCTGGGCGTTGGTGTCGACATCCCTTTTGAGCATCCTGTACTCCACCAGCTTACCTTCCAGGGCCTGCTTCTGGGTGAAGAGGTCATTCAGTTGTTCCCTGAAATTTTTCTCCCTCTCCACCGCCTCCTGATATTCGTCCCTTATGCTGGCCGAAATCTTCTGCGTCTCGTTCCTCAGGGCCTTGTTTATGGTCTCCAGCTTGGCCTTGAGCTGGATGGCCTCGGGGTGTTGGGGCTTCACCCTCTCAAGTTCCCGCAGATACTCTGAGTTGGCCTCGGCATACCGGAGCTCAAGATTGCTTATGACCGATGATTCGAGGGCCTCAGGCAGAAAGCCTGGATTGCCCCGCTGGGACTGGAGGTAGCGGCTCTCTGCCTTTATGCGGTCGGCCACTGCCTTGCTAAGCTGGTTGTCCATCGCGATTATCTTCCTCGTGAAAAGGTTCTCCTTTTCCCCCAGGTCCACGACATTATGCTCCTTGGCGTAGGCGTAGAGCTTTTTTTCAGATTTCTCCAGCTTGTCTTTGTATTCCACTAGCTGCAGAGAGAGGTCTACGGAGACATCTCCGGAGAGGAACGCCTGCTTTTCCAGGTCTTGCTGGATGTACTCCTCAGCAAAGGCGTTAGCAACCTGGGCCGAAAGCCGGGGGTACTTGCTCTGGAATTTTATCTTAACAATTTGGCTCAGGCGGGTAGGGTCTACCTCTAATCTACCCAGGATGGCCATTGCCAGGGGATGGTATGGAGAGGAACCCTCCTTAGGGGGGTTGATTTCTCTACCGGGTATGCTTGGGGTCCCTTCAGCGAATTCCGGATGGAGGTCGAGGTTTAGTCTCTTGATGACTCTAGTGGCTACAGCCCGGCTCTTGATTACCGCGCACTCGGTCCTTATTAAATCCTCCTGGCCCCAGGCCCTGAAGGGCAGTATCTTTTCAATTTTCTTGGTGAGTATCTTCGGCTCCTCCCTAAAGATGCTGATGGTGCAGACTGCCTGGTAGATGGGGGTCTGGAGGAAGGTGTAAATGGTAGCGGTAACCACCGTGACGCAGAAGAAGGTGACCAGTATCCATAGCCTCCTAAGGACCACCCGCAAGTAGTCGAGCAGGTGCATCTCCTCCTCTTCCGCAGGAGGGGGTGGAGCTATTGGGTAATAACCTTCTTTGGACTTCTCTTGGGATTCCATAAGAAAAGAGTCACTGCTTAGTAAGGATATATTGGGGACTCTAGTTTAGATGATAAGGCTTGCCTCCGGCAATCAGGCATCAAATCTTGGCTGTGGTCCAACAATACCCACTGTATTCATATCTTAACGGTTACAGTTCTGGCGAGCCTTTCTTTCCTCCTTTCATCGGTTCATCGGTGTATGTGACGATAACCTTCTGTTGTTCACTTTCTATGATCATTTCAGACATATTGTAGATCACTCTCAACTTCATACAGCCAATCTCCACTCCACCCTTAATCCTTTGTTATAAAATCCCAGGCATAGGCGTTGGTGAAGGCGTTCAGGGCCACGTTTGCTACCTGTGCGGCCTGCAATGCAACTGTCTTAAGGGTGCTTTTGCCTACCAGCAGGACGTCCCCAGGCTCAATAAGGATGTCCTCCTCCTCCCCTTTTGCTATCTTCTTTATATTAAGAGAGGCTATTTGAACCTCTCCGGCAGGTTGTCTCCGCAGGAGCCTCACATCTTTGTACTTGGCAATGGGGGAGAATTTGCCCCCGAAGGAGATTGCCTGCAAGGCAGTGAGCCCCTCCCTCGTGGCGTAGGCCCCAGGCTTATTCACCTCCCCCAGGATAAAGAAATATTCCCCTTGGGGCACGCTTATTATATCGCCAGGCATTATCTCCATATTGCTCATGGGATTTCTATATTCCATAAGCTCAACTACGTTTATTGGTATAACCTCATCTCTGATTCTGGCTATTATTTCTTCATCCTGTCCTCCGTTAAGAAACGCTTGACCGAGGTCCTGACCAGCCCTGGCCTCCCTCAAGGTGGACATGACCACCTCTGCGGGCCTGATGACATATATTACCTTACCCGCCTTTTCCCCTAGTCCCCCCACCATGCCCAGTACTTCAAAGAGGGTGCTCCTGTTCCTTGTTAGCTTTACTATCTGTGGATTTACCACATGGCCTACTATGGCCACCTTCTTACTCTTGTACTGCTCCACAAAGACGCTCACCTGGGGGTCCTTGAGGTATTTCTCAGAGAGCATGCTGGCTAGGGCCTGCTCCAGTTGTTCCACAGTGCGGCCTTCGGCATAGACGGAACCTATTAGGGGGAAGGTAAAGCTGCCCTTATGGTTTACCCTCACCTCCCGGTTAAACTCCTCCGCCCCGAAGACTGTTATGTTTAGGAGATCCTCCGGGCCGATAGTGTAATTACTGTCCATGTATTGAGAAGACAGATATCTCCATTGTGGATGGGTAGAAAGATTTTTAGAGGGGTTATTCAGGGCCTTGGGGGGAGACAGCTTCTTTGACTCCTCTACGCAGCCTGAGGCCAAGATAACTATTATGAGAGTTGTAAGAACACCGTTTCTTAGAAACATCTTGAGCTACCTAACATCTTCTCAAAAATAAACCTTCTCTCTGGTAGAATCAAGTTTTTTCTTGACAATATTTCTTCTTCATGTAAACTTTGGTGTTATAAGAGCACAAAAATAGAACTACAATATCTTCCCGAAAATAAACCTTTTTTGTAGTAATGTCAAGTTTTTTCTTGACATTCTTTCTCTTTTCTGTAAACTTTGGCGCTATAAACACATAAAAAATGGAAATCCAAACTAAAGGAGAAATCACAAAATGTTCAAACCAAAAAAGGTATTGGTGTGGTGTCTGGTCCTGTTAGCAGCTGTGTTTCCTGTAGCAGGGCAAACGAGTAGCCTGTTTGCCCAGACCACTGGAGAGATTACCGGGACTGTGGTGGGCATTGATGGTAAGCCCCTGCGGGGAATAAAGGTGGAGGCAGTGGATGTAGCTACTGATGTAGTGGCGGCCTCTACAACTACTAGGCCAGACGGGAGCTTCCAGTTCAAGGGCCTTGAGGCTGGAAAGACCTACAGAATTCAGGCCGCTCATGGCTTGGATAAGGCCAGTGAGTACGTACAGCTAAGCCCCACAGGCAAGCAGACGAGCCTAAAGCTGAGTAAGACCAAGGGCTTCTTGTCACCTCATCCTGGTCAATGGGTGTATGTAGTAGTTGGGGTGCTTGCGGCTGCTGGTGTAGGGTTAGGGGCTGCGGCTGCTACCGGGGCCATCGGAGGCGGCGGCAAGGATAGGGTCGCATCTCCATAACCCATAAAACTATATCCCTATCGGCTTTTAAAAACAGCTATGAAGAAACTCATCTTCCTCTTTGTTTTATTCCTTGTTCCTGTCCAGGCCTTTTCACAGGAATACCAAGAGAAATACAGAAGTGAGTACTTCAAATTTAATCTGTCTGGGACCCAACAGGGAGAAAAACAGGAAAAGGAGTACAGGGGTAAGTATTTCAGATTTACCCTCCTCGGGGGCTGGGAAATCAGCCCCCAGGAGGCAGAAGACCTTGTAGTCTTCACAAATACCCCTCCTTCCGGGTTCCAGGCCACCCTTATAGCCCTTGTCTCTGATACAGAAAAGGACCTGGGAGACCTCACAGAGGAGCTAAAAAATCAGATAAGGTCAAGGTATCCAGATACAAAATTCTTCCTGGAAAGATGGGTCAGCCAGGCCGGTGCGGAATGGCAGGAGCTGATATATGCCTACACGGATGGAGATTATACCCTCCAGTTCATCCAGCTCCTTACGGTAGTCAAAGATAAGGCCTACTCCTTTACAGGGGTTACACAACAGCAAGATTTTAAGGGCTACCTTGGCGACTTCAGGAAGATGTTTCAGAGCTGGAGGCTTAGAGGGTAAGAATTTGTGTTTCACTAGCCTTAGGAACCAAGACCTTCAGGCCGTAGTACTTTACCTACTTTGCAGCTCCATACCTCCACCCAAGACGATTTATAAGATGATTACTTCCCTTGGGCAGGAACACTATCTAGTAGTATCCTCAATGGGTTTCTCTAAAAAGCGTTGTTATCAGTTAGAAGATGCCTTTAAAGATACTTCTTTGCGTAATCTTTCAGATGACCCTTACACTCCCTTTTGACCTGTGGCTAAAAGGGGAACTAAGAGGTTTATAGAGGAATCTCTTTTTGGTTCTTCTATCTTCAAGCGTCATTTTGTAAGACGGTTCTTGGCAGATTCCCTTAAGCAGGGGGCTAATTGGCCCAAGCCCTGGGCCCTAACAGTGCTAGGAAGATCTTTGAATTGAAGAAGGCTCTAATTGCGGGAATCACTGGTCAGGACGGTTCGTATTTAACATGCGGCTCCTAGTTATTGCTCCTGAGGTCTTTGAGTCAACAGGTGGTATACAACTCTGGAATAGGGTCTTTTTAAAGGCCTTATCAGAGCTTAACCATGAAGATGGAATGAGAGTAGAGGCTATATCTCTAAACGATTCTGCAAAACCAAGAGGTCAACAACGTTTTTTTAAAGACATCTCGTTTCGAGGGATGGCAAGAAGTAAGTTTAAAATGGTGTTACTAAGCCTCTTGAGAAGTATTAAGGCAGATGTAGTTATTTTGGGCCATGTAAGCCTGGCCCCTCTTGGGCTTCTTTATAAGATATTCAGACCGGCACTGAAATATGGAATTATAGTACACGGGATAGAAGCATGGGAGGCGCTTCCATTTGCTAAGCGGGTATCGGTTTGTAATGCCGATTTTATTTTCTCTGTAAGCCGATTCACAGCCAAGAGATTGGCGGACGTAAATGGTGTAACAAAAGATAAAATTCATATTTTACCAAATTGCCTGGACCCATCTTTTGCTGACAATAGGGGGGCTCCAACAATAAATCCTTCCTTCCCAAAAGGTAGAATCCTTCTTACAGTATCTCGACTTGACCCCTCTGAAAGATATAAAGGGATTGCCCATGTTATCATGGCTATGCCTAAGATTCTTCCAATTTTACCTGATGTTTATTACGTGATCGTCGGTAAAGGGGATGATGTAAAGTGGCTAAAATCTCTGTGCAGAGTGATGGGAGTAAGTAACCACGTAATATTTACTGGGTATGTTTCCAATGAAGAACTTCCACGCTATTACAAGGCTTGTGAAGTATTTTTACTTCCCAGCAAAAAGGAAGGATTTGGCTATGTCCTTTTAGAGGCTATGTGGTTTAAAAAACCATGTATAGGAGCCAGGGCAGGGGGAATACCTGAAGTGGTAAAAGATGGAGAGACAGGGGTATTGGTGGAGTATGGTAATGTGGAAGCAATTGGTAATGCGATAGTAAGCCTTCTTGGAGATGAGACTACCAGAAAAAGGATGAGTGAAGAAGGGCATAAGAGGTTAGTAAGTGAGTTTACTTTTGATATTTATAAGCAGAAGTTACTCCATCTGATGAGAAATGTTAGAGGATAAATTACACAGGAGATTATATAACCATTATGTTTCAACCCACACATCCCACTTATACGGGGAGGCTACCATTAAGGGGATGGAGACTCATTTCCCGGTCTGGAAGTGGTACTACGGGAGGTTTCTACCACGGGATAAGTCTGCAAAGATACTGGATGCAGGGTGTGGCAATGGTGGTTTTCTTCTGTGGCTTCAGGAGATGGATTATGTAAACGCCTCTGGTGTAGATATAAGCTCTCAGCAGGTTGAACTCGCAAAGAGGCTTGGCGCAAAAAAAGTTGAAGAGGCTGATTTTCTAGAGTGTCTGAAGGATAAGAAAGAACTGTATGACCTCATTTTTGCAAGGGATGCAATTGAGCATTTTGGAAAAGATGAGGTATATAGAGCCACGAAGACTTTTTATAACGCTCTGAAAGAAGGGGGATGTGTAGTGATATATACTCCAAACGCCGAATCCCCTTTTGGTAGCCGTCTGCGGTACGGAGATTTAACGCACGAGGTGAGTTTTACAAAAGAAAGTCTGGGTCAGATGTTAAGAATAGTGGGTTTTACTGAGATTACTTTTTATTCAACGGGTCCTGTACCTAAGGGAATAAAGTCTGCTGTGAGATTTCTACTATGGAAGGTAATCGAGACCATAGTAGGATTTTACATGCTGGTTGAAACAGGTTCAAGTGATGGGATTTATACACAAACAATAATCTGTGCGGCCAAGAAATGAGCAAGAAGTATAGACTTGCGATACTAACGACACATCCCATCCAGTACCAGGCCCCACTATTCCGCAAGCTGGCCCAGCATCCCCAGCTCGAGATTACGGTCTATTTCTGCACTGACTATGGGATAACTGAGAGGGTAGACCATGGATTCGGTATTGCCTACAAATGGGATATTCCTCTTTTAGAAGGATATTCATATAAATTCCTGAAGAACTTCTCCCCCAACTCTTCTCTGGTTGAACCTTTTAGCTTGATAAATCCAGGGATTATACCTGAACTTAGAAGGCATAGATACGATGCCCTTCTCATACATGGCTATACTGTAGCGACAAATTGGATTGCCCTCCTTGGGGGATTGACATCAAAAACGCCCATAATCTTCAGAGGGGAAACAGTCCTTCAAAAAAACAGATCCAGATGGAAGAGGAGTTTGAAACGGATAACTTTCTCTTTACTCTTTTGGCACATAAGAGCCTTTTTACCCATAGGAACTATGAGCAAAGAATTTTATCTCCATTACGGTATCCCTGAAGACCGGATGTTCTTAACGCCCTATACAGTGGATAATGAATTTTTCTTTAAACAGGCAGAAATTGAGCGGACAAGAGCTGTTGAAACCAGGAAGGAAGTCGGTATCGTCAAGGATTTTCCTGTAATTCTTTATGTATCAAAGCTTACCAGGCGGAAGCGGCCTTTTGATCTACTCATGGCTTTTGAGCGACTCCATACACCGGCAGCCTTACTCTTTGTTGGAGACGGAGAGCTCAAATCTTCTATAGAGCTATATGCAAGGGGAAAGAAATTGAAGAATGTCTTCTTCCTTGGGTTCAAAAATCAGACCGAACTACCTAAATATTATGCTGCAGCAGATATCTTTGTACTCCCTTCTTCTTATGAGACCTGGGGGCTAGTAATTAACGAGGCCATGTGCTTTGGTCTTCCCATCGTCACCACCGATCGGGTTGCGGGCGCGAGAGACCTGGTAAGGCATGGAGAAAACGGATATATCTACCCAGCGGATGATGTGGAGGCCTTAACTTATTTTCTGGAGAAGTTAATTGCTGACTCTCAGCTTCGACAAACGATGGGTGGGCGCTCTCACGAAATTATTTCTCACTGGAGCAATGAGCAGGCTATAAAAGGGATAATGGAGGCCCTTGAAAGCATCACAAACCACAAAGTAAGAGGTTCTATAAGACAAAGTGTATCTCCTGCACTTTAGTCATTGACGTAAGGTTTAATGTATTGACTCTTGTTGAGACAGTTAACTTGATCATCGAGGATAGTTCTCAAAAGCGTTATGGAAAGGGGGTTGCTTACTAGTGAAAGTGGCGTTGATTACAGGCATTACAGGACAGGATGGTTCATATCTGGCAGAGTTTCTCTTGGCCAAAGGTTATAAGGTATCGGGGATGGCTAGAAGGGCGAGCCTGAATCACTTCCACCGTATTGAGCATATACTCGATAGGGTGAATATAGTTAACGGCGACTTGTTGGATCAGTCTTCTATGGACGAGATTATTAAGAGTATCCAACCGGATGAGGTTTACAACCTTGCTGCCCAGTCATTTGTTCCCACCTCCTGGGTACAGCCAGTATTCACAGGTGAGGTTACAGCCCTGGGGGTTGTCCGCATACTCGAGGCCATCCGGAAGTACAAGCTAGACACGAGATTCTATCAGGCCTCCAGCAGTGAGATGTTCGGTAAGGTCAGGGAATCTTCCCAGAACGAAAACACCCCATTTTACCCGAGGAGCCCCTACGGTGTGGCAAAGGTCTATGGCCACCACATCACCGTTAACTATAGGGAAAGCTATGACATTTTCGCCTCTTGTGGGATATGTTTTAACCACGAATCACCGAGGCGGGGACTAGAATTTGTGAGCAGAAAAGTGACCCACGGCGTGGCAAGCATCAAGTTAGGTCTCTCAGAAGAGCTTATGTTGGGCAATTTGGACGCCAAGAGGGACTGGGGGTACGCCAAAGACTATGTTGAGGCTATGTGGCTTATGCTCCAGCAGGAAGTGGCCGAAGACTATGTAATAGCTACTGGTGAGGCCCATAGCGTAAAGGAGTTAGTAGAGGCAGCATTTAATTGTGTGGGTCTCGATTGGCGCAAGTATGTGAATATTGACCAACGTCTTATCAGGCCTTGCGAGGTGGACTGCCTGGTAGGAGACGCAACAAAGACCCATAAACGACTTGGGTGGAGACCCAAGACATCCTTCCGGGAAATGATAGAGATAATGGTGGAAGAAGATATCAAACTTCTCTCCGATATGGCAGGAAGAACCAAAGTAGCCCTGGGTTGGCCAGAAGCCGAATATCATTAAATGAAGCTATTGGGTTTTCGGGATACACATGACAATTACTTTACTCAGTACTTGGGGTCAGGAATGATTGGGATTGTGTGTATCTTACCTTTGCAGGGGCAGACCAATTCTCAGCTCGCCGGTTCGTTAGATAAATAGTTCGAGAGGGTAGGAAATGCGACGGGTTACAGTCGGAGACTTCAGATTGGGAGAGGTGGAACGCTCGGCTGTAATGGATGTCCTCGACTCCGGTCGTATATCTGAGGGGAAATACGTCCACAGGTTCGAACAGGCGTGGGCTGAGTATGTAGGGACAAAGTACTGTGTTGCTACGAGTTCTGGCGCGGGTGCACTCATAGCAGGGTTGACTGCGCTCAAATACGCTAAAGGCCTGAAACCCGGTGCCAAGGTAATTACCACACCAATAACCTATATAGCTACCAGTAGTGCTATAAGTGTGACGGGCTTTGAGCCGGTGTATGTGGACATTGATCCTGTTACCTTCTGCATAACCCCCGAGAATATTAGAGAACACCTGGGACATACGAACTGCCCAGAGGATTACGCCCTTATTATGCCAGTACATTTAATGGGGTTCCCGGCCAGGATGGACGAGATAAATGACATATCGGCCGAGTATAACCTCTTGACCTTTGAAGATTCCGCCCAGGCCCACGGAAGCCTTTATGGAGGCAAGAAAACGGGCACTATGTCACTGCTTTCGACCTTTTCTTTTTATATAGCCCACAATATTCAGGCTGGTGAGATGGGGGCCGTGGTCACTAATGATGAAGAGATAGCTAGACTGGTAAGACAGATAAAGGCCCAGGGAAGGGCCTGCGACTGCCATGTTTGTACCAGAAGTAAAGGGTATTGCCCCCTGCTCAGACCCTCCGATGAGGATGACTTTGACCCAAAATTTGCCCACGACTTTATTGGATACAATTTTAAGACGATGGAATTCCAGGCAGCCCTTGCTGTAACTCAAGTGGAAAAGGTGGAGTGGATACTTGCCAGGCGCAAAGAAAACGTCAAATATCTCAACGGTCTCTTAGAAGAATATTCCTCCTTCCTACAACTACCCCTCTACTCAGACCAAGTGAGTTACTTGGCATATCCTATTGTTATCAGAGACGCCGGGGTCATTACAAGAAAGGCCTTACGGGCGGCGTTAGAGGACCGGGGGGTAGAAACAAGGCCGCTATTTGGATGTATACCCACCCAACAACGCGCCTATGCACAATTGTGTGAGATATATAAGGGCAGACTGCCCAACGCCGAACGTGTGGGAAGAAATGGCTTCTATATCGGATGCCATCAATACCTTGAAAAAGACGACCTAAATTATATTGCTCAGGTCTTCGGTGATATTCTCAAGGATGAGCCATTAGCGGTAAAAAGACAATGAAAGAAAGTCTGCCATACGTAAAAAAATTAGCCTGGTGGCTGGGACTGATTAAAAGGTGTCCCAAGTGCGGAAGTAAGCTTATTATTTCCAGCGCAAGCGGTTGGGAGATGTATAAGTGCTCAAATTCAGACTGTGACTTTGGCAAAAAGAAGGAGCGTTACGTCTGGGAATTCTGGAAGTGAGCTTATGAATTATATGTTGCAGGATGAACCGGACATAATCTTGGTCGCACCATTCCCTGGAAATATAAAAGGGGTTAGTGAAACAACCTTATTGCCACCCATAGGCCTAGCTTATATAGCCGCTGTATTAGAGAATGAAGGGTTTCGGTGTGGTGTCATTGATGCGAATGTCCTGAAAAAAGACGCTAACATGGTCGTAGAGGACATTCTGAGGTCGAAGCCAAAGGCCGTTGGGATTACCGCAAATTTATTTACTGGCAATGCATGTATCGAAATTGCAGAAAAACTCAAGTCTGCCTGTCATGAGGCACCCAAGATTATCGTTGGCGGCCCCTTCCCAACCTCCTTTCCGCAGAAATTCCTGCAGGAGGGAAAGGCAGATGTTGTTGTAATTGGCGAGGGGGAGCTTACCATGCTGGAGATAATGCACAACTTGAGGCGTGGGCAGTGCAATAACTTCAGCGGTATCAATGGGGTAGCATATGCCGAGAACGGAACTATCATAAGGACTGAACAGCGGAAAAGAATAAAGGACCTAGACTCCCTTCCCATTCCGGCCTGGTACATGCTTCCCGACCTCAACTTGTACAAGAGCAGGGCCAGGAAGACGCCTGTTGCCCCAATCCTTACCAGCAGGGGTTGTCCCAGCCAGTGTGTGTACTGCAGTAAGGATGTGTTCTTATCAAACTTTACCGCAAGGTCACCCCAAAACGTACTAAGCGAGATCGATTATCTAGTAAAGGAATTAAATGTAAAGCAGATAGATATCCTGGACGATAATTTTTCCCTTATCCGTAAAAGGACAGTGGAGATATTGGATGGGATAATCGAGCGGAACTACAATCTAGCCATAAATCTCCAGCTAGGCGTTCGCGTGGATTCTCTTGATGAGAATATTATCAAGAAAATGAAAAAGGCAGGTGTCTTTAAGATAGCGTTTGGTGTCGAATCCGGCGATGAGAGGGTTTTAAAGAATTGTAGAAAAGGCATTAGCCTCAGTAAGGTATTGGAAGCAACCAGGTTGGCGAAGGACAGCGGTATGATCGTATACGGGTTTTTCATGTTTGGTCTTCCTGGGGATAATGCCCAGACCATGCAAAAGACGATAGATTTTGCCATAAAGATGAATCCCACCATCGCAAATTTCACGATTACGGTACCATTTCCAGGTACTAGATTGTTCGAAATGGTCCAAAGAGAGGGCAGATTCTTGGTTGACACTACATCCGGTCTAGATATGGGGTTCTATAGCGGTGAAGCGTTCTACGAGTTGGGAAGCCTGAGCAAGGAAGATGTAGCGAAATACTACCAAAAGGCCTATCAAGACTTTTACTACCGATCCTCCAAGATGCTTGAACTTTTGTTCTCTGTGCAATCGCTTACAGAATTCTTGTGGATTGCAAAGACGTCACTTTTCATGCTTGGCTCTTTGCATAAGAAGATACTGGATAGATAGGGTGTCTTTTTGGACTGACAAAATTGTATTGGTCACTGGTGGGGCTGGATTCATAGGTTCTCACGTAGTAGAGCTTCTAATTGAGAAGGGCGCACGCGTTAGGGTAACCGATAACCTTGAAAATGGTACTCTTAGAAACCTTCATAAGGTTAGCGATAGGATTGAGTTCGTTAACGCTGATCTGAGAAACGTGAATGAATGTGAGAGGGTGTCTAGAGAGACGAAGGTCGTAATGCACCTTGCGGCCAAGGTGGGAGGCATTACCTATAACATGAAACATCCGGGTACCATGTTTCGAGACAATATCTTGATAAACACGAATGTGTTGGAGATGGCAAGGGTTAACAATGTAGAGAGGTTCCTCATGGTAAGCAGTGCCTGTGTATATCAGAGATTCTGTAAGGTCCCAACACCAGAGACAGAAGGGTTTGTGGGGGTTCCAGAAGATACTAATATGGGGTACGGGTGGGCAAAGAGGATGGGAGAAGTCCAGGCAGAGGCCTATGCCAAGGAGTTCGGGATGAAGATTGCTATAGTCAGGCCCTACAATACCTACGGTCCCAAAGACCACTTTGAACCTGAAAGGTCTCATGTGATTCCTGCGTTAATTAAGCGGATATACGACGGGGAGAACCCTTTGACGGTATGGGGTGATGGAGAGCAGACTAGGGCGTTTCTATATGTAACTGATTTGGCTAGAGGCATGGTGGAGGCTACCGAAAAGTATCCCTGCGCAGACGCACTTAACTTAGGGACTGATGAAGAGATAAAAATGAAAGACCTGGTTGAGATGATAATTAGTCTATCGGGGGAGAACCCCACTGTACATTTTGATACCACCAAGCCTTCAGGCCAACCGAGAAGAAATTGCGACACCAGCAAGGCGAAAGAGAAAATAGGGTTTGAGGCCCAGGTGAGATTGAAGGACGGTCTTAGGAAACAGATTGAATGGTACAGGACTGAAGCGCTAACTCAGAAGACCTTATGAGCACTACACTCGTTATCTTAACCCTTAATGAGATTGAGGGCATTACGGCCCTGTTCGACCAAATTCCATTTGATAGTGTGGACCAGACCATCGTAATTGATGGGGGCTCCGTAGACGGGACGGTGGAATTCTTTCGTAGCAAAGGTATGAAGGTAATAATTCAGGATGTTAAGGGCAGGGGGGAGGCCTTTCGAATAGCTATGAGAGAGGCCAGGGGTGAACATTTGGTGTTTTTCAGTCCTGATGGAAACGAAGACCCCAAAGACATTCCCAGACTTGCTGGGCTTTTGAAAGAGGGCTTTGATATGGCCATCGCCTCCCGTTTTCTCGCTAATGCTAGGAATGAGGAAGATGAGGCTCTATTACCCTGGCGGGCTTGGGCCAATAGGGCCTTCACCTTCATTGCAAATTCCATATGGGGAGGCCAAATAACTGATACGATAAACGGTTACCGGGCCATTACTAAAGCAGCTTTCCAGAGAATGGCCCCAGATGCTCCGGGCTTTGTTATCGAGTACCAGGTGTCTATTAGAGCGATGAAGCTAGGGTTGAAAGTGGCGGAGACCCCTACAATAGAAGGCGACAGAATCGGCGGGGAGAGTACAGCCAAATCTATCCCAGCTGGACTACTTTTTCTAAAGTATTTATTGAGGGAACTACGGGTCGGCAGGAATTTCTGTATCCATTCAGAGGGACGCACAGGTCGGAGAAACTATAACTTAATGCCTATTTCCTCAGGTGTCTCTTTAGAGCATATAATATTGCTATTTATCTTGTCGACCAGCCTCTTCTTTAGAGCTTATGGGGTCAGTGAACAGACCTTTCTTATCAATGACAGTGCTACATATTCATGTGCTGCAAGGGACCTGCAAACAGACGGGCAGTTTTTTCACACGGGGGCCAAGACGGGATACACTTTTATTATCTTCTTGGGTTACAAGCTATTTGGGATAAAAAGTTCCTTGGCTTCATATATTGATTGTGTGTTTGGGGTCTTAACAGTACTCATGATGTTTGTACTGGCGAGGAGACTGTTTGACATTCAGACGGCGCTTTATTCCTCGGCCATCCTTGGTTCCTCATTCTTACACATCTTTTACTCTAAGGCAGGCACTGGCTATGTTGAAATGATGTTCTTTCTTACGCTCAGTATCTACTTTTATTATCTGAGTCTGAATAATGTAAAGAGCTGGCACCTGCTCTTCTTAGCGGGTGTAGCCTCAGGATTTGGGTTCACTTTTCACTATATTATGGCCATACAGCTCTTATTGATCCTGTTTTATGAAGTATACTCTATGAGGACACTAAAGCGCAGTTTCTCGGGTGTGACAGGGCGTTTCGCAGTTTTCTCTTTAGGACTTTGTATTCCAATAGTTTTTGTCGAAGCCGTAGTTGTCTATAGCCAACTCTTCGAAAATCCACAGAAAACCTACCTGACCGAGCTCTTCTCTAACCTCATTGCAAACTTCTCTCCTTTTTCTACAGAAATTAAGGTCAAAATAAGGGAGCTGGCCGTGAGCATGCCCACTGTATATAGTGTTGATTTCTTAAAAGGCCTTTACAGCATATTCACTAATAATAAGCTTCTAGATGCAGGTCGTCCTCCGGGTGATTTTCTATACTTGTTTAAGATATTCCTTTCCTTTGAAGGCCTTATTATGCTGAGTGCTTTTTGTGGTGGCATCATATATTTTCTTATTCTGTTAAGACGGGGCTATCAACTGGCAACGTTTATTGTACTCGTCTCTATTCTCTTTCCCGTTATCCTGTGGTCAATACAAGCCGGTTCTGGAGGAATGGTTGTGCCGCGGGTCTGGACGATACTCCTTGTGTTTGTTAGCCTTTTGTTGGGAAAATCCTTCAGCGACCTGGCATCTTTCTTACAAGGTAAGGTGAAGTTAAAGTATATAAATTTCGGCCTTTTATTAGCGCTGGTTATACTTATAGGATTTCCAAACTCTCGGCAAGCTGCTGTTGCAACTACAGGTTATGATAAGGCATACTGTTATCTGAAGGGTAAGACCGATAAGGTAGCTGTCGATAGTTATCTTCCTGTATGGATGTTTTATTTTGGAAAAGATAATGTCCATGGAGTGAAAAACTTTGAAGAATTAGATAGCGCACTAAATAATGGTTTCAGGTATTTCATTGTTGACTACATGACTCCAGAGAAATTGTCTGAGTACTTAGATCCTCTTAAAAGTAATGGGAGTAAATACAATCTTTTATCCTTCGATAATAAAGTGGAAGGTAGTCTTGCTAGAGCCCTTGAAGAGAGTTCAGGCAGTACAGAGATTAGAGTAGATTATTTAAAGAAAATTTTTATTTTTAAATTATATTAAACTGATGCTAAGGAAAAAAGGGAAGAAACATTCCCAAGTCCGCGGCGGAATATGAACCCCAGAATACTTCTGGTGACACCAGACTCTTATCCGGGCAGCCTTGCGGCCTGCTACTATAGGGCCTTTTCACGCAGGGGGCTTGAGGCCCATTTACACCTCCTTTTTGGGGGGAACCGGAATAATTTGCTCTTAAGGGCAATATCTAGATTCGGACTATCACGGCAGGCTCTGCTAAGAAAGGAGGCAGAAACGCTGGGCAGGGTCGTAGAGCACTTTCAGCCCGATTTAATTTTGTTTACCAACTTTAATGAGGAGGTACTTCTAAAAAGATTTAAGGAACAAAACTCAGCCCTATTATTTTGCCTTTACAGTGACGGTCCTCTGGTTGCACCCGGGCTGCACCACTCTAGCTTCGGGTTGGCAACCCAACATTACGATTGCATCTTTACTTTTGCTCGAACCCACTTGCCCATATTTTATCTGAGCGGGGCCCGCAGGGTGGAGGTTCTCCCGCTTGCCCACGACCCAGAAATCCACCACCCAGTCGCCTTGTCTGATGGTGAGTATCATTACTACGAGAGTCCTGTAGGGTATGTGGGGACGTATCAGCTAGAGTTTTATGAATACTGGTTTAAGGCCCTCGTCCCTTTTGGTCTGAAGATATGGGGGAATCAGTGGAATCACCTTCCCCTTTCCTCTCCATTGAGAGGCTGCTGGAAAGGATATGCCCCTAGTCTGGCAAAGGTCTGCGGTGGTTCATCTATTATGTTTAACTTTATAAGGGCCGATCATGGGTGTGCCCATTCCATGAAGACTTTTGAGATTCCGGCCTGTAGAGGATTCGTGATTACAAATCGTACGGACGAGCAGTTAGAATTCTTTGAAGAGGATGAATGTGCGGTCTACTTCTCTACGGTAGAGGAGTTAATAGACAAGGTCAAGTTTTATTTGGAAAGGCGGGCCTTGCGACTTAAGATTTTGGAGGCTGCATGGAAAAGAGTTCAGGAGTATACATATTTGCATCGTATAGAGAAGATTCTTGAGGTATACCAGGAGCTGCGAGACTAAGGATGCCAATCGGTCCTAGAAATGGTGGGGCTTCTCCTCAGGGTATACTATCAAGCATCCTTTGGGTAAGTACCGGCAGATACGGCACATTTATTGTTAATTTTGCCTGTCAACTTGCCCTAATCAGGATACTTGTCCCGGAGGATTTTGGTAAGTTTGCCTTCACTGTGGCAATTGCTGATACTATCCTCCTCTTTGTAAGTTCATGGAGTTTCCCCCTTGCGCTTATCCAGATAAAGGGTGTCAAAAATCTTGAGTCAACTATCCTTGTTCTATCCCTGTTCGCCTTCGCCTTGGTTATTGTCCTCGCGCTCCTGGGGGGTCTAATCCTGGCCAGACTCCTTGATGCAGTAACGGCCAAGCTCTTCCTGGGGCTGGTCGTGGTGAAAGGGATGGGCCTGCTCAGTGGGATATACGGGGCCCTTTTACGGAGGGAGTTTAATTTCAAATCTTGGTCTCTGATTCAAGGGTTTGCAATAGTACTCTCGGCCGGCGCTGCCCTGGGCGCAGCGATTGCAGGGTTCGGACTGTGGAGCCTATTTATTGGAGAGGTAGTCCTGCAGGGGGTATTATATATTGGTTTCAGGCTTTTTACCTCCTGGCCTTATGGTCTAAAGTTTGATCCAGAGGCCGCAAAAAAGGTCTTTGCCTTCAGTGGAAAGATGTTTGTCTCGTCCGGTCTTGAAGTCTTTCAATATAGTATTGACAAGCTGCTGGTAGGTTATATGTTCGGCAGCAAGGGGCTAGGATTTTACGAAAGGAGTCAATATCTTTGCAGAGTGTCCACTAGCAGCATGACTTCATTAAGTGTAAATATAGGCTTTCCGGCCTTTGCCAGGGTTCAGAACGACCCTCGAAGATTAGAAAAGGGATTGAACACCAGCAATTTCTTCTTTACAAGGATGTCCCTCATGTTTTTAGTAACCATTTTTTTGTTCCCTACAGATATTATGAAGATGCTCGGCGGGGAGAAGTGGGTTCCTGCGGCTGATGTGCTGAGATGGTTTGCCTTATATATTTTCGTTATTCCGCCTTTTTGGAATCTCAGGGTCCTCCTTCAGGCCTGTGGACAGATTACCCCAGTAATAAAGGCAGAGGCCCTCCGGTTTATCAGCTTTATACCTTTATTCTTTATCCTCGCCAGGGTATATGGCCTGGAGGGGGCGGCTCTGGCATTTGTGGTGTCAACTGCTATTGGTTCTGTAATGCTACTACATGTTGTCAGAAAAGAGGGGCTTTTGCCCCAATTGTATATCTTGAGGCCTATTCTGGCCTCACTTATCACTGTAGTGGTACTTATGAACTTAGATGGGGTCTTACAAGATACACCTTCTTTGTTTAAACTGTTGACGGCCCCTGTCCTTTTTGGGATGTTGCTTATCCCCTTCGAGATTAGCGATTTGCGTAGCAACACAAAATTACTGCTAAGAAGATGAACACAACCTGAACACTTACCGGATGGCCGAAAGAGTTTGAGAGGATATTAAATGAGAGAGGCTCATTACTATAAAAAGAAGTTCGAACCTTTTTCAAAAGATTCAGCCACTGTCAAGTACAATCTACAAAAAGGTAATCTACTCACAGCCGCAGTTATTTTATTATTACTGTCTTTAGTGGTTGTTTCTCTTAACGTATTTCACCCCGATTCAATTAGTTTTAGATTAGGTTTAATGTTGCTAACTTTCTTTTTTCAATTATTCACTATGTTAAGAATTAAGAGACTTTACACTTTTAAGCAACTGAATCCCTATTTAATTCACCCGGCTTTTTATATCAATTTGTCGGTGATACTTTATTGTTTTCTACCACTAACATTCTACCTGTTTTTTGAGGAGTTATGGTATACTTCTCTTATTACGAAGGATCCAAGAAATATTTCACTTCCATTAGCCATTTTTTGTGCCTCAGTGATTATTTTAAATGTGCTATTCATAACTATTGATAGGGGTATGAGAAGTTATTTAAGAAAAACAGAAGAATTTTATCAAATTATAAATGTGTTACGTCGGGGGCTGCCAATCTTGGTCGTGTGTTATGCGTTGAGTTGGCTTATGAGAATTTTATCAATTGTGCTTACCGGGCATTATTACGGTTACCTTCCAGAGTGGGAGATGGAAGGGATAAGAAGGTCGTATCCACTTCTTGTTCCGAGCTACGACCTCTTTATTTTTGTCTTATATTTCCCTGTAATGTTTACATTGTGGATATTATGCCACACAGCCTTTAAATCGAACAAAAAATATAAACTAGTCCTGACGATATTTACGATACTAGATATAATGTTTTATCTCCCCGTGGGGACAAAGCAGTGTGTGCTTCAAACGGTTCTGGCGGTTCTTTTTTCGGGACTGATGGTAAAACAAAAGATAAGTAAAAAAGCTATTGTTTTTCTTATAGTATTCTTTTTACTTTACCCGATGTATGGTCAATATAGAACCCACGGCGTTGCAGCAAGTTTGGATGAAGCAAAAATGACCCAGGCAAGGAGGTTCAGTGAAGAAAGAAGTTACCCGTTGATGGTTGTCGAGGCTATGGCTCATAGAGGTTTTGCATTAGATGATTATTTTTATCTTAGCCAAATAATACAAGAGGACTTCTTACATGGGTATACTTACACCTCTGTTATAGGAGGACTTTTACCTTCATATCTTTTGCCATTGCCGGAGTATTTGCAGGACAAATCTGTCTGGGAAATGTATGAAAAGATGGGTTTACCCCAGGCACACACACTCCCAGCAGGGACAATGTGGGGAGAACTTTATATCAACTTTGGATATCCTGGTGTACTTGTTGGAGTACCTCTCATCGGAATGTTCTGCCTATTCATGTTTAGAATTCTTTTGCGACGGTGGAAATTCAATAGGTTCATGATATGTTGCTGTTTCCTACCATGGTTTCTACTATTAATACATGGATCACTTTCAGGATTAATTACTATATTGATAAGGGTAACTGTTTTTCTATTTATACTTAATTCCATTATTACTATTGTTGGGCGTAGAAGACAAAAGAAAGGTCTTTCTTAAGAGGTTGTTAGGGGATATATTTAACCGACTCCGGCTTATCTCGATTTAGGCTGCTTCTAAGGCCCTTTGTTTACTTATCTTATCGTTATTTCCTTATGCTTGGTTTCCTGGGCGGAAATGAGGGGGGCCATATATCATTTTCTCCACGGTCTGTGGTATCCCTTCTTGATTGATGTGAAATATCTCGAGCTAAGAAGGCGAGTAACGCAGCAGAGAAAAGACCAGCAGCTCATAAGCCTGCAGAGGTAGGTTATGGCTAGTTCTTTACATCTGGGTATTTATGGTTGGGAGTCTGATTTCAATCAACAAACATCTCGAGAAATAATTGCCAAGGAAAATAAGAAGTGCAGGAATAGTGGAAGCTTAGAATCTTGTAACATTGTGCATGATTAGTTTACAATTATTCAAAAAGTATTATCCTGATGACTCAAGGAGTGGAACCTTAATCTTCTACCGTTGGTTACGTTCCTATATACGGAGTGAGTTTGTCGTATTAAATATCGGAGCAGGGCCGACATCCGATAATAAGATACTATCTCTTAGAGGGGAAGTTCAAAAGGTTGTTGGGGTTGATGTAGATCCAGTTGTTTTAGATAATAAGGACATGGATGAGTCATTCCTCATTGAGAACGATACTTTACCATTTTCAGACAATATTTTTGACATGGCATGGACAGATTATGTTCTGGAACATATTGAGAAACCTGAAGTTTTCTTGAACGAGATTTACAGAGTTTTGAAGCCAGGAGCATCCTTTTTTTTTCGCACACCAAACAAATATCATTATGTTTCGCTTATTGGCTGGGGAACACCTTACTGGTTCCACAAACTGATAGCAAATAAAGTAACAGGTCTTTCAGGTGCAGTTCACAAAGTTTATCCAACTTATTATAAATTAAATTCTAAGAAGGATATATTAAAACACTCGAAATCTGCAGGTTTTCAAGA
Organism: Candidatus Brocadiales bacterium; assembly: GCA_046758865.1. Taxonomy (GTDB): domain Bacteria; phylum Planctomycetota; class Brocadiia; order Brocadiales; family Bathyanammoxibiaceae; genus JBHIBD01. Next base: position 27,418 of record JBHIBD010000001.1, on the reverse strand, counting down.
GATAGAATTACGGTTTGTTGAAGCAGAACCAAGCTATCTTGTGTTTCATCCTGTTCCGTTTTTAGTGGGTGTCATGTATGAAAGGACGGTTAATCGTTTTAAAAGTTTGTCTAGGTTTCGAGCAAATATCTTTGGCAGGCTTAAGAAGAAAGATGAATGTGCGATATAAACTACGTAAGGGAATATTAGGGTCTTAAAGCAAAAAGGGATTTTAATGGGCTTCGCTACGATAGAATATATTGGCAGAATCAGGCCCTGGGAAAGATTCCCGAGTATTCAAAACAAATTTCTGTCCTCTTCCATGAAAATAACGGCTTACCTAGGCAATAAAAAGAGATTGGGGGCTCCGCTGTTAGAATTTTACTTATCCACCCGGCAGCAATAGGCAATATCCCAGAAGCGCCCCTCTAGGCATTGGGTATCTCACCTCTTATTTAGACAGCCAGGACCATACGGTGCGTGCTATAGATACGGCGGCTTGTGACGTATCCCTTGATGGATTAAAAGAAGAGATTGGCAGGATAGAAGGTTGGAAAACGAGGCCTTCCTGAACTTCAACACCCCCCGAAGATTACCATAGGGCCCTGGAACTGCTCAAGACAAAAGAGATATAGCATCCCCTTTCAGCATCTACAACCCCGTAATTATTGGTTTATATAGACATTTCACTGTTGCTGCGTATGTATTATTTTTACAGATATTGCTTGATTTTCTTATGTATTTGGGTTACATTTATGATATTAAGTACAAAGAATCTTTAGGTTGAGGGCCTATTACCCCTTAATGCAGACACACAGCTACTGGGCGGTGATAGCAGGAAATCAATGGCTGGGAAGATGGAATACGTGGTGTTTTTCATATTGTTTTGTTAGTAATCGCTACCCTAGGTGCAACGGTTCCAGAGATGTATTTAAAAGCCAAGAGGAATCTGCTCATCTCTGCAGCCAATGTAACAAGTATTATGTGTGGTGCAGATTATAAAATACCCCGTTTCATTCTTGGCATTGTAAAGATAAACCAAAGTAAAATTACTTAAGCATTAACACAAAGGAGGCTAACAATAAGAGTTCTGCTCATTCACCCGCCAGCAGTAGGTGAGAGTCCGGAACCACCCTTGGGTATAGGGTATCTCGCCTCTTATCTCGAGGGGCTTGGGCATAAGGTGCGCGCAATGGATATGGCTGCCATTAATGTGCACCTTGATGAACTAAAATCAGAAATTGAGGCCTTTGACCCAGAGATGGTGGGTATATCCTTTATAACTCCTCAATACTACCTTGCAAAGAGATGCTGTGAGATCTCAAAGTCGCTTGGTCGCGGAATTATTACTGTTGCGGGTGGGGCTCATGTAAGTGCACTACCTATGGAATTTTTAGCAGAAAAGGATGTTGATTTCGTAGTAATCGGCGAAGGTGAATTGACCCTGGTGGAATTGGTTGATGCGATAGAATCATGTGCAGTTGATTTTAACAATATAAAGGGACTGGGATATAAAAAAGATGGAAAGATACATATAAATCCACCTCGGGAATTGATTCCTGATATTGACAAATTACCCATGCCTTATTGGAAGGATCTCGCCAAAGGTAGATATATTGAATTCCCTACGGGATATGAGAAAGAGACGCGCTATTTTACAATCATTACTGGGAGGGGTTGTCCGTTTCAATGCAACTTTTGTGCCTCAGATATAATATTTAAGAGAAAATTAAGGGTTCGAAGCCCGGAGAACGTATTTAATGAGATCAAATGGTTATATGACAACTACGAAGCTCGCTATTTTAACTTTGTAGATGATACATTAACCCTGAAGAGAAAAAATGTTTTAGACTTATGTCGTATGATTATAGATTCGGGGATGAATATAACGTGGCGTGGCACTTCTCGTGTGAATGTTGTTGATCCGGAGATACTGCGATACATGAAAGACGCAGGATGCCATCTAATATCCTACGGAATTGAATCTGGTGACCCTCAGATATTGAATCTTATCAAGAAGAACATCTCTCTGGAGCAGGCCAAAAAGGCGGTTACCATAACAAAAGAGGCCGGCATAATAGCCCATGGATTCTTCATGGTTGGTAACCTGGGTGAGACCTGGGAGACAGTTAACCGCACCATTGATTTTATGAAGGAACTGGACGCTGACTCAGTGTCCTGTTCTATCATAGTACCTTTCCCAGGCACGGAAATTTATAAAATTGCGAAGGCAAGAGGCTGGCTAATGGAAACTAACTGGGAGAAATACAATACCACCCCTCACTATATTGGATATTTTCCACCTGTTATGAGAACTGAGTCCATGTCACAGGAGGAGTTGGTCGAGGCCTATTACAAAGTAATTAATAGTTTTGTCATGTCTAAAATTAAGATGCGATATGGCACCACCTTTTACTTGAATCCTATTTTCTACAGGAAGGAGGTCCTCCGACGGATACGTGCAGGCGGTATCACTGGCTTTATATCTGTGCTGTTAAAGGGAATCCTGGGCCTAAGGCTCAGCTACATTCATAGATAAACATAGATAGCCCCATGAGGGTCCTTTATCTTGTTTCTGCTTGTGTCCCCACCTCAGGTGGCTTAGCAGCCCTTGGTATATGTAAAGAACTCAGAAGGCAGGGAATCGAGGCAGAAATCCTTACCACTGATGCATATGTAGAAGACTGTTCAACTATCGTCCCGTATGGGCCAACGGATGTAGATGGGGTACCGGTGCATTACACGCACAGTCCTTTTCTCCACAAGTATGCTCTTTCCTGGGATCTTACTTGGTGGTTGAGAAAGAACCTACATTCTTACGACCTTGTGCATATCGATGCTTTCTTTAGTTATGCCATTTTACCCACCGTTTACTATGCTGGTAAAATTAAAATGCCCTACATTCTGCGACCAGCGGGAGCACTTAACCAGTTTTCTTTGAGGAGGAATCCTCTCAGAAAGAAACTGCATCTGTATTTTTTAAGTAGACGTTTAGTGGAAGGTGCAGCAGCGATGCATTTCACCAGCCAGAGGGAGAAAGGTGAAGCGGCATATCTGGGAAATAACACGAGAGGTGTCGTCATCCCCCTGGGTGTGGATGACATTTACTCTCAGCTTCCGATTTCGGGTAAATTCAGAGAAAAGTATCCTCTTACAGGGGACAAGAAGATTATCCTTTTCCTCTCCCGTATTGATCCCAAAAAGGGGCTGGACCTCCTGATTCCAGCCCTTGCATCCCTTAGGAGCCGCTATAAAGACTTTGTGTTTGTTGTAGCCGGTAGTGGAGATAAATCCTTTGAGCACAAAGTAAAGTCCTGGGTCAGAGAGCACGGTTTGTCGGATATTACTATATTCACGGGGTTTGTTACGGGTGCAGGGAAGTTGAGTGTGTTAAGGGATGCCGACATCTTTGTCCTTTCCTCTTACGATGAAAACTTTGGCCTAGCCGTTACAGAGGCCATGGCATCAAGGCTACCAGTGGTGGTCTCTGACCAGGTTCACATCCATAAGGAAATAAACTCCTATGAGGCGGGTATTGTGACGAGGCTCAACCACATGGAGATAGCAGAAGGGATTGAGACACTCTTGAAAGATGATTCATTGCGTAAAGAAATGGGTGAGAATGGTAGAAGGTTGGTGCGAGAAAAGTTTTCTTGGGAAAAGATTGGTGCCAGGTTAGTGGGACTATATAAATCAATCTTGCCAAGACAATAAAATACTTAAATATGATAAGAGGGTACTACAAAAGCTATATCTTTGAAGTCATCCGGGTACTTACCTTTCCCAACTATTTCAGAATAAAATGGCTATCTCCTATACTAAACAAGAATCCCTTAAAACTTCACCTTGGTTCGGGGAATCACTATTTACCGGGCTGGGTCAACATAGAAGCTAACCCATTTAAGCGCAAAGATTGTTGGTTGGACCTGAGGAATGGGTTGCCTTTCAGGGATGATTCAGTAAAGGCAATCTTCTCACACTCTTTTTTTGAACACTTAGACCTGGAAGATCTGGATTTCTTGCTCAAAGAATGTAAACGGGTGCTGAAGATGGGAGGAATAATGCGAATCGGTGTCCCTTCCTTTGAAAAAGGATGGGAGGCATGTCAAAAGGGTGATTGGTCAGCATTTAGTATTCATAGCAGAACCATTTCAAGAACATTCATTAATTGGATCCTTGGTTATTGTCAGCATAAGCTTATGTTCACCTTTGAATCCTTAAAGGAAACTTTAGAGGACTGCGGTTTTAGCAGGATTGTTGAGTGTGCCTTTGAAGACTCTCCTTATCTTAATGAAGAAGACCTTAAGATGACACATAAAGGGAGCTATAAGACACTTACATTATGGGTAGAGTGTTTGAAAAAAGATTCATAAGAGAGATATCTTATACCAGCGAATATGGACGGAAAAACTTGCGTTACTCTTATGTACTAGAGAGAGGTTATTATCTTAAGAATCCCCCAAAGGACGCCGCTCCATACCTGCACCTTGGGCCTTATTTCAAAAGCTGGTTAGATGTGGATGCTGCATTCAAGGGGAAGAAAGTTCTCGAAATAGGTGGAGGAGAGTGCCAGCACTCAAGATACATTGCAGACTTCTTTAGGCCAGAGGTGGTGGTACCAGTTGAGCTGATTCTAGAAAGGATGGTTCCTGCAATAAGGGCAAATAAAAATTCCAGACTAAGGCCCATTGTAGGGGACTGCTTCCGTTTACCAGTAAAATCGAACTATTTTGGTACTGTATTTGGCTCCCTAGTACTCCACCAGCTCCCCGACCTTCGGGAGGTGTTTATAGAGATAAAACGGGTATTGAAAAGGGGAGGTGTTTATATAGGCATCGAGCCCAACCCTTTCTGGCTTAAACAATTATGTAGACACTTCTTCGCACACCATTCCCCCAACCAGTACCTCTTCTGGCCACGGGGATTTGTGCCCATGTTTGAAGAGGCAGGGTTTTCTGTAAGAATCAGATTTTTCAATGCAAGGTATCCCTTTCTGGGAACCAGGTTCCTGTCTCCTTGTATTGGCATAGAGGCACGCCAGGGAAAGAGTTAACTTGAGGTGTGAAAGGCCTTGGGCTTGGTCTTCGTGCACAAAATGTTGTAGACGGAGGGTTTTTACAAGAGATGAACGGCAAGTGTCCTTTATCCCTTCTGATACTCACATACAATGAGGAAAAGAACATCGAGCACTGCCTCAAGAGTACACACGATTGGGTGAGCGAGACTATTATAATAGACTCTTACAGTACCGATAAGACCCTGGAGATTTGCAAGAAATATACGGACAAGATATATCAACACCCCTTTGAGAACCAAGCAAAGCAGTTCAATTGGGCCCTGGATAATGTACCTATAGCTGATGACTGGATAATACGATTGGATGCGGATGAAATGGTTACCCCCGAGCTTGCCCGTGAAATATGTGAAACGTTACCAAAACTATCAAAAAAGGTTACCGGCATTTATATGAAAAGGCGTGTGTATTTCCTTGGAAGGTGGATAAAACACGGAGGCTATTATCCAACCTGGTTCCTCAGGACATTCCGAAAGGGTAAGGGGCGCTACGAAGAAATTACTGAAGAACACATAGTGCTATCCGATGGAGAAACCATTAAGCTAAAAAATGATTTCATAGATTATAACAGAAAAGGACTTACCTTCTGGACAGACAAACACAATCATTGGGCGATAGGTAAAATGAAGGATACCCTTTGCATGATGGGAAACGGGGAGCTTCCTGAGGGCACTATTGAGCAATCCTTATTTGGCACACAGGAAAAACATAAACGCTGGCTTGAAGTGAATGTGTATGCACGTTGTCCCATGTTTCTCCGGGCATTTTTGTATTTTTGCTACAGGTATTTTTTCCTCCTCGGCTTCCTGGATGGCAAGGAAGGCCTCACATTTCATTTCCTTCAGGGCTTCTGGTATCGCTTCTATGTGGATGCGAAGATTTATGAAGCAAAGAAGTTTGGAATTAGCGAGGCCGAAAGAGCGATAGAATATACAGGTTCCAAGCCCTGGACATAAAAAGACTGTAGTTGCAAGCACAGTAAAAGTGGCAATATGAAGATACCGCCCGTAAAGATATATTTCTCTGAAGAGGATAGAAAAAAGATCCTCAGGCGAATTGATAACTGCCTATCCGCTGGCCAGATAGCTCAAGGAAAGAATGTTGAGGAATTTGAGAGAGAATTCGCCAGATTTATAGGTTCTAGACATGCCGTGGCAGTGAGCTCCGGTACCAGCTCTATTGAGATTTCTATGAGGATACTTGATGTTAAGGATAGGGAGATACTTGTACCAACGAACACATTTCTATCCACCGCCTCCAGTGTCCTCCTGGCCGGCGGAAAAGTCAGACTCGTGGATACTGACCCTAATACCTTTGCAGTGAGCCTGAAAGGGTTGGAAAAGGCGGTTACTAAAGATACTGCGGGTGTAATCATTGTTCATATTGGAGGAATTATAACCCCCAAAATTGCGGAAATTAAGGCATGGTGTGATGCCAGGGGGCTGTGGTTATTTGAGGACGCTGCCCACGCCCACGGGAGCGAGATATTTGGTAAGAAGGCAGGAACCTTTGGTATAGCCGGAAGTTACTCCTTCTTTGCCACCAAGGTAATGACCAGCTGTGAAGGAGGAATGGTAGTTACCGATAATGACGACTTTGCTGAAAAGGTCAGGCTGCTTCGCAATCATGGCAAACCCCAGCCCTGGGTGAGTTATCACACCCATTTAGGGTCAAATTGGCGGATGAACGAGTTTGCTGCCGCAGTAGGTTTGGTTCAACTCGAGAAACTTGACAGCTTCCTTTCATCCCGCGAAAGGGCCGCCAACATTTATTCAGGGCTTTTGAGGGAAAAATCAGGACTTACTCTAGTGCTGCCCCAAGGGAAAAGTAGTTGGTATAAATACATAGTCTTACTTCCAAGAGGAACCGAGAGGGAAAAAATAAAAACAGCAATGAAGGGGGACGGTGTCAGCCTCTCAGGGGGAGTTTATGATATCCCCTTGCACAAGCAACCTGCCCTTGGGAGTATTGATGCATATTTTCCTCTAGCTGATGATGTATGCAACCGCCATATCTGTTTACCCATATATTATGGCATAACCGATGAAGAGATGCATTACACCGTGGAGACATTGACTGAGGTGTTATATCAGAGGGCAATTAATTAACCCTATGAATTAGAGCAAGCCTTTTCTAATCCCGACAGAAGGTAAAGTTATGAAGTGCATAGTTACAGGTAGTTCCGGTTTTATTGGAAGCCACGTGGTCAGAGAGTTAAGAACCAACGGTCACGATGTACTGCCGGTAGATAAAGTTAGCAATGATGCGAAGAAAATTGATATATGTGACGTTGAATCCTTGACAAAGGAATTTAAGGAATACGGTCCCAGTGTGGTATTTCATATTGCTGCTGTGGCCGATGCCAGGGATGCCCTGGCCAACCCCGTGAAGGCTGTAAATATTAATGTAGGGGGAACGGCCAGCGTCCTTGAGGCCGCGCGCCAGAGCGCCGTGAAAAGGGTAATAATCGCCAGTACCTGCTGGGTTGCTAATGCAATGGGCCCAGGTGTTCTTGATGAGACGCAACCATTTTTACACACCGGTGCGGGCCACACATACACTACTGCCAAAATAGCTTGTGAAATGCTGGCCCACGATTTTAATAAGCTATATGGCCTACCCTTTACTATACTCAGATACGGTATCCCCTACGGACCGGGGATGTGGGACGGCCTGGTCTTGAAAAACTTTCTTAATAGTGCCTTTGCTGGCAAGCCCCTGACTATTTTTGGGGATGGAAGCGCATCCAGGAAATTTGTTTATGTAGGGGACCTGGCTCAGGCCCATGTCCTGGCCTTACAGGATGTAGCAGAAAATCAGGTCTATAACCTCGAAGGCATGCGCTTTGTTACTATAAAAGAGTTGGCTGAGCGGGTTGCAAAACTCCTCAATGGTGTTGAGATAATCTATCGGGAAGAACCTACTCGGGTAGGGGAATTTCAGTATTTTCGCAAGGTGCTTTCTAATAACAAGGCCTACATAGAGTTAGGATGGGAGCCCAGAATTGATCTGGAAGAGGGGATCCGACGAACTATCGAGTGGTATAGGAGAGAAATAGCAGGTAAATGAAAATATTGGTAACAGGCGGGGCTGGTTTTATCGGCTCCCATATTGTTGGCGGATTGCTCAAAGACGGGCACCAAGTAATAATTGTGGATAACCTATCCACCGGGCATGAGAGAAACTTAAATGCTCAAGCCAGGTTTTACAAGCTAGACATAAGAGATGCAGAAAAATTGGATGAGGTGTTTTCTAAGGAACGCCCAGATATTGTCAATCATCATGCTGCCCAAACAGATGTTAGAAGATCGATGAGCGACCCTATTTTTGATGCACAGGTGAACGTCATGGGTTCACTAAATATATTTAACTTGTCAATTAAATATGGTGTAAAAAAGGTTACCTTTGCCTCCAGCAGCGCCATCTACTCAGACAAGATTCCCCTGCCTCTGCACGAGAGCCAGGGAGGAGACCCTGTGTCAGTTTATGGTTTAACAAAATATATTGGAGAGCTTTATCTTCGGCTATTTTACGACACCTATGGACTCAGTTACACTGCCTTCCGTTATGGAAATGTTTATGGGCCTCGACAGGACCCTCACGGCGAAAATGGGGTAGTGGCTATATTCATAGGGCAGATGCGCTCCGGTATTAGACCAACCATTTTTGGAGACGGTAGCAAAACAAGGGATTACATTTACATTGACGATGTGGTAAAGGCCAATTTAATAGCCATCCGCAACCCTGACAGCGGAGGTATCTTTAATTTAGGTTCAGGAAGTGAGATTGCAGACCTGGAGGTCTTTAACACAGTGAGAAACCTCCTTGGGGTTAGAATTGAGCCGATTTTTAGCAGCAAAAGACCCGGTGAAGCTGACAGGGTGTGCTTAAATATCGACAAGGCGGAGACTCAACTCGCATGGGAACCATCAATACGTTTTTCAGAAGGTGTAGCCTTGACTCTACAGCTTTACCAGCCAACCTGATATGCAAAGAAGGTTTCTGGCTGCTGTTGTAATCATGTTTTTTATATGCTTCTTGGGTGTATTATTTATGGAACTATTAGATGTGTTTACCTCCGATTCTTGTGTAGCTAGGACTTACGTGAAATGGCCGAAGGTCAAGGGTAACAATGTATATCCTGGGAGTTAATGCCTATCATGGCAATGCCTCGGCTGTGCTCGTACACAGCGGCAGATTGCTGGCCGCGGCGGAAGAGGAGAGGTTTAACAGGATGAAGAACTCTGCCGGGTTTCCTTACCAAGCAGTTGGGTATTGCGTAGAGGCAGCAGGGATAAGGCCTGAGGAGATCAGCCACATAGCAATATCCCGTGACCCAAACGCCCATTTGCACAAAAAGATATGGTTTTTACTCTCCACGTGGCCGAGCATAGACCTCGTCCGCGATAGGCTTTCTAACAGGGTGAGAATCGGAAATGTGAGGGAAGAGGTGGCCACTGCCCTAGATGTGCCACCCTCCCAGATAACTGCACAGCTTCACAACGTTGAGCATCACAAGGCGCATATGGCAAGTAGTTTCTTCGTCTCACCCTTTGATAAAGCCGCTGTATTATCCATGGACGGTTTCGGTGACTTTGTTAGCACCATGTGGGGGGTTGGTGAGGGGAACAGGATTAGGGTTTTGGACTGGGTAGAATATCCCCATTCCCTGGGCCAGCTCTATACGGCGATTACTCAATATCTGGGATTTCCCAAATATGGGGACGAGTATAAGGTCATGGGCCTGGCCTCCTATGGAGAGGCTGTTTACCGAACGGAGTTTGATAAAATACTGCATCTTTCTGAAGACATATCTTACAGGATCAACCTCTCCTATTTTGTGCACCACAAGACAGGGTCTAACATGACTTGGCTTAGTGGCACCCCCGTTATAGGGAAGGCATATTCTGGTACTCTTGTAAAGAGTCTGGGACCACAAAGGAATCCAGACGAAGCCCTGGAAAAGTGGCACCACGATGTGGCCTCATCTCTCCAGGATGCCCTTGAAAGGGCGGTGCTTTCAATCCTAAGAAAACTTTACAGAAAAACCGGGTTGAAAACCCTCTGCCTGGCAGGAGGAGTGGCCCTTAACTGTGTGGTCAACGGAAAGATTTTTGAGAAAACACCGTTTACCGAGGTGTATATACAACCTGCAGCTCACGACGGCGGGACAGCGTTAGGGGCCGCCTATTATGTATGGAACCAGGTCCTTGGGAATGAGAGGGTTTTTGAAATGAGACATGCTTACTGGGGACCTGAATACACCGACGAAGTGCTGTTAACGGCCGTCAATGCAAGACATGCCCGGTTAGCCAAGACACTCTCTGTCAAAATGTTAAAGGATGAGGGTGAGCGATGTCGGCACGCAGCACAAGCAATCTCGGATGGGAAAGTTGTGGGCTGGTTCCAGGGGAGGATGGAATGGGGACCAAGGGCCCTGGGGAACAGGAGCATATTGGTAGACCCAAGACGTGCAGAGATGAAAGACATCTTAAACAGTAGAGTAAAGCACCGCGAGCCTTTTCGCCCCTTTGCACCGTCCATTTTGGAAGAGAGCACGGGAGAGTACTTCGAAGAAACATATCCATCACCATATATGCTCATGGCCTATAAGGTTAGACCCGAAAAATGTGGGGTTATTCCAGCAACTACCCATGTGGATGGCACGGGACGGCTACAAACGGTGACCTCTGAAAGCAATCCACTCTATGCCAGGCTAATAAATGAGTTCTATAAGCTGACAGGTGTCCCAGTATTACTCAACACCTCTTTTAATGATAATGAGCCTATCGTGTGTACCCCGGAAGAGGCAATAGATTGCCTGCTGCGAACAAAAATGGATATTCTGGTTCTTGGGCCATATGTCCTTGAAGCAAGGGCGTAAAACATAAGGAAGCCGTCATGAACATCTCGGTGGTAGGGTTGGGAAAGTTGGGACTTCCTATGGCGATTGCGATTGCAAAGATGGGCCATCAGGTGGTGGGCGTTGATGTTGATGAGAGAAGGGTGGCATCGATTGCCAAGGGCACTTCTCCTATCTCTGAACCGGGTATGGATGGCCTACTTAAAGAAGCCCTTGCAAGCAGGAGGTTTCAAATTACTACAGATTATCAAACAGCGGTAGGTAACTCCAGCATAAGCATCATTGCGGTAAACACTCCTGACGGCCCTGACGGAAATATGGATCTGAGCCAAATACGTGAGTCTTCTCAGGCTATAGGAAATGCCCTAAGAAACAAGAGAGACTTCCACATAGTCGCAGTAAGCAGCACTATCTTACCTGGCACCACCACTGATTTAGTTAGGCCCACTTTAGAGCAGTACTCAGGCAAGAGGTGTGGAGAAGATTTTGGAGTATGTGCAAGTCCCGTGTTCATAGCACTAGCAACAGTAGTTCGAGACTTCCTGAATCCACCTGTTGTGGTTCTCGGAGAAGGTGACGAACGAGTTGGTAAAACTATGGCAGATTTTTATGCTGGGCTATGCCAGAATAAGCCTCAAATATTAAGGACAACCCCCTTAACGGCAGAGTTAATTAAGATGACCCACAACGCCTTCGCAACATGCAAGATGGCTTTTATAAATGAGATAGGAGTCCTATGTTCACGGTTATCTGGGGCAGATGTAAGGGCAATAACGAAGTTTTTCCAGCATGGTGGAGAAAGGGCCGGCAAATTCCTTACAGCGGGACTTGGCTTTGGCGGACCCTGCTTCCCACGGGATTTAAAATTCTTCTTGTCTTATTCGGAAACTATGGGGTATAGGCCTACCCTGATACGTGCGGTGGGTGAGTCCAATGTAAGGCATACCCATGAGATAATAAGATTAATCGAAGAAAGCAGTGGAGAACTCAAAGGCAGGGTTACAGCAATTCTGGGTCTCGCATATAAGCCGGGTGTAGATATTATTGAAAATTCCTTCTCTTTGGTGCTAACTAAACTGATACAAGAAAAGGGTGCAAGTGTTAGGGTCTACGACCCCATGGCTATGCGAAACTGTCGAGAAGTTCTGGGAAATGGTTTCGTCTATGCCTCTAGTGCAATAGAGGCCCTAAGAGGGGCAGAACTCTGTATCTTGACTACTCCGTGGAAGGAGTTTAAGGAGCTTAAAAGCGCAGATTTTAAGGCACAGATGAAACGCTCTCTTGTGTTTGACCCATGGGGGCTTTTTGATGCTGACTCTTTTGCTGAAGATTTGGACGGCTATGTACGTTTGGGGGATGGACAGCTCGCTAACAATATAGGTCGACGGTATGGTGAGAAAGCTTTGCATAGTTCACCAATATTTTTACCCTGAGCTGGCAGGTTCAGCCCAGCAACTGACCGATTTGGCCATTAATCTAAGGCGCCTTGGTTGGGAGGTGACCGTGTATACTGGCCGGCCGAGCTATCTGGGCAGGAAACGCATGCCCAGAAGAGAGGTTTATCAGGGGGTCATTATATACCGCGTATTTAAGACACAGCTAAATAAAAATGTCCGTCTGGGCAGGATATTTAATGCATTTACCTTTTTTATCTCAGCAGTTTTTCATCTCCTGTTCCGGAAAAAAGCGGAAGGGTTATTGTTTATTGGCACGGACCCACCCTTTTTAGGTCTTGTCGGATGGATGCTTAAAAAACTTCGGGGACAGAGGTATGTCTTGCTGATCCAGGATATATACCCGGATGTGGCAACGAAGGTGGGTTATCTGCGCCCTAACAGTCCCATTGTGAGACTGTGGGAGTGGGTAAACGCCCTCATTTGCGGGGGCGCCACGCACGTCATAACGCTGGGAGACCATATGAAAAAGACGGTGCAGAGGAAGTGGGAGACTGGCAGGAATGGGAGTATCACAGTAATACATAACTGGGCAGACGGTGACCTTATAACCCCCAGGGAAAAGGAGAGAAACTGGTTTTGCAATAGGTATGCCCTAGTTGATAAGACGGTGGTACTCTACTCCGGGAATATGGGGGTAGTACATGACCTGGAGACGATTATAGTGGCAGCACGGGAGTTAAGACATTCGAAAGACATCAGATTTGTATTTATAGGGGATGGCGCAAAAAAACATCAATTAGTAAATGTTGTAAAACAACATGACATTGATAACGTACTGTTTCTCCCATATCAACCCAGGGAAAACACCCCTTTTTCTTTGACCTGCGGTGATGTCTCCGTAATAACGATGGAAAGGGGGACAGAGGGTTTGCTTGTACCCGGTAAACTTTACAGCTCTCTGGCCGCAGGTCAGGCCATCCTTGGGATTGTGGGTGAAAATTCCGAAATAGCCGAGATTATAAAGACCTATTCTTGTGGATTCAGAGTAGACCAGGGAGATACACGGGGAGTTGTAGAGTCGATTAATCGGTTACAAAAAGACAAGGACCTGTTGGAGACTCTTAAGAAAAACGCTCGAAGGTGTTTTGAAGAAAACTTTACGAAAGACCATGCCTTGAAGAAGTATAATGAAGTGTTCCAGGAAGTGGTGTCTAGCTAAAAATAGCGAGACAATAGGTACATATTTACTGGTGCAATAGATGGATATACTCGAAGAGACTCAACAATCCCTGAAGCATCGGGAATGGGCAGCATCAAAGAGGTGGAATCCTTTTAACAGTTATAAATTGCTTGCCCAGGTGTACCGCTGGAGAAAGGTTCGACCCTTTAAAAGGGTGCCGCAACCGGCACTGGTGACAGTGGACCCAATCAACGTATGCAACAACCGGTGTGTATGGTGTAACTCAGAGTTTATTCTAGATACAAGAAATCGTGCGTTGTCCAACAAGGCCCTTGGCGAGATTGCCGACTTTCTTCCCAAATGGCGGGGCTGTGCTACTTGGGAACCTGGAGTTGAGGCTGTGTGTATTGCAGGTGGAGGAGAGCCTTTATTAAATAAAGAGACAGGATTTTTTATTGAGAAGTGCACCTCTAATAGGATTGAGGTGGGGGTCGTAACCAATGGCACACTAATAGGTTCATTTGTTGAGAGTCTCTCTAAATGTACGTGGGTTGGGGTTTCCGTAGACGCCGGGAGGGCAGAGACCTTTAAAAAGCTAAAGCGCGTAGCTTCCGAAGATATCTTTAGTAGGATAATCAATAATATAGTTCGTCTTGTAAATTATTCAAAACGCCATAAGACATTACTGGCGAGTGAAGGGCTGGGTTACGGTGTAAGCTATAAGTATCTATTGCACCCGGAGAATGTTAGAGAAATCTATGAGGCTGCAAGGCTGGCGAAAAGTGTCGGTTGTCGGGGTTTCCATTTGAGGCCAGCCTCGAATCCGTGGAACAAGTTGGGTTCTGAGCTTGTTAATTTTGCCTCAGAAGATTTAGAGATATTTGTTGAGCAGATGCAGATGGCAAGGGAGTTAGAGGACGAGAATTTTTCCATATATGGTGTAACCCATAAGTTTGATGAAAAGCTCAACCCAGCGAATTACTTTGCAAACTGCTATGCTGTTTTTATGTCGGCGGTCTTCATGCCCAGGACGGCTGAATCCCAGGATAAAGATGCCTTTACCTTTGGGCTTTGTTGCGATAGAAGGGGCGATGCTAAGCTAGAATTAGCAAGAAACATTGTTTCTGCCTGTGAAATTGAGAAGCTCTGGGGAAGCAAGAAACACTGGGAAATGTTCAATAGCATAAAGGTTGAGCAGGAATGCCCCCGCTGTACTTACCAACCACACAACCAGATTTATGAACATGTGATACTGAAAGACAATATGACATATAAGTTCATCTGAACGAATACACCATCTCACGCAGAAATTACTCACATTTAGGTTTCTTGCTAAGTACATATTGCTATTATGAACTGCAAATAAAGCGCCGCCCGCAGGTTGAGGCTTCTGAGAAACTAAAATCCGAAGACTGAACGCGTAGACACCATCCATGCCTGTTTACGAAGAAAAACAACCTTTTTTAAAAAGGTCCTTCGACATTCTTCTATCTTTTACAGGTCTTATCGGGTCTTTACCGCTTTGGTCCCTGTTTTCTTTAGTTATAAAACTGACAGACGGAGGGCCTGTCTTCTATCTTCAAGAGAGGGTAGGCAAAGACGGCAAAATTTTCAAGGTCTACAAGTTCCGTTCTATGATTCCTAATGCAGAAAAAGACGCAGGACCAGTTCAGGCGCAAGAAAATGACCCACGAGTCACTAGAGTTGGGAGACTCTTAAGGGCTACAGCTATGGATGAACTCCCTCAACTTTGGAATATCCTCATTGGGGACATGAGCTTTGTTGGCCCCAGGGCCCTGAGGCCAGAGGAACTTGAGGTTAGTGCGGGCAACCCCCAAAATCTAAGCATCCAATCGATTCCTGGATATAAGGAAAGGGTGCGTGTACAGCCAGGACTAACAGGGATTGCCCAGATTTATATCCCTGCTGACGCACCCAGACAGAAGAAGTTTCGGTACGACTTATTGTATGTTAAAAAACAATCGTTCTTGCTCGATTTGAAATTGATCCTCCTTTCCTTCTGGATAACTTTTAAGGGCAAATGGGAAAGCAGAGAGAAGAAGCTGTAGCCCTTGTTTCTCCCCAGCGTTTGAAGCATTCTTGTCGGTAAATGCCACCCCGAAGAATTCATTTGGAGCCATCTGATGGCACCATTCGCAGGTATCATTGTCTGTGGGCTGTTCTTTTGTCTAGATTACCCAAGATTCTTTAAAGAAGAACCCCATAAAGAGCGGATTTTGTGCGAAGAGGAGAGAAAAAGGCTCCTTGCCCAATGTAAAGACCCATCATACGGCATAGTCCTTACTACCCTCAACACAGACATGCACCTGAGAGAGAATCTGGACTTGACCTGGGAAAATGTTGACTGTATAAATGGCTTTATTACTGCAGGTCAGGGCAAGAGTGGGAGCGCCCACTTTTTGCCCACCTGAAAGATTTCTGGGAGAGTACATGAAAAACCCGATAATGCTAAGCGACTAAATATTAAAGCCTTAAGTTGATTAGGGGGGCATAGCTCAGTTGGTAGAGCAACGGCCTTTTAAGCCGTAGGTCGGAGGTTCGATCCCTCCTGCCCTCACTGCTATTGTAGACCCGACTCAAATTGGCCCCTTCGTCTAGTCCGGTCTAGGACATCAGATTTTCGATCTGAGAGCACGGGTTCGAATCCCGTAGGGGTCACCACCATTAAGAGCCTTGGACTTACGACTTAAGTCCAGGGCTTTTATTGTTTTAAGGTGATTGCCAAATAGGGATAAATAAGGCAGGTGCGGACAGAAGGGGACACTGAAAAAGGCCCATTTTGGGCCCACTATAGTCCCAATTTAGGCCCAGCCTTTAAGCGGTAGGAATGTAACATCGAGACTGCATACAGGTGTAGCATAAAAATGGCAGTGAAGGACTCTACAGATATGGACAATAGAACATGCCAGACATGCCTAATGCCAGAGCCGTTGTTTGACCTCAAGACGGCTTGCGCGCTTATTCCCATGGTATCTGTGGACGCACTGAGGAAGTACCTGTATAGGCACAAAGAAGAATTCCCACCACGATACAGACGGTCAACGTCCTATTACAGGAGTCTTATCAGGCTACTTACTGCCACTGAGATAAAGAAGATAAGGAGCCATTATGTCATCGAAAGAGATTACCGTACCAAAAACAAAGGTGCACAAGGCAGAGATAGTCGGCTCACAGCCACCTGTAAAGCCTAAACGGAAGCGACACTCTCCTACAATACCTTTCGGAGACACTTTAAGGGAAAAGATACTAGAGGCAGCAGGGATTACTACTAAAGATTTAGGACAACTGGCTAGGAAAGCCATTAATAAGAGTGAAGAACTATTGAATGCTACACAAAAGAAATTCTCACCTTATCAAGGCTGCTTAGGGGAAAGCGTAGAGCTTCCCGACCAAGACACTCAACTACGTGCAGCTAAACAGATATTAGAATTTACAGGGGCATTCCCGTCTCGGTCCTCAGATAGTAATAAGGGTGAGCACAGGACATTGATAATCGTTAATGTATCTTGGATGAAGGACAACAAAACCAAGCCTACAGACGCACCACAGCATAACGACCCTAAGCCTACCTAACATCCTTTTACCCTTGCCAGTGTGTATATACGAGTTCCTTAGGAGTATTTCCGTGTTTGAACCTAGCTTCTGGCAGCCTTGAAAATGCCCCCATGCTGCGTTTTTGGCCCTCTATTTTACCCGAATCTGATAGGTCACGTGGGGATACAGCCGAGAGACCAAAAAGGTACTGAGAATAGGGGTTTCAGGGACCTCAAATCCCTCGGAAGGGGTCTAGGTAGGCTTGGCCCCTCCAATGTGCCCTAAACCACTACCCTGTAGACTCATTTTGAGCTTAAAATGGATTCTCAAAGCAGTACCTAACCCTGTTTAACTCCTTCCCAAGACCTCAGAGAAATTTCTTTATTTTCCCCCTTGACATAATATTATCTTGTGGTAAAATCTTCTTTAGTAGAATGAAAGAAAAGAAGGCCACAAGGAAGGTGGAGAAGGTGAAACTAGGGATAAACATTGAGCAAGAGGCAGTTATTAAGCTGGAAGAAATCAAGCTGGCTTACTTGCGCCAGGGCAAGAAGGTTAAAATAGGGCAGATAGTAAAAGAGGCTCTAGACAAGCTCTGGCAGGAAGTCTGTAAGAAGTAGGAAGTAAAGGCGGGGTGATAGGTAGTATAAGGCTACCCAACACCCCTAAGTGGCCTGCGGTCACGAGGACGCAACCCGCAAGACCACCTAATCCTCAGTATAAGTTTGTGTCCTAGAAAGGCAAGTCAAAATGGTAATCCTCACGAAGAACTACGAAGTATCACAGTCCGTCCTCATCAGTATCCTTAATCAACGCCAAAAGGTAGTAGAGCTCGAGAAGGCCCTATCGAGTGAAAAGGCTGTACTCAGGGCAGCCGAGGACCAGGTTGTCAAGTCCATCGAGGACGGCTACCGAATAGCCAACGGACAAAGGACGGCCACCGTCAAGGTTATTACAAAGCGGATAGTAAGGTGGAAGGATGCCTTTATCCGTCATGTAGGCTGGGCTGCTACTGATAGACTCATGGCAGACGTTGAGCCTACCGTCTACAAAAAATTAGAGATAACTTAAAACTCTAAGGTACAGAGGGGTAGTCCGGGCTTTGGAAGCTGAAAAGTGGTATACCCCCTGGACTATCTCTCTTACTTAGCAAAAGAGAGAGGCCAAGGGCTATGAAAAAAGCTGTCAAAAGAGACCTACAAGAATTAATCCCCTTAGTAACTAAACTACCGAGTATTCACGTTGAGTTATGCGGTAGTTGGTTGTGGATCACCGGTGAGACTTTCCCCATTAAAGCTGAATTAAAAGCTTTAGGATTTAAGTGGTCCAAGAAAAAATCTGCTTGGTACTATCACAACGGAAGGTATAGGAAAAAGTCAAGGCATCCTTGGAGTCTTGATAAGATTCGCACACGTTTTGGTAGTGTTGAGTATTTAGAGCAAGAAGAAAAGGCAACGGTTTAACCTTTAACAGGAGAGGTTACAATGGCGAAACAGAAGAAGAAAAAGAAGGAAGAAGAATTCCCAGTAAAAGTAATAGGTGAAGATTTAGCCGTTCTCAACCTCATCGAAATGGCCCTTGCTAAGGCAATAAAATACCTTGACCAGCTGATGGGGCAGCCGCACAACCTGAAAAAATGCGAGGAGGGACTTACACACCTTTTTACCGCCCATGAAGGCTTAGAGTGGATAATCACCCGTTGGGATGCTTAACAAAAGGAGACATTTTGTCAAATCTAGACCCTGGGGTAAGCTGTAAATCCTTATCTCAGGGCCTAACCTAAGCCTGGAAATTTAACATTACGCTTAGGCGTAAGGTAAAAGAGGGGAGGGTAGGAACCATGAGCAAAAATGCTGTAGTGAGGGTGCCCAGGGATAGAGACATCATAGCCCTGGGTGACGGTGAACTACCGGCCTACTTCACCAGGGATGAGGTAGATAGGATATTGGCCCAGGTGGAAGGTAGAGACAAGCTCCTTCTGTCCCTGTTGTGGCAGACAGGAATTAGGGTTTCTGAGGCCCTGGCCCTGGAGGTCAAGGGCGTGGATTTTTACGGTAAGGTAATCAGGATCAAGAGCCTCAAGAAGCAGAGGCCGGAGATAAGGGTAATACCTATCAACGGCCACCTTACAGGTCTCCTCGGGACCTACATTGCCCAGGAAGGCCTGAGGGGTAAGGCTAGGCTATTCCCCATTACCAGGCAGAGGGCCTTCCAGGTCATACGTGAGGCTTGCTATAAGGCAGGGATAGACAAGGCCAGGGCACACCCGCACACACTCAGACATAGTTTTGCTGTACACTGTGTCTTGAACCAGGTCCCGCTACCGGTCCTCAAGAAATGGCTAGGCCACAGCTCTATTGCCAGGACCATGATATACTGCCAGGTACTTGCTAAAGACACAAGGTCATTTTATGAGGCCATTGCTTTTTGAGATGAAAGGAATATAATGCCGCATAAGAAGTAAGGGGATGGCCAGGGAGACGGTTGCCCGAAGGCCCTTTGTCTCCCCAGCCAGGGTAAGATGGTAGTCGCTATGTCTTTTCAGGCATAACTCTGTCATATACTACCAAATGCCTTCCCCATGTCAAGCGCTTATGTGGTATGTGTCTCTTTTTTGTTTTCTCAGGAGTCTCGATACAAAAAGCATGCTTTAGGCAGGGGGGGTTAAAAAATGGGTTTTACACTATACGTTAGAAGGTGTTCTAAGACAGTATCCGAAATTCAGACCTAATTTCTTTCTAAAGAGTTTACGGAATGAGCGAGATTTATAATATTTATTGTGATGAATCCTGCCACCTGGAGAATGACCGACAAAAGGTAATGGTCTTGGGGGCAGTATGGTGTCCTTTAGATAAACGCCGTGAGATTTCTGGTCGCTTGCAGGAATACAAGGTGAAACACGGTTTAAAGCCTGATTTTGAGGTTAAGTGGACCAAGGTCTCTCCAGCAAAAAAAGAATTTTATTGTGAGTTTATGGACTATTTTTTCGATGATGACGATTTACATTTTAGGGCCCTAATCGTTCCTGACAAATCGATGCTGCGTCATGATAAGTTGGAGCAAAGTCATGATACCTGGTACTACAAAATGTACTTCGAAATGCTCAAAGTCATCTTTGATCCGAAATCACGTTATAGAATCTACTTGGACATTAAGGATACTCGGGGTGGTCCAAAGATTGCCAATTTGCGTAATGTGTTATGTAACAATCTGTATGATTTTACACGAGAAATTATTGAATGTGTGAAATTGGTGCACTCTTATGAGGTTGAGCAACTTCAGCTGGCTGATTTATTAATAGGCGCAGTATCTTATACTAACCGCGGGCTTACAGGTAATGCAGCCAAAGAAGCATTGGTAGAGCGTATGCGGACCCGTTCAGGTTACAATCTTACGCGCTCTACATTGCTATGCGAAAAGAAAGTAAACCTTTTCAAATGGCACGCAAGGGAATTTCAGGGATGACAAAATTACCTGTTTGGCTTCCAGCTACGGTGTCTGTAAACCCATGGACGCAAGACACGTTTGATACGCTATATTCCATATTTGCACGTGATTTTAAGAATACTCAACCCATTTACGAAGGTTATATTGTTTGGTTCTTCCCAGAAATGGAGGATGGAAAAGAGGTTGTCTTCTGGCATCTGACTCATCGAGACGACAAAAATACTGGTGAGCGGTTACCCGACCTTAGACGTTCAGAGCGTCTGCCGTGGGCCAGAAAGATGCTGGACAATCCGGATAAACCCGAAATTTTAGCATGGGATTATAAGGAAGGAGACGGGTCAATAAAAACGTATGTTTGGCTAAAGGACTATGACTACCTTGTGTTGATGAAAAAATATCCTAATGAGAGTCGACGCTTAATTACATCATATTACATAGATTTCCCACACAAGCGCAGAAAACTGGAGAGAAAATACACCAGGAGGATGAGCTAGAAAATAGGAAGGCCGTCGCAAAGCGGCGGCCCAACTCCTTCTACACGTGGCAGATGAGCTATATTAAATATGGTCCAAAGCAAGTAGAATGTCAAGCTTTTTTCGCCGCGTGTCATTGTAAGTAGTGGCAAGTAGTGTACTTGGGTATAGGGATAATATGAGGGGAATATCTCAAATAAGACTGTTTGTTGCTTTTATTCTGGCAAGTGCACTGTTATTTGACCGCAATATTAGCGCAGCAGAGGAGATCAACTTTTCTGGTCTTTGGACGGGTACTTGTTTTAATAAGACACAAAATGTAGGGGCAGATATTGAAGTTGAGCTTATTCACAAAGGGGGCAACAAAGCTACAGGACATCTTAAAGTGCATTCCCCGTTAATAGGCAGTGGTCCTCTGGAAGCAGAGGCAGACATGGAAAGGGAAAGGTTTAATGCTAAAGTTAGGTGTAAAGGTGTTCTGGTCAAATTGTTCTTTGGTGGTGCAACTATTTATTTAGAAGATGGAATTATTACTCTATGGCCTGATACAGAATCCGAGCAATACCTAATTGCAGAAGTAAAAGGTGTTTTCCGATTCTCGCCTAGATGGGGTGGAGACAGCGTTGGAGTATTTGAAATAACAAAAAAGATACAAAGGCCAAAGATTAAGAGTTCTTATCCGGTATTCACTACCAGCTTTTCAAATATCTATCATAGAGCTGATTGCCCCAGGATTGATAAAGAGGATATGGTAAGATTTAATTCAGTAGAGGAAGCACGTCAAGCAGGTGGCGTGCCATGTGAGAATTGTAATCCATGAAATTCATGCTTATAGTTATTGTATGTGGTATACTTTATTGGATAGCACTCGGCTTATTTCTTTCAAATGGTGATATTAAGAAAACGTATGCTTTTCTTACAGGAATTGCTGCTGTTGCAATAATGCTACTTCTCATTGATAAATTTTTTGGATGGGCTGAACAACAGAATACCAGAACAAGAAATTTTATTGCCAAGGTATTAGTTTTAGGAATAGGCTTTTTAGCAATTATAATACTTTTCATTTCAGGCTGTACAACCACAGGTACTACCAGTTACTATCTGCCCGAATATCGTCCGCTCAATGTCCATTTATTCGATGACTATTCATCAGAAACGGAAACAACTACAAGCCCTACTGGTTACTATTATCCCCGCTATTACAAACCAACAGTAGAAGAAAGGCTTAAAAGAGATTTGCAAGATGAAATAACAATACTAGATTCTGAATTTCGCTATAATCAATATCTTCAATCTGAGCGATTCCGTTTTGAATTAGACCAATTACGCTCTGAGCAAAATCGCCGGGAACGAATACCAACATTAGAATATAGCAGTCCAGACCCCGAATATCGCAGCCTTCCACGACCTTCGCCGATGAGACCACGCCTTAGATATGATACTCCAGACTCTAGATTTCATAGCCCTTTGTTAAATCCCGACCAGCATAGCCATGACAGGTCACGCAGCCTTTTATTAAATCCCGACTCACACCGCCACCGTGGCTATCGCAGCCCTTTATTGCCTGGTTATTGAATTATTGACTTATATCTAAGAGTATTCTCTATTCATCTGGTGGCATACCTTGTGAGCGTTGTAATCCATAAATATGTTCTTTACTTTAAATAATGCTTTTATGGAGAGATAGCAATTAAACTAAGTCAGTACAATAGATTTCATGCCATCATGCGCCATCCTGAATACGGACAAGATTATAACCATGTCATCACACCAGACGGAAGCGTAAAGGATCAAAAAGAATACGAGAGGATTATAAAGAAATGGAATTTGCCTTTCCTTCCAGATCCGCACAAGGTAAAGCGATCAGCCTATGAAGGGGGTGCATGGTCTGAGGAAATTTTTCAAGCGGGAGACGTATTGTCCGGCGCAGTAAAAGTGATTCCTCACCAAATGGGGAAAAGACTAAAGAAAACAGGGAAGAAGTGGGTAGAAGTACCTTTCGATGAATTAGTAGCCATAAAGAGAAAAAAGGGGCGGAAACATCCTGAGCGTCAAATAGACTACACCCCACATCTGGAGAAAGGCCGTTATCTTACTTTAAAAGTTGATCTTTGGGCAACAAGAAAGGAAATATTAAAGGGATTTGAGCAGGAACTTAGTTTCTATCGTAAAAAAGTCAAGCTACCAAAAAAGAAACAAAGAACAACCAGTTACGACCTTTGGCCAATCTATGATATGCATAAGGCAGGTAAGACTTATGAAGAAATAGTTAAGAAAATAGAACCAACCCAGGACAAAGATGTGTTACTAGCCCGCATAGATGCGGCCCGCAGTGCCTATCGCAAGGCAAATAGGGCGATAAGGTCCGTCACTCCTAGCGGTTTGTAAGCACCCCCCACTCATCTTCCGTTTATTTTCTTATTTTTTTCCTTAGAATTGTCTTTGATGATTATAGATTTATTACATCCTTTACGTCTTGAACGGCTGAAAAAAGGCCTTACACAATATGCGCTTGCTGAGTTGAGTGGGGTAGCGCAGGTGAAGATCAGCTACGCAGAGAGGGGCTATAACTGCCTCAAAGAACATCAAAAAGAAGCCCTAGCAAAGGCGTTGGGACTTACTATTAAGGAGTTGTTTCCAGAAGGAGTTAACTAAATAGAGAAGGCCCTGCCGGGCAAGTGGGGCCCGTGAGTGAAACAGATGTACAACAGGATATTAGACAAGAAACAAGATAATAAATTCAGACCCGTATGTCGAGAGGATAAACTTTTAATGTATGCCCACTATCTCCACCAAGCCCGGCAGGTGGCGGATTTGCCAGGGAAGATATTGTTAAAGAAGGAAACTAGAAGAGTGAGAGAAAAATTACGGTTCCTAGAATCCTTAAGAGGCGTTGAGCGTGGTATTACACCCTGAACATCTTGATGATTTAAGAAAGAGCGGACTCACGAACGACACTATCAAGGAGGCTGGTATATATTCTGTGTGCCCAGGAGACATATCAAAGATAAATCCCGACCCACGGATAAAGTCAATGTTAGCCTTTCCGTACCCAGATTGCGATGGCTTTACAAGATATAAACTATACCCACCACTAAAAGACAAGGATGGCCATACTCAAAAGTATCATCAAAAGAAAGGCACGGGCAGCCGCCTGTATATCCCACCAGAGGCAAACGGAACTTTAAAGAGTCCTATTCTTGCTTTGAACATCGTTGAGGGTGAAAAGAAAGCCTTGCGACTACAGCAGGAAGGCTACCCTACAATCGCCATTGCGGGTATCTGGTGCCATCAAAGTAACGGTTACTTACTGACTGACTTTAAGAAGATAGTCTGGGCCGATGCATCTACAAGACGCACGGTTAGAATCGTGCTGGACTCTGACGTGTGGGATGAGGAAAGAGGAGATTTAAGGCGGGCAGCTTATACACTCGGCGTGCAACTGAAAGAACTTGACGCAGATGTTTACTTTTACAAGATACCTTCTGGGCCTAATGGAGAAAAACAGGGTGTAGACGATTATCTGGAGGCAGGTCATTCTGCCATGGAATCATTCCGTTTACCCAGAACCACTACCGAAGGGCCAGAGTTTGAAGGCATGGCTTCTTGGTATACAGACCGTGAAGTACGTAATTTATCAGGAGAGACGGAACCAATTGATACCACAAAATTTAAGCCGTTGTCGTCCCAGGAACTTGTAGAAATATTGGGATTAACAATTAAAAAGGACAAGGTGAACAAACTCGTAACTTTCTTGTGTGAACTCTCTGCTTATACTGAGCACTCTCAGTCAAACACTAGCTTCAATGCTCCATCGTCAACGGGCAAGTCATATATTCCCACAGAGATCGCTCAATTATTCCCAGAAGAGGACGTTATTGAAGTAGGATATTGTAGTCCTACCGCATTTTTCCACGATGTGGGGAAATACAAAAAAGAGAAAGAAGGTTATATTGTTGATTTGTCCAGAAAGATTCTCATTTTTTTGGACCAGCCACACACGCTACTCTTACAGCATCTGCGGCCACTTCTGTCTCACGACAAGAAAGAGATTAGGTTGAAGATTACTGATAAAACCCAGAAGGCCGGATTGAGAACAAAAAATATATTCATAAAGGGGTTTCCAGCAGTCATTTTCTGCACGGCAGGGATACGCATTGATGAACAAGAAGCAACACGCTTCTTCCTTCTCAGTCCAGAAGTCAACCAGGAGAAAATCAGGCAAGGAATCCAAGAGACCATAAAGAAGGAGGCCGATAATGATGCGTACAAGGCATGGCTAGAGGAAAACCCTGTGCGCAAGCTCTTGAAGCAACGTATATTGGCAATCAAGCAGGAAAATGTCAAAGAAGTGAAAATTCCCCCTGAGTTAAGGATACAGTTGGAGGAGAGATTCTTCAAACAACTTAAGGCACTAAAGCCAAGACATCAAAGGGATATTAAAAGACTTATCTCTCTTATTAAGTCTTTCGCCTTGTTGAATTTCTGGCACAGGAAAAGGAATGGCTCAATTATTACTGCCAACGAAGAAGATGTAGAAGAAGCCTTTAAAATTTGGGAGGAGATTTCTACCAGCCAGGAGCTGAACTTATCGCCTTATGTCTATAATCTCTTTCAGGAGGTCATCCTTCCCGCCTGGAAAGAGAAGAATGAGGAAAAAAATAGTGAGTTCGGGGGTGGGGTAGGGCAGTTTGGCCTAAGCAGGCAGGAAATACTAGAGAGGCATTTTGAGGTTTACGGGAGGATGCTAGACACTATCCAGTTGCGGCAGCAAATCCTTCCAATGCTTGAAGTTGCGGGTCTTATTACCCAAGAGCAAGACCCTTCAGATAAGCGTAAAACACTGGTTTACCCCACCGTGCCACTCACTATATCTGACGAGCAAAGATAATATGGTGAGTTACATGGTGGGGTAAGGTTGTGGCAGAGCGGGAAGATGCCCACAGTAAGAGGCCCTAAACTATGTAGATAGGGAGGCTGTTTTGAGGGTAGATTTACCTGAGCGATATATAACTCTTGATGAGACCGCTAAATTCTTGTCCTGTAGTGTAAGAACAGTACGCCGTCTCATGGCAAGAGGAGACCTTCCCTTCTATCGCTTAGGTGGCAATCCCCGGTTTATCCTGGAGGAAGTCCACCAGGCTATACAGAGGACAGCAAATAAGGCCAGAAGAAGGAGAAGGGTTGCAAAAAAACCTTCAGAGGAGTATAGTTCCCACCCTAAAATCTTATCAGTCCAATCAAGAGGAGGGGTGGTCAATGGGTAGAGTTTTTAAGAGAGGCAGAAGATATTATGTGGATTATTACGTGGGCAAAAAGCGGACCAAAAAATCTGTGTCGGGGGAACGCCTAGTGGCCTTGCAAGTACTTAAAGAGCTTGAGGGTCGGGCAGTAAGGGGTGAATATGGCCTTAAGGACAATCACTACAGACTAATAGACCTCAAGGATGCCTTCCTGAAACATAAGAAGCTTACCCTAAAACCTAGAACTTTTGAGGGCTACCGCCAAGACCTAGAACTAATCTTGAAAGACCTTAAAGTCAACCTTGTGTCTGAAATAATACCTTCTTTACTTGATGCCTACATAGAGGGTAGACTAGGGCAGGTTTCAGAACGCACCGTCAACCTGGAAGTCCAGACTCTGAGGCAGATGTTGGACTATGGAGTAAAGACAGGGCTTATCGGCAGCAATCCTATTGTGGATTTAAGGCCCCTCAAGGTGAGGCAAAAGCGGTTTAGACGTATCCTCTCGGGTGAGGAGATAGATAGGCTTCTTCAAGCTTCTAGCCCTATCTATAAATCCGTGTGGCTATGCTTCCTTACTACCGGCCTACGAAAGTCTGAGCTCGTCAATCTAACCTGGGATGATATTGATTGGGAGTCCAGAGAGGTATTAGTACAGTCCAAAGAGGACTTCAGCACCAAGACGGGAGAGATAAGGAGTATTCCTCTGGCGGACGAGCTTTACGAGGCCTTTAAAAGGCTTAAGAGTAACGCCACCTCTAAGTATGTTTTTGTCAACAGCAAGGGCAACCCGTTAAGGAATCATCTTTTAACTGTGTTCAAAAGGACTCTAAGAAGGGCTGGCCTTAACCAAGACGGTCTTGACATCCACAGCCTACGCTACACTTTCATAAGCTCCCTATTGAGGGGAGGGGCAAACCCTAAAGTAGTCCAAAAACTAGCAGGCCACAAGCGGATAAATATCACGATGGAGATATATGCTAGGACACTCCCGGACGAAGAAAGACACGCTATTAGGAGGCTGCCTTATGCTCAATTTTCTGGCGAGGAAAAGGTGCTAGTTCTAGCTCAAAAGGGGTAAATTATGGGTCCCAATAAGGCCCACTTAAAACTTGATTTCTATAAGATGTTTGAATATATTGGGTTAAAAATTAGGACATCAGATTTTCGATCTGAGAGCACGGGTTCGAATCCCGTAGGGGTCACC